>CAYWNK010000111.1:0-19304 GCA_964459495.1 uncultured Planctomycetaceae bacterium
CCCCCAGCCTGCCCAAGCCATGAGATGGACCGTGATCGAGGACGGTGTGCGCACACCGATCGAGCTCTCCAGCGCCGTGATCTCGATTGGTCGAGCGCTCGACAACGACATTCGACTCTCGTCCACCAAGGTCTCTAGGCATCACAGCCGCATTGAGAGCGAGGATGGCGAGCCCTGGGTGATCGATTTGGGCAGCGCCAACGGCACGCGGGTGAACGGCGAGCGGGTCGATCGGAAGCTGCTATCGGTCGGGGATGAGATCGAAGTCGGGGGCGTTCGAATCGTGCTGGAGCCCCGGGCTGGGGCTGGCGACGAGGGGCTCGCCACCCTGACGGGGGATGCGCGCCGGGAGCGCGAGAACCTGCGGGTGTTCGCCAAAATCACCGCCAAGCTGGTGGGGGAGACGGAACTACTGCCCCTGCTGCGGCTCATCGTGGATTCCGCCGTCAGCCTAGTGGGAGGCGAGCGCGGCTTCTTGCTCATGGAGGATCGGGCGCGAAACCCGGAGCCCGAGGGCAAGCCCGAGGTGGAGGCGATGACGGTGAACGTCGCGCGCAGCTTTGATCGCACCGATGTGGTCGTCCCTCGCTCTCGCCTGTCGATGGGCATCGCGGGCAAGGTCGTGGCGGAGGGCGAGGCTGTGCTTTCGCTGGACGCCGGGCAGGACGATCGCTTCGAGGCGATGGCCAGTGTGGAGGAACTGCGCCTGCGCTCGGTGATGTGTATGCCCATCCGGGTGGAGGAGCGGGTGGAGGGCGTGCTCTACGTGGACAACCGGCTGCAGTTCGGGGCGTTCAATGAGGAGGACATGGAGCTGGTGGAGCTGTTTGCAGCGCAGGCGTCGATCGCGCTGCAGCAGGCCCGGCGTGTCGCCGAGCTGCGCGAGCGCAATCACCGCCTGGAGGCCTCCGCCCGTCAGATCGAGCGCCTCAACGAGCAACTTGGGCGCAAGGTCAAGGATCAAGGGTCCGAGCTCGCAGTGGTGCGCGCCGAGTTGGGGCGAGAGCGCGGCCGCTACGACTACACGTCGCTGGTGGGCGCGAGCGATGCGATGCGCGCGATTTTTCAAGCCCTCGATCGCATCATCGAGTCGGAACTGCCCGTCCTGATCCACGGCGAGAGCGGCACGGGCAAGGAACTGATCGCCCGCGCGATCCACTTCAATGGGGAGCGCAAGGGCAAGGCTTTTGTGACCGAGAACTGCGCAGCTTTGCCGGACACACTTCTGGAGTCGGAGCTCTTTGGCCATGTGCGCGGTGCGTTTACCGGGGCCTACAAGAACAAGAAGGGGCTGCTAGAGCAGGCCGACGGCGGCACGCTGTTCCTCGACGAGATCGGGGACATGAGCCCCGAGATGCAGAAGAAGCTGCTGCGCGTGCTGCAGGAGGGGGAGCTGCGCGTGCTGGGCTCCGACCGGGTGGTCAAAGTCGACGTGCGAGTGCTCGCCGCGAGTCACCACAATCTCGAGGAGATGGTGCGCGAGAACGCATTCCGCGAGGATCTCTACTATCGCATCGCGGTGCTGACCGTGAACCTGCCGAGCCTGCGCGAGCGACGGGACGACATTCCTCTGCTGGCGGAGCACCTGCTCGTGCGTGCTGCGCGCGAGGCGGGGCGCGAGGCGCCTGATTTGCCCCACGACGTGATGGCCTGCTTGGTGTCCCACGACTGGCCGGGCAACGTGCGTGAACTCGAGAACGAGATGCGCCGCCTGATGGTTCTGGCCAACGGGGAAGTGCGCCCCGAGCATCTCTCCGAACCCGTACGCGAGGGGCGCGGTCAGTCGGGTGAACCCCTGCCCGGGGCGGCGGTGCTGGAGTCGGGCGATATTCGCTCGGCTGTGGCGGACCTGGAGTGCCGCTCGATCGAGGCGGCTCTCGCCCAGGCGGGCGGCAACAAGAGTCAGGCCGCCAAGGCCCTGGGGATCAGTCGCTTCGCGCTGCAGCGCAAACTGGAGAAGTACGGGTTGACCAAGCCGAAAGCACCATCCAAGAAGGACTAAGGCTCCGGAGAAATGGCTGACCGGCGGCGCCGGTGGGCTAGGCTGGGGGAGCGAATTTCAATCCATGAGCGAATCCAAGCGCAGCAACTCGGATGCCCCCAGTTCCCTGCCCCGCATCGAGGGGTACCGGATCGAGGGTGTGCTGGGCCGCGGTTCGACGGGCGTGGTGTACAGCGCGGTGCAGGTCGCGGTGGATCGACCCGTCGCGCTGAAGCTCTTGCACCGGGAGCTCATGGGCAACCGCAGGGCCGTTCGCCGTCTGCAGCGCGAAGCGCGCACGGCCGCCAAGCTGGCCCACCCCGCCATCATCTCAGCCATCGACATGGGCGAGAGTGAGGGGCGCTGGTGGTATGCGATGGAGCTGGTCGAGGGCATCAGCTTGGGCGAGCGCATCGACGAACAGGGGATGCTCAGCGAGCGCGAGGCCCTGCGCTTTTTCGCGCCCGTGGTCGATGCATTGCAGTACGCCAGCGAAGCGGGCGTGACCCATCGGGATGTGAAGCCGGCCAATATTCTGGTCGATCCCCACGGCAAGGCGCGCGTCGTAGATCTGGGCCTGGCGATCGCCGAGGATGACCCGGCGCTGACCTCGCCCGGCGGCACCCTTGGCACGCCGCACTACATCAGTCCCGAGCAGGCCAAGGATCCCTCGAGTGCGGACACTCGCTCGGACATCTATTCCCTCGGGGCGACGATGTATCACGCCCTTTGTGGCCGGCCCCCGTTCCAGGGGAGCAGTGTCGCTGAGGTGCTCTCAGCGGTGCTCTACCACCGTGTTCCCGACCCCCGGCAGTTCCGACCGGAACTCAGCAAGGGGATGTCCCTGGTGTTGCGCAAGTGCCTCGCCCGCGATCCAGAGAAGCGCTATGCCGAGCCACAGGAGCTGGCCGCGGACCTCGATCGCCTGCGGGAACGTCGGGCGCCCGAGGTCAGCGTCGCCAGCTTGGATCCACTGCCGGGGGAACGACAGGGGGGCAAGCGCCTCGCCCTTCTGGCTGCCGGTCTGCTGCTAGGGGGTGGCGTGGCCTGGGGGCTGTGGCAGCACTCGCTCTCGCAAAACGTGGTCCCAGAGACCAGCCCATCCGAGCGGTTTGCGGATTTGGATGCTCTTGCGGCGCAGTTCAGGGGGCAGGTGCTGGATCACAGTCAGGTCTTGGCTGAGCTCGCTGGCTGGCTGAGCCCCCGTGGGGGCGTGGACCTGTCGGCAGGGCAGCGCACACTTGCGCGTGATTTCCAAGGGGACGTGCTGGCGCACCTGGATCGCGAGCTCGGTCGGGTGCGCTCGGTCGTTCAGGCAAGCTACGCGGCAGAGGTGGAACGGGGGAATCTCGTGGCGGCTCGGGACACCATTGCGAGCACCTTGTCCGGCGAGTTGCGGAGCGGGACCGGGTACGGAAGCCTCGCGGAGCTGCCCCGGGCGGTGCGCAGTGAAGAGCTGACCCGCTGGCATCGCGCGCTGCTGGATGGGGCAGATCGTGCGCTGGAACAGGCCTACGCTCAGCGCGTCGATCAGGTGTCAGGCTACGTAAACCGAGAGCTTGAGCCGCGGGTGTCGCAGGATATCGCTGCCAAGCGCTACTTGG
The DNA here is from genome assembly GCA_964459495.1 of uncultured Planctomycetaceae bacterium. Lineage (GTDB taxonomy): Bacteria > Planctomycetota > UBA1135 > UBA1135 > CAYWNK01. The sequence continues at coordinate 3,586 of CAYWNK010000111.1, forward strand.
ATGCGGAAGCCCAGCGAATGCGCTCGGCGCGGGAGCTGCTGGACCTGTCCGGCGCGAGCTCGGCGGGTCTGGACGAAGCGCTGCTCTTGGAGAGAATCGAGCGCCGGGTCCGGCCAGCCATCGAAGGCATGGGCCGTGACAACCGGCTCGGTTGGCAAAGGCGCGACTCCGCCCTGGAGCAGGCCCTGAAGGAGCGCGCTGCGGAGCTCGGCCACGAGTTGGCGATGGACCCCGGACGGGATCCTGCTGCGGAGCTCGACGAGCACCTTCAGATGCTCTTGCGCAGCGGAGGACCCGACCTGGAGCAGGTGCCGGAGGGCTGGGAGCGGCGCCATCAGGCGACGCTCTTTGTGGCCCGGGGCGAGCTGAAAGAGCGCCGGCAGGAGTTGCGTGAGCAGACGGCACTCGCGGACTTCGAGAGCGATGCGGCCACCGCGGAGGGTTTCCTTGCGCGGCGGCGCTACGGGGCGGCGGTCGAGCTGTGGGAGGAGCGCCTTGCGGCGACCTGGCGCGCGCCCGTGCACGCTGCCATGCGGGTAAGTCTGCACGAGGCGCGCTTGCTGCAGGGCTTCCTAGGCCGGGTCAAGGAAGGCATTCGGCAGCGCAACGGCAAGGCGGCCAAGCTCTACCATCGCAGCATTCCCCAGGCGGGCACGCTCGACGTGGCGGGGGACCCTGGCGAGGAGCCGTTCCGGCTGCGTGTGGCCCTGCGCGGTGGCGAGTCGAGCGACTTGGAATTCACGCTGCTCAGCGGCCTGGTGGGCGAGGGGGCCGAGCTACTGGTGGCGCGCGACTTGGAGTTGTTCGCTGGGCCGGCGGCGAGTCCACTCGAAAGGGCCCTCTTCCGATTCCATGAAGGGGACCTGGACGGGGCAGGGGGCTTGCTCGACGGGCGTGGTGACGATAGCTCGCAGGAATTGGACGAGGCGCTGTGGCGACGCCTCGGCGAGCGGCTGCGGCAAAGCCGTACAGATGCTGATGACGCGCGCGAACGGCGCTTAGCGGAGCTCGAGGGGAAGCTGCTTTCTCTCTCTCTCGACAGCACGGACAGCGGCACCTCGGGCGCGACCATTCGCAAGAAGGTCGACGAGCTGCGGCTGGCCTATCGCGAGATCCTGACCAGCGAACACAGTCAGCGGCTCGAGAGCGCATTGAGGCAGGCCGCTGCGCGCGCGCCGCGCCCAACGCTGGATGTCGCGTTCCCGACCGCCGACCTGGAACTCGGGACCCCCTATGGCTCCTACCGGCCTGTGACCCTGACATGGGAATTCGTCGAGGAGGCCCCGGGCGCTTGGGTCTTTGGTCCCTTCGTCGCGGAAGGCGGAAACCTGGTCCAGGCCAAAGGTCCGGGCAGCATCCCCGCCTTGCTTGCGCCGACGGGGGCGGCGGTCCTGCCCCTCGGCGAGCCGCTGGTGCCGGACAACTCCCTGCGGGTCGAGTTGCGCTTCCGCCTGCCGGCAGGCTCGCGGCCCAACAACGAGATCATGCTCAGCCTGGCTGGCTACACCCTCGTTTTTCTCGACTATACGGAGGAGCCGCGCTTCTTCGGGGGGCCGGGAAAGCGCGGCGATGTACTCCAGCAGGCCTACGACACCGACCGCAGTTCGTTTCGCGGCTTCGGGGGATTGGATCGCTCCAAGGTTCACACCCTCGTGGTCGACATCAATCCCCGGGCCAACCGGCTGGTCGACGTGCAGCTCGGTGGCACCCCGTTGACCTTCCCCAGCACCTATCCCCTGCTCGGCGGGCGGCAAGGTGGGCGGACTCCGACCCTGGAGCTGCGCTCGCTGCAAGCGATCGAAATCCTCAGCGTGACGGTGGCCACAAATTCCCATCTGTGATGGGCGTTCTGTGAGTCGCTAGCGCTTGGCGAAGTGCCGGACGACCTCGCGGCAGCGTTCGAACTGGCTCGCTTCGACCAGGTCGGCGATGGCGTCGAGCATGGCTTCGATCTGGCCCATCGCGGCGCCGCAGCGCAGGGCTCCGCGCACGTGGCTGCCCAGCTGGCGATCCTGGCCGAGGGCGGTGAGGGCGGCGCAAGCGAGCAGCTCGCGGCGGGCGGCGCTGAGGCCCGGGCGGCTGAGGACCCGGCCATAGGCGTGGCCGAGAATCCACTCTTCGAAGGCCGGATGGCCCCCGCGGAGCATCCCGAGGACCGTCTCGGTTTGGCCTGCGTAGATGGTCTCGAAGAGTGGGCGCCCGGCCGCGGGTTCCGTGGGTTCGGTCGCGCATTCTTCGGCGCTGGGTTCGCCGAGGCCGCCGGCCCGCTGCAGCACCAGCGAAGCTTCGACGGCCCGGGGGAAACCGGCGAAGAGGTGGGACATCAGGAAGGCCTCGCGCCATTCGGCGTCGGGTTCCCCGGCTGGGGCAGCGTGTCGCAGCTCGCGCAGTGACTTCCAGTCACCCAGGGCGATGACGGCCTGGAGGCGGGCGAGGCGGGCGTCTTTCTCTGCGGTCGCCGGCTCGGGCTGGCTCATGCTTCCCAGCCTCCGATGCGCTCGCCCAGGCGGACGGTATCTCCAGGCTGGAGGCCGGCGGCCGGTCGGGGGCCATGGGCCGGAGCCAGTAGGACGATGGTGGAGCCGAGCTCGAAGCGCGCGAGTTCTTCACCGCGGCCGAAGGCCAGACTGGGCCGCACGATGTCCTCGGAGGGGGCGACGCCGACGACGCGGATTCGGCCCACGTTTAGGGCGCCCACGAGCACCAGCAGGAGCGGGCCGCGCGCGGTCTCCAGTCGCAGGGGGCAGCGCTCGTTGACGCTCAACACCTGGCGGCGCAGCAGGACCTTGGGGTCCACCGAATAGCGCGCACCGCCAATCCAGCGAGCCTCGCTGACCTCGCAGGCCTCGGGGGAGTGGATGCGGTGATAGTCCTTGGGGCCCAGATAGATCGTCCAGGCCGTGCCGCCCTCGAGGTCGATGCCCTGGCCGACCCCGCCCAGCAGCTCGGCTACCGTGTACGACTTGCCTTTGGCCTGGAGGATCTGGCCCTGCTCGATGGTGCAGATGGTCTGCACGGTGCCGTCGACGGGGGAGGGCAGATCGCTTGGACCTTCGGCTACGGGGCGTGCGTCTTCCACCAGCCGCCGGACGAAGAAGGCCGAAAAGCTGGGGTAGATGTCGAGCGGCCCCCTGGCCTCCGCGAGCTCGGCGCCATAGAAGCGGGCGAAGCCGCGGTAGAGGGGGCTGCGTAGGAAGCGCGGGACGCGGCGGTCAGCGGCCCAGCCCACAAAGCGGGACGAGGCGCGGAGCAAGGGGGTGGTCACGGGGCAGAGGATAGCGGCGCGGGGGGCCGGCGGCGCTACCCTGGAGCGGATGGACGTCGCCAAGGACCTCGCCGCCGCCATGGGGCGCATGCGTTTTGCCGTGGAGCCGGAGCGTTACACGCTGCTGGGTTTTCCCGAGCCACCGCAACCCGCGGACCTAGCGGACATGCGGGCGCCTGCGCAGCTGGTCCTGGAGCCTGGGGCCACCACCCTGCTGCTGCGCGCGGAGCAGGCGGCTGCGGTGCTTTCCAGGCATCCGGCAGCGGAACGCGAGGAAAACCTGCGCTGGATTCGGTTCGAGGCGCCGATGGGCTGGGATCTGGTGGGCTTTCTGGCCCGGGTCACCGCGGCCTTGGCTGCTGCCGAGGTGCCGATCGGGGCGGTTTGTAGCTTCCATCGCGATCACCTCTTTGTAGCCGAGGCCCATCTTGGGTCAGCCCGGAGTGCCCTGAGGGAGCTCTTTCCCGAGTCGCCCCCCCGTGGGGAGGAAGGCTAGCCCGACGGGCTCCCGACCACGGTTGACCCAGCGTTGACAGGGCGCGCGGGCCGAGGCTACTGTCCCGGGCAGCGTCCCCCGCGATCCGGCGCCCGCTACCAAGGACTCTTCGCTCTCCCCTGGATCGCTGTCTCCGAACGACGAGTCGGACCCCAATGGCCTCCCCCGTTTCCGTGGTGATTCTTGCCGCCGGCAAGGGGACGCGCATGAAGAGCGCGACCCCGAAGGTGCTCCATCCCCTGTGTGGCCGTCCGATGCTCGAATGGGTGCTCGATCAGGCCGCGGAACTCGATCCCGCCAGGGTGGTGGTCGTCGTCGGTCACCAGGCGGGCGACGTGGAGGCGGCAGCCCGCAAGGCTGTGGCCGGCGGCATCCTGGAGGATCGGCTGCGGACCGTGATCCAGGAGCCCCAGCTGGGCACTGGCCACGCGGTGGCCTGCGCCGTACCCGAGCTGGGAGACGACCCCGGCACCGTCGTGGTGCTCTATGGGGACATGCCGCTGCTGCGCGGCGAGACGGTCCAGGAGCTCATTGCCCAGCGCGCGGAGGGCGGCGATGGCTGCATCGCGCTGCTGACCTCGGTTCTGGACGATCCCCACGGATACGGCCGGATCGTGCGGGCGGAGGATGGATCCTTCGAGGGCATCGTCGAGGAGAAGGACTGCAGCGAGGATCAGCGCCTGATCGACGAGGGAAACCTCGGCGTCTACGCCTTCGACGGCAAGCCCCTGCTGGCAGACCTGCCCAAGCTGGGCAGCGACAACGCCCAGGGGGAGATGTACCTGACCGATCTGCCCGGCATGGCCGCGGCGGACGGCCGCGAGGTGCGACCGCTGGCCGTGGTCGACCCGGACGAGGGTCTTGGCATCAACGACCTCTCTCAGCTGGCGGCCGCCCGTTTTGAACTCCAGATGCGAATTCTGACGACGCACTTGGAGGCGGGCGTGCAGATCCTCGATCCCCAGTCGGCCTGGGTCGACTATGGCGTCGAAATCGGGCCTGGCACGCGCCTGCTGCCCGGCGTTGTGATCGAACGTGGCGTCAAGATCGGCCCTGGCTGCGCGGTAGGACCCTTCAGCCACCTGCGCGAGGGGACCGTGCTGCTCGAGGGCGCGCAGATCGGCAACTTCACCGAGTGCAAGAACACCACCATGGGGGAGGGCTCGAAGGCCAAGCACCTTTCCTATCTGGGCAATGCCACTGTGGGCCGCAAGGCAAACATTGGCGCCGGCACGATCTTTGCCAACTACGACGGCAAGGCCAAGCACCCCACCGAAGTTGGGGACGGGGCATTCATCGGCAGCGGGACGATCATCGTCGCTCCCAACACGATCCCCAAGGACGCGACGACTGGAGCCGGAGCTGTCATCACCCGCAAAGCCGACATGGCCGAGGGGGACACCTGGATCGGGATGCCAGCCAAGCGTCTGCGCTCCAAATCGCCCAAGTAGGCGTTCTTTCGCGTCTCCCCCCCAGTCCGCCCATTTCCCCCCCTCGACTTCGCGGACCCATGACTGACTTCTCCGAACTGACTCTGATCTCGGGCACGGCCCACCCCGAACTCTCGCAGGCCGTGGCGAAGGAATTGGGTCGCCCCCTTGCCGACGCCGAGGTGGGGCGCTTTCCCGACGGAGAAATCGACATCAAGGTGAACGAGGACATCCGCGGTCGGGATGTGTTCGTTCTCCAGCCGACCTGCCCTCCGGTGAACGAAAACTGGACGGAGCTGATGCTGCTGCTCGACACCCTGCGGCGGTCGAGCGCTGGGCGCGTCACGGCGGTCATGCCCTACTACGGCTATGCACGCAAGGACCGCAAGGACGAGGGCCGGGTGCCGATTAGCGCCAAGGTTGTCGCCAATACGCTGGTGGCCTCGGGCGCCAATCGGGTGGTGACCCTCGACATGCACGCGGCCCAGATTCAGGGCTTCTTCGACGTTCCAGTCGACCACCTCTATGCGCGGCCAGTCCTGCTGGACGCGGTGGAGGACCTCAACATCGATTCTCCGGTGGTGGTGACCCCCGACGTTGGGGGCACCAAGATGGCGCGGGCCTACGCCAAGCGCATCGGTGCCGACCTGGCCATCGTCGACAAGCGTCGCATCTCGGGGTCCAAGACCGTGATCGAGCACGTGATCGGTGAGGTCGAGGGGCGCAACTGTGTCATCGTCGACGACATGATCTCGACGGGTGGCTCGATCACCCAGGCGGCCACGATCCTGCGCAAAGCCGGTGCGAAGCAGATCGTCATCGCGGTCTCCCACGCGGTTCTCTGTGGGCCAGCGGTGGAGCGCCTGGACGCGGCGCCGGTGGACCACATCCTCATCACGGACACGATCCCGCTGGGGGATACGCCCCCCAAGCGAGTGAAGGTCTGCTCGGTGGCGCCCCTAATCGCCAAGGCGATCCTCTCGATTCACCGTTCCGAGTCGGTCAGCTCCCTCTTTGAATAGGGAGTTCCCCCTCCGGTCTGGGAATCGGGCTTCAGGCCTTCCCCCCTGGCCCCAACCCAGCTAGCCTCCCCGCCGCTGGAAGCCCTGCCCGGGCCCAGCGGATTCTAATTCCTGTGCGCCCCTCCGCTCCGAGGCGGCGACGAACCAGCCAGGCATCCCCATGAGCAGCAGCATCACCCTCGCTTCCAAGAAGCGCGAAAAAGTAGGCTCCCGAGCCGCCCGCCAACTCCGGAACGAGGGGCGCGTCCCCGCCAGCATCCAGGGGGACAAAGATCACCCCCACGTGGACCTATCCATGGATGAGGTGGAATTCCTGACGGCTCGCCGCAAGCACGTCCACCTGTTCGACCTCGACATGGGCGGGCAGACCGAAACAGCCGTGATCCGCGAGCTGCAGTGGGATTCGATGGGGGATCGCATCCTCCACGTCGAATTCAAGCGCGTGGTGCGCGGTGTGGCCACTGAGGCCGAAGTCGAGCTGCGCTTCCTGGGCCAGGTGACCGAAGGCCTGCTGACCCACTCGGTCAGCCACATCACGATCTCCTGCATGCCCTCGATGATCCCCGACGAGATCGAGGTGAAGGTCGGGAAGATGAAGATTGGCGACCACCTGAAGGCCAGCGATCTGGAGCTCCCCGAGGGGGCTACCTTGGCGGTCGATCCCGACCTCGAGATCGCGGTCCTCAGCGCTCCCCAGGTCCAGGCCGAGGAGTCGGGCGAGGAAGGAGAGGGCGAGGACGCCGCCGAGTAGCCCTCAGGGCCCTAGGCGTGCTTTTTGGCAGCCTGGGCCCTGGGATCGACGCCCGTTCGGCCAGAACCCCATTCCTGGGCTTGCGGCTGGGCGGGGGACCGCTACCCTTTGCCGCCCGAGGAGATCATGCCGCCCCTTGCGGTTGAACGCCTTGTCGTTGGCCTGGGCAATCCAGGCCCCGAGTACGATTGGACCCGGCACAACGTCGGGTTTCACGTTCTCGACCGGCTCGCCGCCGGCCCCCCCGAGCCAGGCTCGGGGGCGCCTGAAGCCAGCCAGCTCTTTCGATCCGCATCCCGTCTACCGGGCTACGCAGGCAAACGCTGCTTCCACTGGTTCTACTTGGAGCCTGAACGCGCGCTGCTTGTGAAGCCCACCACCTTCATGAACCGTTCCGGGGAGGCTTTGGTCCCCCTGCTGCGTTTCCTGGAAGGTGAGGGCCAGTCCGTCGAGTCCACCTCCATGATGGTGGTTTACGACGACATGGATTTGCCCCTTGGCCACCTGCGCATACGCCCCCACGGGGGCGCCGGGGGCCAGAATGGCATGCGGTCGATTCTCGAACACCTGGACACGATGAGTTTTCCCCGCCTCCGCGTGGGGATCGGACGTCCAGGTACCGACGCGGCGCGACATGTGCTCGAAGTCTTCCCACCCGACGATCGGGTGGAGGCCGAGATCTCCGTGGCGGAGGCAGGCGAGGCAATCCTCGACTGGCTGCGCACCGGCGACCTCGAGGGTTGCATGTCGCGGTTCCACAGCCGCTGGAACCAGGACCGTTCGTGAGGCTCGGGGCCTTTGCCCCGGTCCAATCGGCGGATTGCCATTACCCAAGAAGGAAACTTTAGAGTTGAGTCAGATCTACGAAGGCATGTTCCTCCTGGACAACCAGGTGGTCCGAACCGATTGGCGGAGCGCCAAAGCGATGGTGGGGGATACCCTTGCCAAGCACGGCGGAACCGTTCACACCCTGCGCCGCTGGGAAGAGAAGCGTCTCGCGTACCCCATCAAGGGCAACAACCGCGCGACCTACTTCCTGGCCTACTACGAGATCCCGGGCGAGAACATCCCCGCGATGCTGCGCGAGTTCGACCTGTCGGAGAGCGTTTTGCGCTACCTGATCATCGGGGTCGACGAAGTCTCCGACGAGGAGCGCGAGCTGGCAGGTCTGGAGGAGGACAAGAACTTTGTCGTCCCCGAGCCGCCCGCTGACGATGCCCAGGACGAGGAGCCCGAGTCCGAGGAGGACGAGGATTCCGAGGGAGAGGCTGCGGAAGGCGAAGGCTCCGAGTCCGGTGAGGGCAAGGAAGGCTCCGAGTCCACAGAGTCCACCGAGGCCGCAGAGAACACATCCACCGAGGGCGACAAGCCGGAGGGCGCGGAAGCGACCACCGAGACGCCTGAAGCCCCCAAGGAGGCCTAGCGCTATGGCTACCAGACGAGTTCGTGCCGTCATCGGATCGAAGAACTGCGACGATCCGATCATCAACTACAAGGAAATCGAGTACCTCTCGAAGTTCCTCACGCCCCAAGGGCAGATTCTCTCCCGCCGCCGGACCGGCTTCTGCGCCCAGTGCCAGAAGCAGCTCAAGCAGGCGATCAAGCGTGCCCGTCACGTCGCTCTTCTGCCTTTTGTGGGCTGAGCTGAATAAGGACGCACCATGACGAAACGAATCGACGTGCTCCTGCGGGAGACGATCAAGGATCTGGGACGGGTCGGTGACGTGGTCACCGTGGCTCCCGGGTACGCCAACAACTATCTGCTGCCCTCGAAGCTCGCCGTCCACGCAACGGATGAGAACAAGCGCCAGATGGCCCGCCGCACCGTGCGCATGCGCGAGGCGGAGGAGACCCGTGACGCCGAGGTGGCCGCCAAGGTCGCTCGCCTTAGCGAGCTGGTCGTCACCGCGACGGAGAAGGCGGATGAGAAGGGCAACCTGTATGGATCGGTCAGCGCGACCCAAATCGCCTCTCTGATCTCCACGGCGGGGACCCCCATGGAGGAGAAGCAGGTGCGCCTGGATTCTCCGCTGAAGAGCACTGGGGACCACCAGGTCCGCGTGCACGTCTTTGCGGACCAGGAAGCGACCGTCACCGTCCGCGTTGAGGCTGCTCCCGAGTAGCTTGCAGGCATAGTCCGGGCTTTGGCGCTCGGATTGGTTGGGCCAGATTCCCAGCCTTTACAGGGCCGGCGCGCTCTCCTGGTGGGGGAGCGCGCCGGACTGCATTCTGTTCAGCCTAGGGCTGGCCTTGGGGGGCATCGGCCCGCTACGCTCCTGGTCCGGAGACCTGTTCCTTGGAAGAGCCCTACGACATCCCACGCGGCCAGATCCCGCCCCACAACGAAATGGCCGAGAAGTCGGTCTTGGGCGCGATGATGCTGGCTCCCGATCGGATTCCCGATGTGGCGGAAGGCGTGCGCGCTGAGGACTTCTTCGCCGAGCGGCACGCCACGATCTACGAGACGGTTCTGCAGCTCGGCGAGCGCGGGGGCGGCGTGGACATCACGACGGTGGCCGAGCACCTCAAGGCCGCGGGGACGCTGGCCCAGGTGGGGGGCACGGCCTACCTCGCGGAGCTCGCGACCTGCGTCTCGTCGGCCGCGCACCTGCTGCACCACGCCGAAATCGTGGCGCAAAACGCCCTGTTGCGCGGGGTGATTCGCGTGGCCACGGACGTGATCACCAAGGCCAACAGCACGGCGCCCGACAACGAGAGCGTTCAAGAGCTCTTGGACACCTCCGAACACTCGATCTTCAGCCTGAGCGAGGGGCGCGAATCCAGCGGCGCTGTCGAGGTGAAGGACGTGCTCAAGGAGGCGTTCCAGAAGATGGACGCGCAGACAGGACGAGGGGAACTGACCGGGTTGCCCAGCGGCTTCTATGAGCTCGATGACATGACCGGCGGCTTCAACCCCGGTGAGATGACGATCATCGCGGCGCGCCCCTCGATGGGCAAAACGGCCTTCGTGCTGAACCTCATGGAGCGCGCCGCGCTCAACCGGCCTGATCACTACGACCACGATCCCGTGGTGCTCTTCTTCAGTCTGGAGATGGGCAAGCTGTCCATCGTGCAGCGCATGCTCTGCAGCCGCGCTCGGGTCGATGCCCATAGGCTGCGGTCGGGCAAGATCGATCCCTCGTCCTACCAGGACCTTTCCTCGGCGGCCGGCGAGTTGGCGGACTCCAAGCTGTTCATTGACGATACGCCCGGCCTGTCGATCATGGCGGTTCGCAGCCGCGCCAGGCGCGTCAAGTCGCGCTATGGCCTGGACATGATCGTGATCGATTACCTCCAGCTGATGACGGCCAAGGCTGAGAGTCGCCAGCAGGAAATCAGTTTGATCTCCCGATCCCTGAAGGAGCTCGCCCGCGAGCTCGAGGTGCCTGTGCTGGCGCTCTCGCAGCTCTCCCGCCAGGTCGAGTCGCGGGAGGACAAGCGTCCGCAGCTGTCGGACCTGCGGGAGTCCGGATCGATCGAGCAGGACGCTGATGTCGTGATGATGCTGTATCGGGCGGAGTACTACTCGGCCACCGAAGAGAACAAGGGCAAGGCGGAGATCGTCGTGGCCAAGCAACGGAACGGTCCCACGGGAAACGTGAACCTGCAGTTCAAGGGCAGCATCCTGCGCTTCGACAATCCGGCGCCCGGCATGGCCGAGCCCATCAGTCTGTAGCTTTGATGGAATCCTCTTCCCCGGCTGATCAACGTCGAGCTGCGCGCGCCCTCTCGGCGCTCGTGCTGTTGGCGATGAACCTCTTCGTTGCGGCCTGTTTGGTGCAACCCGCGCTGGCTGCTCCGCAGCGGACCGACGATCCCGCGTCCCAGCTGGACATTCCGATCCTGGTGGACGTTCAGCTACCGGGCCTGAAGAGCTACTCCAAGGAAACGGTCCTCAGGGTGCTTGGCCTGGAGATCGGCAAGCCCCTGGCGCCGCCCCATGTCCGCGGCGCGATGGATGCGTTCGGGCTCTTTCTCAGCATCGAAAATCTGGAGGAGGTCGAAGGCGGCGTGCGGTTGACCATGCGTGTGCGCGAGCTTCCGAGCGACATCGAGCCGCGCTTCCTTGGCAACGACAGCTACGAACTGCCGAAGATTCTGGAGTGGGCGGGCATTGGAAGCCGTGACTTCATCTACCTGCACGAGACCGATCAAATCGTCAATCGGCTGATCGCGGCCTACAAGGCCCAGGGCTTTCACTTCGTCGAGGCGGAGTGGCAGGTTGGGCCGATGGAGCCGGAATCGTCGGAGGCGGACATCATCTTCGTGATTCGCGAGGGGCCGAAGGTGCGTAGCACCGGCTTGGTCGTGCGGGGGAATGAGAGCCTACCGGACACCGGGTTTTGGATTTGGAGCGGTGGCCTGCGCAAGCTGAGCAACACCCAGACCAAAGGCCGCGGCCTCTTCAGCTGGTTCGGGCGCGTCTTCCGCGAGGACGAGCTGAATGCGGACCTGCAGGCGATGCGACAGACCTACCGTGATCGCGGGTTTCTCGACGTGAAGGTCGACCTGGAGCGCTACGAGTTCAACGAGAAGCGCAACCGCGTGAAGGTCCACGTCATCGTGGACGAGGGGCCCCTGTGGAGGATCGGCTCGCTCCGACTCCAGGCCTTCGAACGCGGGGAGCCTGGCCCCAGAGGCGAGCCGGGCGAGCTCATCCCCAAGGACCTGGTGTTCCCCGAAGAGGAGCTGCTGGACCTGCTTGCGATGAAGGCCGGCGAGCCCTTCGAGAGTGGGCGCCTGACGAACGACCAGCGTGTTCTAACCGAGCACTATGGGCGCGAGGGCTACATCGCCGCTCAGCTGTTCGAGGACCCGTCGCGGTCGGGTGGCTTTTCCTTCCTGGATCCCGACCTGATCCGGGACCCGGAGACCAAGGAGGTGCACCTGACCTACAGGATGGTCCAGGGGCGTCCACGCGTGCTACGGGAGGTCGAGTTCGAGGGCAACCTCAACACGCGGGACTGGGTGTTGCGCAGCAATGTGCAGTCCCTGCCCGGCCAGGTGGTGGACCAGGCGAAACTGGCCCGGGCCCAGCGCCGGCTGCTGAACACCCAGTACTTCACCAACCCTCAGGACCCTTCCCATCCGCCGCCGAGGTTCCGGCTGCGTTCGGTGGAGGGGGAGCCCGATCAGGTCGATGTGCTGTTCGAGGTGGAGCAGGGGCTTGTGGTGAATGCGACCCTATCCGGCGGCGCGAACTCGGATGGCGGACTCGTCGGCATCGCCTCGGTGTCGATGGAGAACTTTGACATCTCGGCGCTTCCCTCCGGGCCGCTGGCGGCATTCGGAGAGATCTACTCGAAGGAAGCCTTCCACGGCGCCGGGCAGACCTTCTCACTGGAGGTCTCCCCTGGCTCGGAGATTGACCAGTGGAGCGTCAACTTCAACGAGCGGGACATCTTCCGCACGTACTTCAATCCGACAGGCGCTGGCGTCTCGGCGTCTGGTCGCGAGCGACGCTTCCGCTCGAACGACGAGAGCCGGGTGCGCCTGAACCCCTACCTCAGCCACGTCTTCGACGAGGGGGACTTCTCTGGCCGGGTCGGTCTGGTTTGGCAGCGGGTCAAGATCCGCAACTTGGACGAGAATGAGGTCCTGCCCAGCACCCTGGTGGGCAGCGAGGGCTCGCTGGACTACCTCGGGCTGAACTTGGAGCTGCGCTGGAGCGATCTCGACAACCGGCGCTATCCGCGCAACGGAACGTTCACCCGACTTGGCACGACGTTTTTCGGTGGCCCGCTCGGTCAGGATGTGAACGTCATCAAGAGCGAGCTGGTCCATGACCGCTACTGGGAGCTCGGGGACAACATCGACGACGTGAGCTCGGTGATCTACCTGGGGCTGGCTGCCGGCGTCGCTGATCCCTTCGACGACACCGAATTCGTGCCCTACAGCGAGCGCTTCTTCCTGGGCGGCTCGGTGACCATGCGTGGCTTCCGCTTCCGGGGGGTCGGTCCGAACGAGGGCCGCTTCTCCCTGGGTGGCGAGAGCATGCTGCGCGGCACCTTGGAGTATCGGCGGCCTCTGTTCACAACGCCTCTGCCGGGCACAACCCGCCGCCAGGAGATCCTGCGGGGGGGGCCGTTCCTCGACTTTGGCGTCCTGGGCCCGGGCGCCTGGGAGGTGGAGGGCGACGATTTCAGGGTCTCGGCAGGCCTGAGCATCGGACTGACGAACCCCATCCCCCTCGTTTTCAACTTTGGGTGGCCGCTGCAGGATGGGGAGGGGGACGAGCCGCAGGTGTTCACTTTCCGCTTGTCCCTGCGTTAAGCTCAAACCTCGCTCTCTAGCCCCTGTTTTGACCTCGGCGCTCGCCCCGTAGGGCGCCGTGAGCCCCTCCGGCTCTCCCCGGCGCTGGCTCTTCCGACGATGCCCTCACTGACCCTCTCCGAGATCGCAGAACTGTGCGGTGCCCGCGTCGATGGCGACGGGAGCGTGGTGGTCCACGGGCCCGCGGGGCTCGGGGAGGCCGGGCCTGACCAGGTTTCGTTCCTGGCCCATCGTCGCTACCGGGCGGAGCTCCGTCAGACCCGCGCGGCCGGCGTGCTGGTGGAGGAAGACGTGGAGGGAGCGCCCGAGGGCGTCGTGCTGCTGCGCTGCGCCAATCCAGGTCGCGCCTTCAGCAACGTGATCCAGGCCTTTGCTGGCGAACGGCCAGCGGCTCCTCCCGGCGTGCATCCCACAGCGGTAGTGGAGGAAGGGGCCGAGTTGGGCGACCAGGTCAGCGTGGGGCCCCTGTGTTTCGTGGGCGCTGGCGCAAGCCTGGGGCCCGGCGCCGTTCTGCACAGCCACGTGAGCGTGGGTCAAGGCGCTCGGATCGGCGCGGCCAGCGAGCTGCACCCCGGCGTTGTGCTCTACCCAGGCGTGAGTCTTGGAGCGCGCTGCATTCTGCACGCCGGGGCCGTCATCGGCTCCGACGGGTTCGGCTTTGAGCCCACGGCCAAGGGCTGGGACAAGACTCCCCAGGCGGGGACCGTGGAGATCGGCGACGACGTAGAGATCGGTGCGAACTCGACGATCGACTGCGCGCGCTTCGGCGCAACTCGCATCGGGGACGGTTCAAAGATCGACAACCTGGTGCACATTGCCCACAACGTGCAGGCCGGCGAAGCCTGCTTGATCATCGCCCAGTCGGGCGTGGCAGGCTCATCGACGCTTGGCCGGCGCGTGGTTCTGGCGGGGCAGTCGGGGGTGAGCGGACACCTGACCCTGGGCGATGGTGCGCGCCTGGGCGGCGGTTGCCAGGCCCATCGCGATGTGCCCGCGGGCCAGGACATGTGGGGCGCGCCCGCCCTGCCGAAGGACGAGGCGGTGCGCATGTATATGGCGATGCCGAAGCTCCGGGGAGAACTGAAAGCCCTTGCGAAGCGTCTCGCTGCTCTCGAGGACCAAAGCTCATGACGCGCAAGCAGCGTACCCTGCGCACCGCGGTCGAGTTCCAGGGCGTGGGGCTGCACTCGGGCGAGTTGATCACCGCCCGCGTCCTGCCGGCGGGGATCGGGGACGGAATCGAGTTCGTGCGCACGGACATGACGGATGCTCCTACCGTTCCCGCGCACATCCGCTACCTGTCGAACAAGGACCGCCGCACGCGGCTGCTGCGCTCCGGGGCGGAGGTCGAGACGATCGAGCACTTCTTGGCGGCTTGCCGGGGCGTCCAGGTCGACAACCTCCGCGTCGAGCTGACGGGCTCTGAATTTCCGGGTATGGACGGCAGCGCGCTGCCTTTCCTCCAGGAGATGGAGAAGGCGGGATTCGTGGAGCAGCGAGCCGAGGCCAAGGTGCTCAAGATCGAGGAGCCGGTCTTTGTGCGCGACGGGGACGCGACCCTGGTGGCGCTGCCCAACGACAAGCCGCTGCTCACCCTGCAGTACGTCGCGACCTTTGATGAGCCCGGGGTAAAGAGCGGTTCCTTCCAGCTGGATGTGACGCCGGAGAACTTTGAGGCTGAGATTGCCCAGGCGCGAACGTTCTGCCTGGCTAGCGAGGTTGAGGCTCTGCAGGCCATGGGGCTCGGTAAGGGCGCGACCCGCGAGAACACGGTTGTGCTCGGGGATCCGGAGGCGGTCCAGCGCATGCCCGATGAGCCTGTACGGCACAAGATGCTCGACTTGCTGGGGGACCTATCCCTGCTCGGTGCGGACCTAGAGGCCCACGTGATCGCCACGCGCTCGGGGCACAGGACCAACGCGATGCTCGTCGAGCGGCTTGTGGACCTGATGCAGGCCCAGGAGACCGGCGGAGTGGTCGAGCGAGAGTCCGGCATGGACATCCGCGAGATCGTGAAGATGCTGCCGCACCGCTACCCCTTCCTGCTGATCGATCGCGTAATCGAGGTCGAGGGCTTCAAGCGTGCGACGGCGATCAAGAACGTCACGATCAACGAGCCCTACTTCCAGGGGCACTTCCCGGACATCCCGCTCATGCCGGGCGTTCTGCAGCTTGAGGCGATGGCCCAGCTGGCTGGCATGCTGCTGCTGCGCAAGCTGGAGTACTCGGGAAAGCTCGCGGTCCTTTGGTCGATGGACAAGGTCAAGCTGCGTGGCTCGGTCACCCCTGGAGACCAGCTGCGCCTGGAGGTCGAGACCCTGCGTATCAAGGGAGATACCGTCCAGGTGCGCGCCCGGGGATCGGTGGCGGGACGCCCCGTTTGCGAGGCCCAACTGATGTTCACCATGATCGAGCCCTGATCAACCAATGGCCACCCAGATTCACCACACCGCCGTTGTCGCGCCGTCCGCCCAGCTGGGCG
>CAYWNK010000112.1:0-19221 GCA_964459495.1 uncultured Planctomycetaceae bacterium
CCCCATGCTCATGCATCTCCGCCAACTCGCCTGCGCTTCCCTGCTGCTCAGCACCCCCGCCCTCGCCCAGGTCTCCTTCGGCACCCCGCCCCCGTCCACGGGCGCCCAACCCGTGACCTACGTGCAGTCGGCCGCGGGCGGCAGCTCGAACTTCTGCTTCACGATGGACTTCGAGGGCTTTGCCAACCTCGCCCCGATCGGAACGATCTCCGGTCCGATCGACATCACCTTTGGCCCGAACTGGCTAGGACTGATCGACTCCGACGCAGGTGGCACAGGCAACATCGCCAACGAACCCTCCGGGGACACGGTCGCATTCGTCAGCTCGGGCGCTGCGGAGCCCATCGACTTCAGTGAGGGCGTCACCTCCGTTGAGGTCTTTTACGTCGCAGCGTCAGTCTCGATCCCCATCACCATCAGCGGCTTCGACGGCCCGAACGGCACCGGCAACCTGATCGGCACCGCCGTGGGCGAGACGGTCGGCAACGACGGCAGCTGCTCAGGCGATCCGACGGGGAATTTCTGCCTGTTCGACGTCATGACGATCACCGCCCCCGGCGACATCATCCGCAGCATCACCATCACCGGCGCCACCTCCAACCAGTTCGCCTTCGACGACATCACCGTCTGCAAGAACTCGGTCGGCACCGAGTACTGCACGTCCCTGCCCAACACCACAGGCCAGCCCGGCCTGCTACTCGCCTCCGGCAGCGACATCGCCGCCGACATGGACCTGACCCTGACCGCCATCAACCTTCCGGCTGACCAAACCGGCTACATCCTGAACTCCATGAACGCCGCCGCGATCCCGGTCGCCTCGGGCATCCTCTGCCTGGGCGACGGCAAGGGCCGCCACACCGCCCAAGCGATGAACAGCGGCCTAGGCGGCCAGATCATTACCGTGATCGACACCACCGCACTGCCGCGCTCATCCGGCGGCCCCGCCGCCGTGATGATCGGTGAAACCTGGCGCTTCCAGATGTGGCACCGGGACGGCATGGACTCGAACTTCACGAGCGCCGTCGAGATCACGTTCCAGTGATCGCTTGAGTTCGGCTCCCCGTGCCAGCCTTCGCTGACGCGGAGGGCCGGATCCCGCGCAGCACGTCCCCGTTTGGTCATTTGGGCAAGCGCGGGCGTGGTTCAAATTCCTGTGCGGAACTTCGCAACGGATTGCGCATTCGGTGTTCGGACCGCGGGAGCGTCCGGCTGGGGGGCCGAGCACAGACTCCCCCTGTGCACCGTCCCCAGCGGAACCCGTCGCAACAACAGGGACCCCCAGGGTCCCGCCCATCGACATCGCCTATGTTCCCGCGCACTCTCCCTACCCGCCTGCTTCTCGCAACCGCTCTCCTAGCAGGAGGCGCCCAGGCCCAGGTCATCTACGTCAATGCAGGCCTCAGCACCGGCGCCGATGACGGCACCAGCTGGGCCAACGCCTTCCAGGGCTCCGACGGCCTCCGGGCCGCCATCGCGACCGCAAGCCCCGGCCAGCAGATCTTCGCCGCCCAAGGCACCTACTACCCGACCCAGACAATGGACAGGGAAGCGGCCTTCCTCCTGCCCGGGGGCGTCGAGCTCTACGGTGGATTCGTCGGCAACGAAGCCACGCCCGAAGATCGCTTTCCCTTCGACGTCTTTCCCAGCGTTCTCAGCGGAGACCTGCTACAGGACGACTTGGGTGGGAACATTGCCGACAACAGCCGGCACGTCGTCGTCACCTCGCTGAGCAGTCAGGGTGCTTTGCTCGATCGATTCACCATCACGAGGGGCAATGCTGACGGCAACTCGGGCCTGCAGAACCGCGGTGGAGGAATCGTCAGCCTCATCGAGGATGTCACCTTCCGCGACTGCAGGGTCTTCCAAAACTGGGCTTCCTTCGGCGGCGCGTCTGCCTCCGTCAATGGAGCAGGCCCGGTCTTTGAGGGCTGCGCTTTCCAAGACGGAAATGCCTCGAGCTTCGGAGGTGGTGTCCTGCTCCAAGGTGCCGCCGGCACCCGCTTCGATCGCTGCAGCTTTGTGAACAGTACGGCGGCCCGCGGTGGAGGGCTCGCATCGCTCGATTCCACAGGCACCCTCATCACCAACTCCTACTTCGTGGGCAACAACGCTGAGGGCGGAATGGGAGGTGGCGCAGTGTATGCGACCGGCGACAGCTCCCTTGAGATCACCAACTGCACGATCACGAACAACGGGGCTTCCGTTTCCGTGGTGGGCGGGGTCGCGGTGGTCGATCCCGCAAGCGACGTCCAGGTCACAAACACCATCCTCTGGGACAACGAGGGAGCCGGTGGCTCCCAGGGTTCCGCCAATCAGGTATCCGCCAATGCCCACGTGAGCTACTCCATCGTCGAGGGCGGCAGCATGGGCATTGGCAATCTGGATCTCGACCCGAAGTTCTTGCCCGGAACCCCATTCCTCTCGCTCCTCTCCCCCGCCATCGATGCGGGAGACGTGACGGCAATTCCCTCCGGTTCGCTGCTGGATCTATTCGGCGAAACACGACTCGTCGACCAGCCGAGCATTCCCGACTCCGGTGTGGGCGGCGACGTCCCGGTGGACATCGGAGCCACCGAGTACAACCAGTTCAGCGGCATGGCGAACACCGGCTGCTTTGCCCAGCCCAACTCCACGGGGGAAACCGGCCTGCTCACAGGAGGCGGTGCTCCGAACGTGCCCAGCAACAACCTCGTCTTGGCGGCCGGGGACCTGCCACTGCAGCAAACGGGCTTGTTCCTCATGTCCCAAACCCCTGGCGTCACTCCGGTCTCCGACGGAACCCTCTGCCTCGACGGGAACATCATCCGCTTCGCGGACGACGTGTTGAACACCGGCGACAACGGCGGCGTCGTGTTCCCCATCGACGTCCTCAACTTGCCCCAGAACCAGGTCTTCCAGATCGGCGAGACCTGGTACTTCCAGCTCTGGCACCGTGACGTGGGCGGATCGTCGAACTTCTCCAACAGCGTCGGCTTCACCTGGTTCTAAACGGAGTCGCCTGCACGGTCCTCTACCAGAGGGCCGGCTCGGCTGCTCTCGGCGGCCGGCAGATGAACAGTCCATTCGCGCGCCGGAATCCCCAGGGCAATCTGGGTGTTCCGGCGCGCGACGCGTTGCTCGCGTATCCCCGTCCCGCTCGAGCATCGAGAATCGCCCACAGAAGAATGGTGCGCACGCCCACGGACTGACGTTCCTCCCTGGGGAGCCTGGCTGTGGATTGAACTCGGTTCGTCAGCTCTCCGCCGCCGAATCCCCCGCCCATCTCCTATTCTCTCCCCCATGGACAGCGAGCCGTTGACCCGCGAGCGGGCGATCACAAGCGCCCTGGAGCGCGTGGCCGCCGGTGCCACCGTGGACCTCGATGCCCTCGCCGCCGAGATCTCCGATCCCGAAGAGCGCGCCGACTTCCTGGTCGAAGCCCACGCGGCCTGCAACTTCCTGGGCGGCGAGGAAGCGTCGCAAACGTCCCTGAAGGGAGCTCAGATCTCGGCCGCCATGCTGAGGCGGGTCCTGCCCGCGCGGCTGACCCCCGGCACGCGCATCGACTCGCGCTACGTCATCCAGCGGGTGCTGGGCGCGGGCGGCCTCGGCGTGGTCTACCAAGCGATCGATGAACGACTGGACCGTCGTGTCGCGATGAAGGGGATCCAGCTCGAGCACGGGAAGGACTTGGCCATGCTTCGCGAGGGCCTGGTCGAGGAATCCAAGACACTTGCCAAACTCTCGGATGGGCGCATTATCACGGTTCACGACGTGGTCCCCCACGAGAGCGAAGTCCTGCTCGTCCTCGAGTACGTGGAGGGCTGCGACCTACGCGATCTGATCGCGGCTGTTTCACGGCTTGATTCCGATCGCGAGCTGCTCGCGAAGGCCGCCGCGACCATCCGGGCAAGCAGCGACAGTGCTGTGAGCTCGAAGCCCCAGGGGAGCGCGCGCTCTGCCCATGGGGCTAAGATGCAGCAAGGCGTCCCAGCTGAGCTTCCCGCCGATTCTGCGGGGGCGTTCGGAGAAACAACCTGGTGGCAGTTCACCGCCCGCATCGGAATCGACATCGCCGAGGCGCTGGGTGTGGCCCATCGCAGCGGGGTGCTTCACCGGGACATCAAGCCCCACAACGTGATGCTCCCCCCGAACGGCAAGCCAGTGCTGCTCGACTTTGGCCTCTCGACGCCGTTCCACGGCAAGGGCCAAGACGGCCACTACCGGGGCACTCTGGCCTACTCAGCTCCTGAGCTCCTCGACGGTTCGGGTTCCCACGCGAGCGCCGCCACCGAGGTCTTTTCCCTGGGCGTCACCCTGTTCGAAGTCGCCTCACGTCAAGGCGCTTTTCGCGCGAAGAACGAGATCGGCACGTCCGGCATCGTAGCCCGCATCCTGCGCGGCGAGCGCCTAGACCTGTCCACGGTCCAGCCGCCCCTGCCCCGCCCGTTGATCGCTGTCATCGACCACGCGCTCCAAACCGACCCCGCCGAGCGGTACAAGAGCATGGACGAAGTCGCCAGCGACCTGCGCTGCTGCCTGCGTGGCAAGCGCCTGCGCCACGCCCGTCAAAGCCCCCTCGACCTCGCCCTGCACGGAGTGCGCGCGGCGCGACGCAGCCGCCTCGTCTGGGCCCTGGTGGCTGTAGCCGCCCTTGCCGCTGCTTGGCTCTTCACCCGCGAGTCTCAGCCCATGCACCTAGCGGGCCTTTGGCAGGGCACAGCGGAGAAGCGCATGGAGATTTCCCAGGGCGCGTCCATCGATTCCAGGGACGGCAGCCTGGGTGTGCGCCTGACAGGCTCCCTTCCGGGCTTCGCCTACGTCCTGCAGCTGCACTCTCCAAGCGGGAATCTCCAGGACGCCACCGTTCGCCCGACCCCGCCCCAGACCAGCGCTGGCCGCCCTGTTTGGGCGATCCCCTTGGAGCCCGGAACACGCCTCCTTGGCTGCCTCAACCCGCGCACGGTCGTGCAGCCCTTCGGCGGCTTCGTCCTGGTGATCTCGGAGCGCCGCGAGCTCGACCTCGAGGCCTACCTCGACCGCATCCAGGCCGAGGACGGCGGGGAGTACTGGAGCCTGGAAGCCAGCCTCGCCGGCGCCGGCATCCGCGGCTCCAGCGACCCGGTCACCGCCCCCGCAGATACTGGCCCCGCCCTCATCGACGCCGACGAGCTAGAGTGGTCCCGCGCTCGCCGCTGGACCTTCCTGTTCCCCCTTCATTGATGAACCGACTCCTCCCCGCCCTGGCCACCACACTTCTGCTGGCCGCCTGCGGCGAGGATTCCATCACCCTCGACCTACACCCCGGCGAAACCCTCACCGCCCAGCTCGACACCCTCCGCCTGCACGTCCCCCCGGAAGGGGCCACCCTCTACCTGTGCCCGGCGGACGACGGCCATAGCGCCCCGTCCCCCACCCACGATATCCGCGACGGCTGGGGCACCTTTACGGACTGGGCCGCCGGCGTGCACGAAATCGATGTCGACCCCCTTGGTGCAAGCCAGGCTTGGCTGGTGCTCGGCGGCCAGCCGGGTCTCGACGAGATGCTCAAGCGGGCCATCGAAGATGCCCGGCGCCAAGGCAGGCCCGGCATGGCCGCCGCCCTAGCGCACGACTTAGAGCTGCGCTCCCGCGCGCCGAAGCACCCCTGGCGCGACTGGGCCAAGGAAGGCGCCACCGAAATCCCCGGCGCCGTCGAGCTGCTGAGAATCGCCTTTGTTGAGAACGACGCCGGACAATGGGATCGCTCCGAAGACTCCTTTCGCCTGGCTGGCGAGTGCGAGGCCCTTCCCGTCCACCTGCAAGCCATGCGCCTGTCCTGGCTGGGAGATCTTCTGGCCCACCGGCTCGACGTCTCCGCCTTGTCGAAGATCCATAGGCAGCTTGAGCCCCTGCTTCCGCAACTCAGCACGGACCAGCGCTGGGCTAGGGAAATCGAGCTCCTGAACCAGCGCAACCTCACCGGCGATCGAATCGACGCTCTGGCTAGGATCGATGGACTCGCAGACGAAGACGTCCCCCCCTGGGCCGCCCCCAAGCTGAGTTGCATCCGAGGCTTTCTCCTGGAGGAGTCCGGCCAGCTTGAGCTCGCGCTAGCGGCCATGGAAAGCGCTCTAGCCAACTGCAACGTCGACGACAGGTTCGGAAACACCATCAACAAGGGACGCATACTTCGGCTACTGGGCCGACATGGAGACGCTCTGCGGCTGTTCGAAGCGGCCAGTAGCCTGCCGCAGGCAGACCAATGGGCCTCGGTGATCGCCGTCGCGCGGGGCTATGCGGTGCTAGAGCAGGCGATCGCTGAGGGAACGGATCCAGAGATCGCACGGATCGACCTGGAAAGCGCTTGGGCCGCGTTTCAGCAGCTGCCGCCCCGGCCTGACTACTACCTCCCCTTCCTAGAGCCCCTAAGCATGCTCGAGCTCGAGGCCGGGCGCGTTCAAGCTGCCCGGGCCTACATGGAGACCGCGCAGCAGACCATCCGCAGCACCCGCGCCGACCCGGAACTCCTGCGGGCTCGCTTTGGAAGATGGGGCCGGCTTGAGCAGACCCTGAGCCGACTCGAACGAGAGCACGGCAGCCCAAGCCCATGGCCAGGACTCGCCAGAGCACTTGCCTGGAAGGCGGGCGCCGGTGCCCGGGAAGCCCTTGACGGCCCCGGCCTTTTGGCCAGGCGAAAGCACGCGCAACAGCGCCTAAAGAGAGGTCCGCCACTTGGCTTGAGCATCGCCCCCCCTGCTAGCCCGCTGCAGGCAAGGGACTTGCCGTGGCTGGCCGTCGACCTCTGCTTTGGCGAGAGACGCCTCTTCGCCTATGTGCTGGACGGAGCTGGCCACCTGACGGTGCACGACCTCGCGCCTGCAGCCGAGGTTCAGGATCAGATCCAGACCCTGGAGGATCTCTTGGCCGCGCGAGTTCTCGACGCAGCCCAGTTCACAGGGAAGGCCGCGGCCATGACCGAAACCTGGCTGGCACCCATTCTGAAAGACAGGCCGCCCATTGGGGGGCTACTGGTCTCCGCGCCCGCTGAGTTCGAACGAACACACCTGGGGGCTCTCCCCTACCAGGCAGCTGAATCCCCCAGCAGCTTCGATGAGGTGGCCTTTCTGGCTGACTCGATTCAGGTGATCTACCTGCCGAGCCTACTGCCTCTCTTTGCCGCCCCCTCAGCTTCCCAGCACCGCCAGGCCCAACCCTTCGCCCTGGTGGTGGGCAACCCCGCTTCCCCCCACGCGCCGCGCCTGCCCGGATCAGAGTCCGAGGCCCGCAAGGTGGCGAGTGCCCTGCGCAAGCGTGGTTTCGAGGTCGACCTACTTCTTGGGGAAGCGGCAACCCTCGAAGCAGTGCTCACCGCCCTGCCCAAGTGCTCGGTCATCCATCTCGCGACCCACGCGATCCAAAGCGTGGATCGTCCCAGTCGATCTGGCATCCTTCTAACGCCCGGCGACAGCGGCGATCGACTCACAATCGCCCACCTCCAAGACCTCGACCTGCCCAGTCCCCAGGTCGTCCTCTCCGCCTGCGCCACCGCGGACGGTCCCTCCCTCGCCACCGGCAGCGCCTCCCTGCCCGCCGCTTTCCTGGCCGCGGGGGCAACATCCGTCGTCGCAAGCACCCAGGCCGTCGGTGACGCCTCCGCCTCCGCCTGGGCCCTAGCCTGGCACGGCGGCCCGTCCCCCCCCAAACCGGCCGAGGCGCCGGACGAGCATCTCCGCTCCCCCGACGCCTCCGCACCCATCATCACCCGCGCCCGCGATCCCCGTCACTGGGGACGCTGGAAGGTGTATTGGTCAGGGACTGGAGTTCGAGAGCAGTAGGCCGAACGTCCGCCGGCCAACCGAAGGCCAAGGTTCTGTCGCGCTATGGCAACTGTGTTGGGGTGAAATCCGTGACGCTATCTTTCAGGGTCACCTCGCGGTTGAACCCACTGCTGAAATCAAAACTACCGACGTGCATCCGATGGCGAGTCACCCCAGCGAGGGTCTCCTCAATCACGATCGCCACCTTGTACTTAGGGTCCGACGAGGAGGGTTCGTTGGCCTGAGGCGCGTGTATCAGCGGAAGGTTGTGTAGGACTGTTGCCATCGGCGGCAGATCGTCTCGCACTTTGAAGAGCCGTAGGCTCTGACTGGTCTCATCGATTCCGTCATTGATGAGGCCCATCCACATCGTCCCAGCTTCCCACCCATGAGTTGGGCCCGCGATTCGTGTGGATCTAAGCCGACCAAGCTCCCCCGGATCTACCGGTGGAATGACGATGGGCTTGGGAGTGATATGAGGCTGAGTGAAGGCCGTGAGAAGACTCTCGACCTCCGAGCCGGCCACCTGCCCTTCGTCGGCTGAGCTTGCCTCGGGAGGAAACGTCAGGTCGATACTGTCGCAGTCCTCCTCCGTTAGATCGACTCGCCATGCGAAGTTGCGATAGGAGTGCACCTGAAAGTACTCAACGCTGACCTTGCACACGCCGCTCAACGGATTGACGAGTTTCAAGAACAGTCCAACATCCGAATCAGCATCGCTGAGTTTTGTAACGTGAGGTGCTTGATCCCACGCGACGCCTGTGTGCCAGCTGCCCGCAAGCAAGACGGGGTCACTATCCTCGGATGCCGCCCGCAGGATGTACCACGTGGCCTTCCACCCCTGAAACTTCTCCGCAACCCGCATATCAAAGATCAGCTCCTTAGGGCCAGTCCTAGGGGTCTGGAGTCGAACGAGACCGAGGGCGGTGAGTTCCCGACCGAAGTCATCAAACCTCGTTCCATCCTGGCTGGGCTGAGGAGGACTCAGAAAGCTTGTTGCGCCGAACCAAGCCCCGGCGACGAGCACGGTTAGCCCTAGAGTAGTGGTTGTGACTTGGCGTTTTCGAAGGGGCAGGAGATCCACGGTTCATTCCTCTCTCAGGTTGTTCGCCATGACCGCGAGGCGGCCGACGGCGCGGGCGATGCGCATGCGGGCTGCATGCTTGGTGATGCCTCTTTGGGAGGCGAGGCCTGAGAGGGAGGTCCCTTCCAGGTGGAAGCTGCGGAGGATGGCGGCATCCTCGGCGCTGAGCAGGTTGACGGCCAGGTGCAGGAGCTGCTCCTCCTCTTGACGTTCGGCCAGGCGCAGGGGGCCTGGGTTGGCGGTGGAAGTGCCGAGCCAGCTCAGGCGGCCGGGGCCCGATGAGCCCTCGGGCTGGACGCGCTTGCGGTCGCGCTTGAGGGTGCGTGCCCAGCGCAGGCGGTCGCGCAGGTGGTTCAGGACCACGGTGCCCATAATGCGCCGGAACTGCCCCTCGTCCCGCGGGATGAAGGCGGGACCGGCCTCGATGGCCTTGCGGAAGACGTCTTGGACCACGTCCTCGGAGGTCTCGTTCGCGCGCTCCGCCGGCCCCATGTGCCTGCGGACATAGCCCTTGATCCAGGCTCGGTAGTGCTCCAACAGCTCCCCCAGGGCTTCGGGGTCGCCGTTGTGGTAGCGCTCGAATAGGTCGGTGACGGCAGTCTGAGTCATGCGGGCGGGGGACAGAGGGCGGAATGTGCCTGCCGACGAGAACGAGGAGAACCGAAGTCCCTCACCGGCAAAGCACGAATTCCACCGGTCGCCCCCAAACCGATCATTCCACATCTAAACCTGGACAGGACCTAGGCACCGTAGACCATCGCCAGGAGAGACCCGCAGGGCAACGCCGCCTGCGCAGAGACCCCAGACTCGAGTCAGTCCGAAGCGCGTGCAACGCATGCCATCCGAGCTACCCTGTGGGCAGTGACCCAAGCCACAGCCCCCCAAGCTGGCGCCGCGCGCCTGTCCCTGTTCGACGCAACGATGCTGGTGATGGGCGGCATCATCGGCGTAGGGATCTTCTTCAAGCCCCACACCGTCGCCACCCACGTGCCTGCGGCGGGCCCCTACTTTGGGATGTGGGCCATGGGAGCCCTAGCGGCCATGGCCGGCGCGCTCACCTTTGCTGAGCTGGCAGGCTCTTTTCCCAAGACCGGCGGCTGGTACGTATTCCTGCGCGAGGGCTTCGGACCACTGGCCTCGTTCCTCTTCGCATGGATCGTGCTGCTGGTGATCTCCACCGGAGCCTCCGCCGCCGTGGCCGAATTCTGCGCCCAGCGCATCCTGGCCCTCGTCGCACCGAACGCGGAACCAGGCCTGGTCGGCACGCGCTTGCTCGCCGGGGGATTGATTCTCGGGGTCACCGCCATCGGGCTCTGCGGCGTCAAGGCCAGCGCAGTCTTCCAGAACCTCTGCATGCTGGCCAAACTGCTCGCCATCGGCGCCTTTGTTTTCGCCGGCCTGGTGCTCTTCGACGGGCCGCCCGAAGCCGTCGTCTTCGCGGCCGGCGCGGAGCCCCTGGGTCCCGTGACCTTTGGCGGCCTCATGCGCGGCACACTGCCGGTGCTCTTCACCTACGGCGGCTGGCAGCTGGTCACCTACATCGCCCCCAGCATCCAAGACCCCGAGCGCAACCTTCCCCGCGCCATCGTGCTGGGCATGCTCGGTGTCGGCGCCGTCTACCTGGCACTCAACCTGGCCTACGTGCGCGTCCTTGGCATTGAGGGCGTCGCCACCCTGGGCGACGTTCCCTTGGCGTTGGCCCAGCGCACTTTCGGCGACCGTGGTGCCCAGTTCCTCACCCTCGCCATGGCGATCTCCGCCATCGGCTTCCTGGTTGCCACCCTCATCGCCACGCCCGGCATCTACGTGGCCATGGCCGAGGAAGGCCTGTTCGTGCGCGCCGTCGGCCGGCGCAGCGCGCGTACAGGCGCCCCCACCATCGCGCTGCTCCTGCAGGCTTCGGTCTGCGTGCTCTACCTGGCCGTCCAAACCGACGTCATCAACCGGCTCGCCGACTCCGTCGTGTTCGCCGAGTGGATCTTCCACTTCATGACCGGCTTGACCCTGCTGCGACTGCGCGCCAGGCGACCCGAGCTCCCGCGGCCCTTCAAGAGCCCGCTCTACCCCCTGTTTCCAGTGCTCTACACCCTGCTTGCGGCGGGCGTAGTACTCGGCAACCTGCAAAGCAACGACCCCGAGATCACCTATCTGGGCCTTGGGGTCCTTGCCCTGGGCGCGCTGGTGTATGTCCCCTGGCGCCGAGCCGTCGGCCGCTGAGCAGGGGCTAGCGCCGCGTCCCCCGGATTTCGGGCACAGGTCGAAGGGTCCGCGGCCCGACCAGACGCTCTTGCCTCACCGCCTCCCCCCGCAGAAATCCACTCCAGGCTGAGCGCAGCTTGGGCATCCCCATCGGGGTTCCGTAGGGCGCGTTCTCAAGCACCGGCAGCTGTGCCTCGGGTAGCGCCTCCATCTGCTCGTGCGCATTCGCTACCGGCCTGCGCGAGCCTCTGCTCCGTGCCGTCCCGGGCCTGAATCGTCTCGGTCATAGCCTCCTGGGCGGCAGCGGGCGGGCTCAGGCCCAGCAGGCCCAACATCGTGGGGTGTCGCAAGGCTTGCATGCCCCTTGCTCCACCCTCGGCCAGCAAGTATCTCCCTGAATGCAGGGCAGCTAGTAGCTCTGGAACGCGTCGCTGTCGAGCCGGGTGTCGTGGTGCGAGCCCAGGCCCAGGGCCAAACCCAGCGCGAGGAACGTCGCCAGCAGCGACGAGCCCCCCGCAGAGATCAGCGGCAGCGTTAGGCCCGTCATCGGCAGCAGCCCGATGTTCGTCGACACGTTGATGAATACGTGCGCGGCGAAGTAGATCGCTACGCCGCCCACCACCAGCCGACTGAAGCGATCCCGCAGCGCGGATGCCGAGAGCATGATCAGGATCACGAGCAGGGAGTAGACGATCAACAGACCGGCGGCCCCGTAAAAGCCCGCCTCCTCGGCGATCACCGCAAAGACCGAGTCCGAGTCCCGCTCGGGCAGGTGGCCCGCGCCGTTGGCGACCCCCTGTCCGAGCCCGCGACCCCAGGCGCCGCCGTTGCCGATCGCCGTGCGCGCCTGGTAGAGGTGGTAGCCCGAGCCCGTCTTGAGGGCCAACAGCCCTTCGGGCTCGTAGGTGGCGGCCCAGGTCTCGACGCGCTTCCACTGGTATTCCTGCACCATCCCAGCCTGACGCGCTCCGAAGGCCAACACCGCTCCGCAGGCCACCAAGCCCAGGATCGAGCGCGCACGCGCCCCCGCCAGGTAGAGCATCCCCAGGGTGACCGGCACCATCGTCATCGCGGTGCCCAGGTCGGGCTGCCCCGCGACCAGCACGATCGGCACCCCCGCCGCCGCCAGCGGGGCGATCCAGTCCTTCGGCTCCTGCAGTCGGTTGCTCGCCAGCAGCCGCGCCAGCATGAGCACCAGCCCGACCTTCGCGAGCTCGGAGGGCTGCAGGTCGAATGCCGGCAGCTGAATCCAGCGCCGTGCGTTGTTGCGCTCGTCGCCAATGAACATCACCGCCACCAGCAGCATCAGACAAGCGGTGTAGATCCAGCCAGCGTACGCCCGCAGCCAAGACGGCCTGACGAACATCCCCGCCAGGATCAGCGGCAGGGTGACGAGCACCTTCTGGCGATGGCCCGCGAAGTTCACCCCGCCCGCCAGACGCATGCTTTCGCCCTCCGCGGCGTCCATCGCCCAGAGAAAGGTCAGGCCGGTGCCGAGCAGCATCAGCGCCACGAACAGCACGTGCCAGTCCACCTCTGACCAGCGCACATTCGAGGCCGAGAAGACTCGGCCGAAGATGCCGCGACGCCTCATCGGCCTTCCTCCCTTGGGCCGCCTATGGCCTGAACCTCTTCGGCTTGGGCTTCCTCAGCCCCTGTCTCAGCCATCAGCTGCTGCACCGCCGGCTCCCGCAGAAACTGGCTCGCCACGTAGACCGCGCTATGGCTCGAGGTCGTTGCCGTGTCGTGAATGTAAACCACCAGCACGTAGCGCGGCGCCTCCGCCGGGAACCAGCCCGCCACCCAAGTGTGCTTGCGCATGCCCTCGACGAGCTCCTGGTCCGCACCGCGGCGGAACTGGCTTCCGTAGGGCGGCACGAGACCCGGGTCGTAGTCAGCGCTACCGGTTTTGCAAACGAAACGGAACCCCAGGTCCGCCTCACTGAGCCCCTTGTTGTAGGCGCTGCCCCCCCGCTGGTCGGTCACGCCAAGCATCGCCTGGCGCACCGTGACCAGGTGACGTTCGTCGATCCCCAGGGGCCGCGGCTCGCGCAACACCGACCGCCCCCCGATCTCAGAGATCAACTGGGCCTCGGGAAGCATGCCGGTAGCAAGCCCGCAGTAGGCACGCGCCATCGCCACCGGCGTCGTCGAGATCTCGACCAGCCCGTTGGCCAGCCGCTGCCGGTCGATCGCTGTGAAGGGCGTGCTCTTTCCGACCCTGTATTCCTCTCGTAGCCCGCCCCGCCGGCGATCGGATAGCGGCAGGCTCCGCACTCCGCTGGGCTCCCCCAAGCCAAAAACGCGGAACAGGTCATGGAAGTCGTCCTCATCGAACAAGGTCTCGCCGAGCTGGGCGAAGTATGTGTTGCAGGACACCGCCATGGACTTCGAAAGGGTCATGTCCGGGATCTTGAGCAGCGCCCTGGCCTGCAAGCTATGGCCAGCGCTGCTGTGGCAATCAACCTTCTTCCAGCCCGCCTTTCCACGCTCCGTGTAGTGCGAGCAAACCACGCGCGGGGCATTCGGGTCGAGCCCAAGGAACTGGAGTCCGAAGGCAGCGACGAGCGGCTTGGAGATCGACCCCGGCGGATGAAAGCCGGGCTGTCGCAGAGTCCGCTCCAGCACAAACGCCGCCTGTCCGTCCGCGCCACCGGTGACCAGGCCCGGCTCGAGGGGCGCCGAGGCAGCGCAGAGGATCGAGCCGTCCACGGCCATGAGCACGACCGCCCCGACCGGATTCTCCGTCCACGAATCGTCGGGCCTCGTGTCCCCAGCAGGCGCCGGCTCCGGATGGTTGATCACCCACTCCCCCGCTCTCTGCAGGGGGATGTCCAGGGTCAGCGTCACCGGCTTGCCATCCGCCGGCGGCCGGAACAAGGCGGGCCGCCCCGAACTGCTCTGCTCCTGGAGTCCCATGACCTCGCGGTAGCCGTTGAGTCCCGACAGCTCGTGATCCAGGTAGCCCTCGATCCCGCTGCTTCCCACGGCCTGGCCGCTGTGGAAGGTCTCAGCCGTGATCTCGTAGATCCGCCTTTCGTCCGAAGGCTGCAGCTCCAACTTGTTCTGCAGAAGGTCCAGCTCGATCTGGTCAGGCCGCTGCTCGAGCTGCTTCACCAGCTGCGGCGAACGCACCCGGCCGAGCCCTTCCTGGAACAGCGTGCGAGGCTCCTGGTACTCGCCCCCGCGCACATTGCGTGCCCAGTCCGATTGGGCCACCGGGACGCGATCGGTCACGCTCCGAACCTGAAAGCCCGCGAAGTCAGCGGGGTAGCGGCCCACCAGGTGCACCAGATCCATGCTCGGCTCGCGCGTGAACGAGCGCGGGCGCGCGTCCATGTCCTTGACCACGTGGTTGCGCGCCTCGAGAGCCCCACGCAGGCGTCCGGAGGAAAAGGCCACCGGCTGCGGGAGGCTACCGAGCACCGCGCCGATCCGCATTTGCAGCAGGTCGTCCCAGGCCAACAGCACGTCCTCGATCGGCTCGAGCTCGCCCGGCTGCCACTCCGACCCGGCGCGGTCCGCCAGGTGGATGAGCTCCGTGGAGGTGCGCAGCACCGCGTTGGGGCCGTCCCAACTCGGCCCCCCGTCCATCTCCTGCATGCTCCCGAGGGCCTCGGCCAGCAGGTCGACCCCCTCGAGCCCGCTGCGCCGCAGAGCGCGCTCCTCGAGCGGCAAGACCCGCCGCAGATCAGCTGCCCGCAGATCCTCCCCCCCGCGCACGGCGCGCGGCAGCTCCTCGAGCACCTCGAGCTCCCGGAACGCTTCCCAAAACGAATCCACCGGCAGCCCGGGGATCGGGCGCACATTGGGCTCGACGAAGAAGTGCGCGAGTGCATCGAGCACGCGGTCCGCCGGCGCCCGACCGGTCTTCAGCTTGAAGCGCGCAAAGACGTGGCCCGCCAGCACGTTCTGCACCTGCTCGACCCAGCCGTTCCCACGGCTCACGATCCACTCCGCCAGCCGCGGCTCATCCCAGTACACGCAGCGCCGCAGCCAGCCCAGGTCCAGCTTGCTGAGGTTGCCCGCCGAAAGCCGGCCGGCACGGAAACCCGCCGCCGTAGCGAACAGCCGATCGGCGGCCGCATCTTCCGCCTCCCGGCGCGCTCGCTCGAGGACTTCGAGCAGCAGCGCCAAGGGCTCCGGCATCACCGGCCCCCAGCTCGGATCCCACAGGTCCGCCCAATCCACGGCGTAGGCAAAGAACTCGAGACGCTGAAGGGAAGCATCGATGCGCGTGCGCAGCGCCATGCGCGTGCGCTGCAGCACTTCCGCCAGCAGCTCGCCGCGGCCCTGACGCACGCGCGCCACCAGCTCCAGGTACGGCGCATCGGGCCTGTCGCTGCGCAGTTCGCGCAGGGCTCCACCCTCCCACCGGGTCACCCCGAGCAGGCGCTGCAGGTAGAAGTGCACCGCCGCCGCCCGGGCTGGACGCCGTTCCTCCCGTGCCCGCTCCTTGCGGTTCTCTTCGGGAAGCGCTCCGACCTGAAGCCAACGGCCGCCGCTCGCCGCCTTGCCCTGTGCAAAGTCCCGGATGCCCTGGGGGGTGAGCTGCACCAGCGCCTCCGCCCAAAGCCCCGCGTCCTGCGCGGCCGCCGATAGGCGCACCGGAGAAGAGTCCAGTAGGCTGCGCAGTGCGGCCAGGTTGCCGAGCGGGTGACCTCGGCGGAAGTCGCGCCACACGAACTCAAGTTCGTAGCGCACCTCGTCCGCGACCCACAGTCGACCCTTGCGGTCGTAGATCGCGCCGCGGGTGTGGGGCAGAATCGTCTCCGAGCGTTCAAGCGCCGCCGCCTCCGAGGCCCAAACCCGATGCTCGCGCACCTGCACGTCGTACAGGCGCGCAAGCACCAGCACTAGCGTGAGCGCCACCAGCCCGATCGGAAGTCCAAATCGACGCATCGATCCTGCGGTCTAGTAGCCGCGCCTCCGCTCGAGTAGCCGAAGCCCCGGAAGCCGCAACAGCGCCGCCCCAAAGATCATCGCGAGCAGCCCGCTGGTCAGGGCGCGCGGCGCGCCGTAGCTCGCCGCCCGCAGCCAGGTGTCGCCGCCGGGTAGCCCGAGAGCAAGGCCCCCATCGCCCGCGAACACCGCGCGCTGCGCCCGTACGCCAACCAGCCAAAACGCGTCCATCCAGACGATGGCCGTGCACAGCAGGCCACGCATCAGCGGCCCCTGAATCTCAACGCCCCGACGCATCCCGCGCAGAAACAACGCCGCGCCCAGGTACGAGGCCAGGATCGCCACCGGCGGGTCGATGCTGAATGCGATGCGCGCGAGCGCCAGGATCAGAGCCCCGGGAAATGCCTCCCGCCTGGGCAGCTTGGCGGCGATCAGCACGACCAGCACCAGCACAGGATCCGGCAGGAAGACGCTCGTCGCTCCCCAGCGCCCGGCCAAGCCCATGCCGGCCGAAAGCCAGCTGCCCCAGGCCGCAAGCAACAGGTAGCCAAGCGCGCGGCTCCTCATTGCGTCCCTCCACGCTTCTTAGCCACGCGCTCAAGGTCGCGCAGGCGCACCCGCAGTTCCGCCGGCTCGGCGGGGCCCTGCGGCAGGTCGACCAGCAGCTCGTGGGGTCCAGGCCCAGGCGGCAGCCAGGAGTCGCCGATCAAGAGGCCGCGATCCATGCCCTGCTCCCCCGAACCGGTCCACAACCGTGCCGGCCGCGGCTCGTCGCCGTCGAGGGGCAAACTCGCCCGCCAGGCCATGCGCAAACGCCCGTCGTCGGCCTGTCCCAGCGACACCAGACGGCCGAGGACATGCACTTCAAGGCTCGGGCCGCCGCTCTCTGAAAGCACCGCGATGGCAGGCACCCCGAAGCCGGGGTCGTGCAGCGTGCGCACATCGGAGGTCCAGGGCCCGGTGCGCGAAACGCGACCGTACAGGCGCACCCCGGTCGCTACCGCAGCGCCCGGCAGCACGTCGCCCCAGGAGCCCCGCAGGAGCTTACGTCCCGCACGGCCTAGGCTGGGGTCGGCCCGCAGCGCGAGCCTAGCGCTGGCCCAGCGCGGCTTGCGCTCCGCCAACGGAGCATCGCCCCTTCGCGGCCGAGTGAGAATCAGCACCTGATACAGGCCGCCGGCGTAATCGACGCCCGCCTGGACGCCGAGCAGCCGCTGCCGAGTTCGCTCGTCGGGGGCTTCGGCCACCACCAGGTTCCCCAGCTCAAAGCCGTTCGCCAGATAGTTGTGGTCGCTCGTGCCGGCTGCGACGCCCTCAGGCTCGGCCACCACGGCCCGGCCGGATTGAAGCGAGCGCAGGGACGGGAAGTGCACACAGAGCACCTGCCCTGCGTCCGGCAAGCCGAATTCGACGGGCTCCAGCAGCCCCCCAACCACGGCACGGGCCAGGTCCTGGCCGTCTTCGCCAACCACCCGCGCCCCGATGCGCGCCCCGCGCCCGGTGACCAGAGAAACCTCGACGTGCTCAACCCGGGCGCCGCTGTGGGTGCCCAGGCGCACGCTCGAAACCGTGCCAACGTAGACGTCCCCCGTGACCACGGGCTGTCCCACGCGCACGAGCCCCACTCGGTCGACGCGCACCTCGAGGACGTCCAGGGCACCCCGCGGCCGGCCGATGACCTCGGCGTGAACGGGCACGACGTTGAGGCTCAGGTCCTGGGAGGGTTCCGCCGAGCGGCGCACCGCATGTTCGAGCGCGTCCCGCTGGTCCCGTTCCGCAAGGGCCCGCAGGTCCGCTTCTTCGCCGGAAGCGCGCACGCGACCCAGGCCGGAAAACGGAGCAGCCAAACCCGCCAACGCGCGGGTGGTCACCAAGGCCCCGTCCAGGATCCGCTCGACGCGCGGCACCGGCCGCAGCGCCAGCGCGGCGCAGGCCAGGCAAGACAGGACCTGCAGGGTCCGAATCCGATTGGCACGCACGCCGCGAGTGCCTGACCTACCTGCGCTCGTCTTCGTCGGTCGCTAGAACGCGACTGAACACGTCGAGCTTGTCGAGGAAGATGCCGGTTCCCCGGGCGACCGCCGTGAGCGGGTCGTCCGCCATCCGGGCGGGGACGCCCAGGTGGTCCGCGATCGCGCTGCCCATGCCATAGAGCAGCGATCCGCCCCCCACCAATGTGATGCCGGAGTCGTAGAGATCGGCCGAGATCTCCGGGGGCGCTTCCTCGAGGATCCCTCGAATGGCCTCGCAGATCAGCCGCACGGGGTGGGACAGGGACTCGCGGATCTCGATCGATGTCACGGTCGTGCGGCGCGGGAGACCCTGGATCGAGTCGCGGCCCTTGACCTCCATCGAAAGCTCCTGGTCCATGGGCCAGGCGGAGCCGATGGTGAGTTTGATGCGCTCGGCGGTCTGCTCACCGATGAGCAGATTGTGGTGCCGGCGCAGGTGCGCGATGATCGCCTCGTCCATCTCGTCGCCCGCGATGCGCAGGGACGTGGAGACGACCGCACCGGCCAGGGACAGCACGGCGATCTCGGTCGTACCGCCGCCGATGTCGACCACCAGCGAGCCCCGGGCCTCGGTCACGGGCATGTCGCAGCCGATGCCTGCCGCCATGGGCTCGTCGATCAGGAACACCCGGCGGGCGCCGGCGCGCTCGGCCGAGTGAATGACGGCCCGGCGTTCGACAGCGGTGATGCCGACAGGGACGGCGATCACGACCTGGGGCTTCACCCAGTGACGCCCTTCGTGAACCTTCGTGATGAAGTACTTCAGCATCTTCTCGGTCACGTCGAAGTCCGCGATCACCCCGTGCTTGAGGGGTCGGATGGCTTCGATCGAACCGGGTGTCTTGCCCAGCATGGCCTTGGCCGTGTTGCCAACCGCCATGCCGTCCAAGAGCACCTCATGGGTGCCTTTCTTCACGGCCACCACGCTGGGTTCATTCAGGATGATCCCTCGCCCTCGGGCGCAAACGAGCGTGTTTGCAGTCCCCAGGTCGATGCCCATGTCGACCGACAGGTGGCCGAATGCCCATTCCATCGGCTTGAATACGTTGAGCATTTCCGTCGCCATCGGCCCCAGAGATCAGCGGTGAATGGAAGCACTCGCGCCCCTCGCGGGTGCTCCTTGTCAAAGGAGTCTCAGGAATGCTGGGGGCTCGTTCAAGGACGGGGAGAGGAGCTTGCCCGCTTTTTGACGGATGTCGGGAGATTGGCGCCGGCGTCGCAGGTTTGGGAGGGAGACGGCTGTGTC
>CAYWNK010000113.1:0-19127 GCA_964459495.1 uncultured Planctomycetaceae bacterium
ACCCTGTTCCCCATGACCCTCCCCCAGCCCGAGTCTGCACGCTACCTTCCCAAGGACACCTTCGCCGGTCAGGTCGCCGTCGTCACCGGAGGCGGCACCGGCCTGGGGCTGCAGATCAGCCGAGGCTTCGCCGCCCTGGGCGCAACCGTCGTCATCGCGTCCCGCAGCACCGACAACCACGCCGAGTTCCTCGACGAAGCCAAGGCCCAGGGCTGGAAGGCAGAGGGCGTCGCCCTCGACGTCCGGGAACCCGACAAGGTGCGCGACACCATGGACGGAATCCAGGAGCGGCACGGGCGACTCGATCACCTGGTCAACAATGCGGCCGGCAACTTCGTCTGCCCCGCGGAACGCCTCAGCGCGAACGCTTGGCGCTCGGTCCTCGGCATCGTTCTCGACGGGACCTTCTACTGCTCCAAGTACGCAGGGCGCCACATGCTCGAGGCCGGCGGCGGCACCATGATGAACATCGTGGCCACCTACGCCTGGACCGGCATGGCCGGCGTCTGTCACTCGGCCAGCGCAAAAGCCGGCGTGCTCGCCCTGACCAAGTCCCTCGCGGTGGAATGGGCCAGCCGCGGCGTACGCCTCAACGCCGTCGCCCCCGGCCCCTTCCAATCCGGTGGCGCCAAACAGAACCTCTGGCCGGATGAGCAAACCGAGGAGCGCATCCGCATGAGCGTCCCGCTCGAGCGCTTCGCCAGCACCGACGAAGTCGCCGCCCACTGCCTCTACCTCTCCTCTCCGGCCTCCGCCTACATCACCGGTGAATGCCTCGTCATCGACGGCGGCCTCACCGTTGGAGCCGGCCGGATGTGGAAGCCGGGCCAGCGCGTGGACCGCAAGGCCGCTAAGTGAGCAAGCCAGCCCGCAGCCGAGTTCCTCACCCCACCCAAGACGACGGACGCGGCGCCCTCCCCACCGAGGAAGTCGACGCCGACGGAACCGCACTCGATTCCGTCCCCCTCACCGAGGCCCTCGCCGCGCTCAGCCGGGCCGACGCCGAGGCGGTCGCAGCCGTCGAGGCCGCCCGCCCGGCCTTGGTGAAAGCGATCGAGGTGATCGCGGAGCGCCTCGCCTCCGGCGGCCAGCTGGTCTACGTGGGCGCAGGGACCAGCGGGCGCCTCGGCGTGCTTGATGCAGCGGAATGCCCCCCCACCTTCGGCTCGGCCCCCGAACAGATCCAGGCCCGGATCGCGGGCGGACCCGCAGCCTTGGTCCAGTCCGCCGAAGGGGCCGAGGACGATCGCGAAGCCGGCGCCGCCGAGATCGCCGCGCTCGACCTGCACTCAGGTGACTGCGTGCTCGGTATCGCGGCCGGCGGGACAACCCCCTATGTGCACGGGGCCCTCGGCGAAGCGCGCCGCCGGGGAGCGGCTACGCTCTTTCTGGCCTGCGTCCCAAAGGCTCTGGTCCCCGATGACTACGACGTTTCCATCCGCGCCGTCACGGGCCCCGAGCCCCTGGCCGGCAGCACCCGCATGAAGGCGGGCACCGCCACCAAGCTCTGCCTCAACGCCATCAGCACGCTCGTCCAGGCTCGCCTCGGTAGGGTCTACGGAAACCTGATGGTCGATGTGCGCACGGGGGCCAACGACAAGCTCTGGGCCAGGGGAGTCCGGCTCGTCGAGCGCCTGACGGGGCTCAGATTCGCGGAGGCCGAGGAGCAGCTGCGCCTCGCGACCGGCAGCGTCAAGGTGGCGGCGGTCATGCACGCCAGGGGAGTGGAGGCATCGGCTGCCCGCGACCTCCTCGAGGCATCCGGCCAGCACCTGCGTCCCATTCTGGACCGCTCAGCGCCCGCGGGCTAAGGCCTTCCCCACGTCCTCGAGAAAGGGCTCCCACCGGAAGGCGGGCCCCGGGTCCTGCTTGACCGCCGAGACGTGGTGATGCCCAACGATGCCGCCGAAGCTCGCCAGCTGGCCCGGCGCCATCACCGACGTGAGCACCTCCCCGTCCGGCCCCCGCGGCGCGTCGGGATCGATGCGCGGAAAGGTCTCCACAAGCGCGGCCGCCAGCAGCACCAGCGCCTCGTACTGCTCCGGCGTGAAGTCGTACTGGGCGCGCCACTCCCCCTGGGCTAGACCCTCGACGCGTTCGTCCCTCGCCGAGTACCCCACAAACCCAGGCGTATGCACGGCCTTGGGCACAGCCCAATGGGGCGGGTCCAGCCGCAGGCCCTGCCCGTCGGCGGAGTACCAGGCATCGATATCCTCTAGCCCAAGCCCATCGTCCGTCCGGCGCGAGCCGATGTTCGCGATCTCAACCCCGATGGAGCGCGTGTTGACCTCCCCCGCATGCCAGGCGCGCTCGCGCAAATCGAGCGTCTGGTAGATCGTGCCGTCCACGTCGAGTAGGAAGTGCACCGAGAGGCCGCGCCGGTCGTGCAGGACCCGGAAGCAACGCTCGGCGTAGCCACAAGCGTCGTAGTGCAGGACGAAGAGATCCACGGCTGGCCGCAGCGCCTCGAGGTCCTCGGACCCGGGCTCGACCAGCTGCTGCGGCTGCGCACCCTTTGTGCGCCGGCCGGCCTCGAAGCGCAGGCTGCCAGGCTGCGGCACCTCCGTTCCGGCGGCGGGGGCCTCGAAGTGAAGCTGGTCCGAGTAGGCGCTGTAGCCCCCGGGCTCATCCCACAGAACCACCCGGGTGCCGATTGGAATCCTCTGCCCGCAGGCGACAATGCAGGTGCCCGGTTCCGGCTGTGCCTCAGGTGCAGGGCCCGCGCAGGCCGCGATCGATGCGAGGACAGCGAGCGACCTGGAATACCTCACGGGGCTAGAACGAGTAGATCACCACGCGGCCGGAGTTGTCCGCTCCGCCCAGGCCGGGTCGGTCGTAGGACATGTCCCCGAGCAGGATCTCTTCCTTCCCCCCGGGGAACAGGTCCCCACGGTCGAGACCGTTGGCGAAGTGATCCTGCGAGCCCGGAATAGCCAGGCGGATGCGGGCAGGCGGGCCAAAGCGAGCGTTGCCGTCCCAGGTCAGAATCGCCCTGGGATTGGGATCCGCCAGGTTGATCTTCGGCATCGCGATGAACGAGAAGTCCAGGGCGCTGTCTCCGATCACGTCCGCGATCGCGCAGCGGAAGCCCAGGTAGTCCGATTCCTTGGGGCTCGGATGATCGTGGACGACCACGTCCGTGAAGTTCGGGCCCGACTGCGTGAAGCCCCGCCCCGGATCGTGGATGCCAGCGCTGTCTTTTCGGTTGGCGCCAACCACCACCCAGGGGCCGCGAGCGTCGATGCCCATCCCATAGCGTGGACCCGGCAGGTCCTGGGGGTTTGGCGAGGGGTCCTCGATGGTGTGCGTGGGGACCTGACCAATGGGCGACTCGTACACGAAGACCTGCCCGGCGACGGGCACGCCCGCAGCCCCATTGCCCAGCGCGTTCACGACCAGGTCGTCCTTCCCGTCCCCATTGGTGTCGCCCACCGCCAGGTGGTGGGCGAGGTTCCCGAAGAGGACGGGGTTGGGGTTCTCGATCACGAGCGGCGCGGCGCTCGGATCCACAGGGCCGAACCACACGTAGACCCTGCCGGCAACATCCCCTGTGGTTCCGTGGGTCGCAAGGCGCGCCCCGACGGCCACGTCCTGCAACCCATCCCCGTCAAAGTCCCCGGCCGTAACCGAGGATCCGAAGTTCCCCGAGTCCAGTGCGGGCGAAGGCAGGCGGACCGGCGTCGCGCCGCTGGCCCCGTAGCCAATGAGGTAGGCCGCTCCCACGTTCGCCACGCCGGCGACGTCCTCATGGGGTGCACCCACGATCAGCTCGTCGGCCGCGTCCCCGTCCAACTGCGCGCTCCATACGTCCCAGCCAAACATGTCGTCGGAGCTGGGCGCCGGGCACTGCTCGGGCCCCGACGAACTGAAGAGGCGAGGGGGCCCAAAGGCCTTCTTCGCCCCAGCGGGACGGCCACGGAAGATGTAGACCATGCCCTCCCCTGAAGCCCCCGTCGCCACGTCCAAAACGCCGTCCCCGTCGAGGTCCAGGATGGACACGGACTGGCCGAACATAGCCCCTTGGACCGGACAGGGCGGATTCAGGATGTGAACCTTGGCGAGCTGCGGCGCGGCGGGCTGCTGGGCGGCAAGCAAGCTGAGCAGAACAGAAAGCATGGAGTTCAGGATACCACGAGCAGGCATTCCCGCCGCCAGAGTCCCATCCCGAGTCTCAGCCCTACTCCAGCGCACCGCCGCAGGAGGATCCAGCACCGGCCGTGCAGCCATAGCAGTGGCGCCCGGTCACGACGGGGCGTTTTTCAAGCCTCGATCTGTCGAACTCCGCCAGGGTCTGCGGCGCGGAGGCGTCCACCGGCAGATCCAGCATCTGGTTGAAATCGCAGTCATAGAGTCGGCCTTCCCAGCCCACCGAGAGCGTGTTGCGGCACATCACCGAACCCACCGCGGCGGGATTGAACGCATCGACCAGCGTGCGCAGGTAGCTCTCCACGCGGCCACCCTTTTCCAGCCACTCCAGATACCGGCTGATCGGCATGTTCGTGATCGTGTAGAGCGCGTCGAAGCTCACGCCGTGAAGGCGCTTGAGCTCACGCTTCCACTCCGCCTCCAGGGAACCCTGCCCCGCGGGCAGGAAGGCCCCCACGGGGTTGGTCACCAACACCAGCCTCAGGCCGGAGCCGGGCTGACCGTAGCCCACAGCGTTGAGCCGCCGCAGGGCCTCGATCGAGGCCTCGAACACACCGTCCCCGCGCTGGCGATCGGTGGACGACTGCCGGTAGTGCGGCAGCGAGCAAACGATCTCCACGCCGTGCTCGCTGAGAAACTCCGGGATGTCGGTGTAGCGCGGCGCCAACAGAATGGTCAGGTTGCAGCGATCGATGACCTGCGCCCCGATCCGGCGCCCCTCACGCACGAGATCCCGAAACCGCGGGTGCATTTCGGGAGCACCCCCGGTGATGTCGAGCGTCTTCGCCCCGCTTGACTCCAGGACGCGCAGCGAGAGATCCACGAGCTCGTCCGACATGCTCTCCCGCCGGTCGGGGCCCGCATCCACGTGGCAGTGCACACAGGTTTGATTGCAAACGCGTCCGAGGTTGAGCTGCAGGATCTCAAGCTCTCCGGTGCGCAGCGGAGCATGCCCCGCACGGGCAGCGTCCGAGTCAAAATCGCCGGCCGCCCCCAGGTCCACTCCATCGAGGAGGGCGCGCTGGGTCGCGGGGTCGGCGAGGGGCGCCCTGCGGCGCGCTAGGCTTTGAAGGAGGTCGGTCAAAGCTACATGCCGAGGGAATCGGCCACCTTTCGCATTTGCGTGCCGTGGACCATCGCCGCGCCGCCCTTGATCGCGGCCGAGACGTGCACGACCTCGGTGAGCTGCTCCACGTCGCAGCCCTTTTCCAGGGAGTCCTTGGTGTAGGCGTCGATGCAGTAGGGGCACTGCACCGCGTGGGCGACGCCGAGCGCGATCAGCGACTTCTCCCGGGCCGTCAGAGCCCCGTCGGCGAAGACGCTGCCGTACCAGTCAAAGAACTTCTTGCCCAGCTCGGGAGCGTGCTCGGAGACCTTGGCAAAGGCCGCCAAGTCTTCGGATTCGTAGTAGGACGACATGGGATCGATCAGAGGGTACCGACGTGGGTGAGCATTGTGACGGGCCTGGTCCGTCCGGCCAGCAATGGATTCATAAGATTGGCCTGCAACCTAGCCACGCGCCCCCGGGTCCCTTGGCAATGAAGACAGCGCGTGCATGGGGAGCCTCGCTCCTGGGCTGGAAAGCGGAGCTTGTGACGGTTGAGGGGCGCTTTGAAAGCTGGGACCGGCCGCGCACGGAGGTCGTCCTCACGGGTCTCCCCGACACGGTGCTGAGGGAAAGTCGCGGGAAGCTTCTGTGCGCCCTTCGGGAGAACCGTCTCGGTCTGGGCCAGGGGCAGCTCTACCTCAACCTGGTTCCAGCCGCCCGACCCAAGTCCGGCGAGAGCCTAGACCTGCCCCTCGTGCTGGCCGCAGCCTGCGCCGCAGGGCACCTGAACCCCGCGGACCTGGTGGGCACCCTGTTCCTGGGCGAGGTGGGGATCGACGGTCGACTTCACCCGGTGCCGGGCGGACTGGCCGCCGCCATGGCCGCCAGAGGGGCTGGATCGGCCGCTGGGCCCGCCGCGGGCCCGCAAGTCATCACCCGCATGGTCGCGCCGCCGGCCACGGCGCAGGAGGCGGCCGCCTTGCCCGACCTGGACGTGCGCGTGGCCACGACGCTGGCCGAAGTCGTCGGGCACCTTGCTTCGACGGAAGACCGGCTGCCCCGGGCGCAGCCCCCTCCGCCGGGCGCCGGGCGCTGCAGCGGCCCGCACCTCGACGATGTCCGCGGCCAGGCCGCCGCCAAGTACGCGCTGTCCATCGCGGCCGCGGGCGGGCACGGACTGCTGTTGGTGGGTCCTCCCGGCGCCGGCAAGACCATGCTCGCCCGGCGGCTGCCCCGGCTGCTCCCCGCCCCCACCCTGGACGAACGGCTGGAAGCCACCGCGGTCTTGGCCGCCACGGGCCGCTGGCCTGGGGGCCTGGTCGCGGAACGGCCTTTTCGCGCACCGCACCACACGGCCAGCTACGCGGGCGTCATCGGGGGAGGAGCGAACCTGAGCCCCGGCGAGGTGAGCCTGGCCCACGGCGGGGTGCTGTTCCTCGACGAGCTGCCGGAGTATCGCCGCGAGGTGCTAGAGGCCCTGCGCGAGCCGGTTGAACAGGGCTCGGTGACCATCAGCCGGGCCGGCCGCCAGGTTGATTTCCCCGCCCGCTTCCTGCTGGTCGCTGCGATGAATCCCTGCCCCTGCGGCTACCGCGGGCACCCCAGCCGCGCCTGCACGTGCGCCCCGGGGGACGTTCGCCGCTACGCGCGAAGGCTCTCCGGCCCACTGCTCGACCGGATCGACCTGCGGCTCGAGCTCCAGCCCCCCACCAGCGCCGAACTGGCGGGCCCGCCAGCCACGACCGGCCACGCCAAGCTGGCGAGGGGAGGCGTGAGTCTCGATCGCTCCGGCCCCACGGGCCCCGCCTTGAGCGAGCTGCAGACCGCGGTGGATCGCGCGACAGAGGCCCGCCTCGCGCGGGGCCAAGCCGTGCCCAACGCCCGGCTTGGTCCGGATGCGATCGATCGTGCTCTTCCCCTCGACGACAAAGCCGCCTTGCTGCTGGAGCGCGCCGCCGAGGCACGCTCCCTGTCCGCCCGCGCGATCCAATCCCTGCGCCGCGTCGCCCTCACCCTTGCCGATCTCAGCGAGGATCCCGAACGAAACGTATCCGTCCACTTGGCGCGGGCCCTCGCCCTACGCCAGGAGACCTACTCGTGACGGAGTGCCTCGACCGGATCCATGGTGGCCGCGCGCCAAGCGGGGTAGAGGCCGAAGATCACACCTGTGGCGACCGAGATACTGAAGGCCAGAATCGGAGCGATCGGAGTCACGATCGTCGGGCGGTCGGCGAAGCGCTCGATCACCAATGGGATCGCCAGGCCCAGCGCCACCCCCGCCACGCCGCCGCAGCCCGAAAGCACCACCGTCTCGACGAGGAATTGGGTGACGATGTGGCGGCGCTTGGCGCCGAGTGCACGGCGGATTCCGATTTCCCTGGTGCGCTCGGTCACGGTCGCCAACATCACATTCATGATGCCGATGCCGCCGACCAACAGACTGATACCGGCGATCGATCCAAGCACCAGGTTGAAGATGCGCTTCGTCTCCTGGGCAGCGAGGAGCTGTTCCATCGGAACGATGACCTCGTAGTCCTTTTGGCTATGCCCGAGATCGAGCATCGTGCGCGAGGCCGCGGCGACCATGGGAACATCCAGGTCGCGCCCAACCTCGACCACGATCTCGTGCAGCTCCACTTCCGTGATCTCCCGGCTGCCGCTGCGCAGCTTGACCTGGCGTGTCCCGTAGGACTCCCGGCCCGTGGAGAGCGGCATGAAGACCTCGCCCCCGATCTCGCTCTCAGGATCGATGGAGATCTCTCCGATCGGCGTGCGGGGCAGCAACACCCCAACGACCTCCAGGTAGTTCGCCCCGACCTTGATCTGCTTGCTGATCGCCGAGTCATAGGGGAACAAGAAGCGAGCCACCTCGTAGGACAGCACGCAGACCGTCGAACCGTTCGACTCGTCGACCTCGGAAAGGAAGCGGCCGGCCACAATCGTCCGAGAGGTGGCCTCTAGGTAGGACGGAACGGTGCAAAGCACCCGGGGGCGACAGGCCTTGTCCTCAAAGCGCACCTCCTCGGGTACCTGCATCATCGGCACCACGCGGCGCACGCCGGGGAAGGTGTCGCCAATCCGCGAGCGATCATCGTCTGTCAGGCCATAAACCAGGACGCGCGTCTCCTGGTCGGACTGCTGATCTTCGGGTGGCTTGACGCTGCGCAGGATCACGTTCCGCGAGCCGAGCTTTCGGATTTGTTCCTGCGCGGATTCCGATGCGCCTTCACCGACCGCGAGCATCGCGATCACGCTGGCGACGCCGAAGAGCACGCCGAGGATGGTGAGGAAGCTACGGAGCTTGTGCAGCAGCAGGCTCGAGATGCCGAGCCGGACCGTGCGAAACATGGAGGTGCTCAAGGTTCTGATATCCCGGCTAGCTACGGCGCCCTTCTCGAACTTCGATCACTTTGCCGTCCTGCAGGCGCAGGACCTGCTCGGCCCGCTCGCCGACGTCGGGCTCGTGGGTCACGAGCAAGATGGTCTTCCCCTCGGCGTGCAGCTCATCGAACAGGGCCAGGATTTCCTCGGCCGTCCGGGAGTCCAGGTTTCCTGTCGCTTCGTCCGCCAGGATCAGCGCGGGGTCGTTGATCAAAGCGCGTGCGATCGCCACCCGCTGCTGCTGGCCGCCCGAGAGTTCGGTCGGCCTGTGATCCATGCGCTCCTTCAGGCCCACCCGCTCCGCGAGGGCGTAGGCCCGCTCTTCGGCCGCCGGGTCGGGATCGTCCTGGTAGAGCACCGGAACGAGGATGTTCTCGAGCACGGTGAGCTGCTGGATCAGGTTGTACGACTGGAACACGAAGCCGAGCTCGGAACCCCGCAGCTCGGACAGCTCGTTGTCGTTGAGCTCGCCGACCTCCGTACCCCGCACCCGATAGCTCCCCGTCGAAGGACGGTCCACACAGCCCAGGATGTTGAGCAGCGTCGACTTTCCGCTACCGGAACTGCCCATGATCGACCAGTACTCGCCAGCCCGAAAGGTGAACGAGAATTCGTCGAGGGCGCGCACCTCGGTGCTGCCCATGACGTAGGACCGAGTCACGTTTTCCAGCTCGGCAACGGGATCGGCAACG
Organism: uncultured Planctomycetaceae bacterium; assembly: GCA_964459495.1. Classification (GTDB taxonomy): domain Bacteria; phylum Planctomycetota; class UBA1135; order UBA1135; genus CAYWNK01. The sequence goes on from CAYWNK010000113.1 coordinate 9,268, forward strand.
CTCACTCCTGTCCTGCTCCCACCTGATCGAGGGACCCCGCTTCCACGGCGGCAGGAACCGCTGCAGGAACCACTTTGGTCGCAGCACCGGCTTGGGCAGCGCCTCCGCCACCCTTCGGTCCACCGCCCCCAGCGCCGCCGCCCTGCTTGCCGCGGGACTTGCGGATGGCCTCGATCTGCTCGGCGCTCGGCTTCCTGCCGCCGCCAGAGCGCTCGCCCCCCGACTCACCGCTGCGGGTCCGCTTGGTCTGCTCGGCCAAGACCTTGGGCGCTTTCTCCGCCAGCTCCGCGGAGGCTTCGCTGCCCTCGGGACGTGAGGTGGCCCGGGGCGCAGGGTCGAAATCGGCTGGAGGTGTCAGCAGAACGAACTCGCCTTCAGAGAGCCCCTCCGAGATCGATACCCAGCGCGAGTTGTCCTGGCCGACCTGCACCTCGCGGGTCTCAACCTCCTCACCATTGTTCACAAAAGCAACGGTCCGATCACCGTCAAAGAACACCGCTTGGCGCGGCACGTAGAGCACGTCCACCAGGTTCTCCACCAGAATCTCGATGCCGCAGGACATCCCCGGACGCATCTCCGGCACGGCATCCTCGATCGTGATCTCCGCCTTGTAGATGCGTTGGTTCGGGTTCGCCCAATAGCTGCCGGAGTCGGGCAAAACGGCGACAAAGGACACGAAGCCCTCGTAGGAACGTCCCGGCAGGGCGTCGATCGAGATGCGGCAGTTCTGCCCCTCTTTCACCAGCTTGAGGCGCGTTTCGTGCAGACTGGCCTCGACGGTCATTCCGCCCGGCTTCGGCATGGAGATGATCTCCTGCCGCTCATACACCGTGCCTCCCTGCTCCACAGGTTCACCGCCGCCCCAGCGGGACTTCTTGCGGCCGTATACGACGATTCCCTCCTCGGGGGCGTAGATCTTGGCCTTGCCGACCTGCTGGTTGATGCGAGCGAGCGAGTCCTGTTCGCGCTTCAACTTGTAGCTCGCCGACTCACGCTCAGCCTCGAAATCGGCCAGTCGCGCAATCGCCTGCTTGCGGGTCTTCTCAATGTTCCGCTCGGCGGTCTTCACCGCGGCGCCCAGCTCCTTGAGGCGCCGGTCGTGCTCGTAGGCGACCTTGAGATCCCGGTCGCGCTTGGCTTGATCGATCTCGACCCCGATGCGGCGCACCGTAGCCGTATCGCCCTCCAGTTCCAGCGCCTGGGCGAATCCCTTGTCGAAGAGGATCTGGGTGTTGCGCAGCACGTCCTCGGCGCGCACCAGCTCCTCCTTCTTCAGCGCGATCGCCTCTTCCGAGGCGGCCAGCTCGTTGGTCCACTCCCCATCGGTGACGACGTATTTCTCCAGGTCCATCCGAGCCAGCTCTTCCTGAAGCTTGGCGTCAGCGAGATCGGTTTCGTTTTGGATGACCTGGATCTCGTACTGCTCACGGGCCTTGGTGAAAGTCGCCTCGGCGCTCTTCACCTCGATCTCCTGGCTGATCTTGCGGTCCTCCAGTTCCGAGACGTCGAGCTCGCAGACCAGGTCGCCCTCGGAGACCTTCGTCCCCTCGTCGATGAGGTAGAGGATCGTGACCTCGCGTTCGATCTCGCTGCGCAGGCTGATGCTCTCCTTGGCCTCCAGGTTGCCCCGGACCGTTTCCGAAATCAGCAGATCTCCACGACGCACTTCGGCTCCTGCGAGGGCAACCTCTTCCTCCGCGCGGAACCAGCCGCCCTTGGTCGCTCCCCAGGCCACCACTCCCCCACCGACGAGGAGCAGGACAAACAGGATTCCGCCGCCGCGGCTTTTCTTCTTCTTCATAGATTCGGTCCCGGGAGGGCCTGGGCATCGATGCTCAGGCCGGACTCGTCGAGCCGGAGGGCTTCGACTTGGAGGTATAGGTTGAGGCGCGCCAGGGTGAAGTTGATCAAGGCCGTGGTGGCCGAGTTCTGCGCCTCGAGGAGGGCTTCCTGGGCCTCCAGCACGTCTCGCGTGCTGGACCGGCCGGCCTCCTGGGAAAGGTTGGCACCCTCGACTCGGCGCTCGGCGAGGGCGACTGCGCCCACTTGAATCACGTAGCTGTCACGGGCGTTGAACGTGTCGCGTAGCGCGTCACGCACGCTCACCGTGACCTGGTCCTCGGCCTGCTCCATGGCCCGCTTCGCCTGCTCGCGGGCAATGAGGCTGGTGCGATAGGCGTTGCGCTGAGGGATGCGATCGATCGGCAGGTCGAGGCTGATCCCACCCGACCAGTTCAGCCCGTCCCGGCTGAACTCGAGGGGCTTGCCGTCATCGGAGACGGCCGTGCCGCTAAGGCTCACGTCGAGGTTCGCTCGCAGCGCGTCCGCTGCCACGTTGACGCGGCGATCGGAGTCCACGTATTCGTCACGGGCGGTCTGCACGTCAAGGCGTTGGTTCAGCGCGAGGGCCTCGACGATCGGGAAGTCGAGCATCTCCAGAATCGGGTCCTCGCCCTGGAGCGAATCGAACTCGTTCGGGTTCAGGTCAAACTTGGTTTCGATCGGCAGCCCCAGGAAGAGCAGGAAGTTGTCCCGCTGGCTCTGCACGTTCGCCTCCAACGAGACCAGGCTGCTCTCGGAGCGCAGCTGGTTCTGGGTCGCCTGGTCGGCTTCCACCTGGGAGATCCGCCCAGCCTTGCTCAGGGCCTGGGTCCGCTCGCTCAGGTTCACCAGGTTCTGGTAGTTGCGCTTCTCGTTGCGCAGCTGATCGATCGCCTGCAACAGGCTGTAGACCGACTGGGCCACGTCGAATCCGAACTCCCGACGGAAGCGTTCGTAGTCGCGCACCTCGTAGATCAGGGTGCGCTCGGCCTGCGTCAAGGGCTCGCGGATGATCGCCGGCACGCCTCCGCCGAGTAGGGGTTGGGTGACCGATAGGCTCAGGTCGGTGACCGTGTCCCAGCCGTCACCCGTGCGGACGAGTCGGAACAGGCTGGCTCCGATCCCAGACACGATCTGCGCCCCGCCCCCGAGCAGCCGGGATAGGGTCCCTCCGCCGTCCACAAAACCGGAATCGGCTTCGCCCCCGCTGCCGTCGACCCCGGCGTTGCCACCGAAGCCGCGGATGTTGGTGAACCTGAAACGCTCCAGCGTGAGGTCCAGAGCGGCCAGGTAGAGCGATTCCCGCGCACTGCGATACTGACGGTTGTTCTCCGCCGCGATCTCAAGGCAGTCGACCAGGCTCCAGGGCTCCTCGCCGCTCCAATCCCCCGACAGCACGCGATCCCGCAGGGTTCCCTCTTCAGGCTCGATGCGGAAGCCGCCGGGCTGGGAGAACAGCTCCTCCCTGCGCGCGTCGATCAGGGCATAGACCTGGTCATCGGCACTTTTGACGGCTTGCTCGGGGCTTAGACACCCGGGGAGGCCGAGAAACAAAAATGCAAGGCCGCGCGGTGCGCAGAACATAGGGCGAAGGAGACAGGGGGGGAGGTCCGGCAGGGAAGCGCTGCCAGGCGGAAATTCCCCGGCAAGGATACGGAGGCAGTTCGCCGCGCACCCGTGGAACGATGCCGCAGTCTCGCAAGGTTTCCGTGTCCCCGCCGACCGGGGCGGCTCCGTGGGAGCTCGATGGGCGCGTGGAGGACCTTGCGCAAACCTAAACCGACCCCGCCCCAAAGGCCCCTGGGCCGGAAGGTCCCAAGATCGCCCACCGGCTGGGACCGGGATTCGAATGGTCTATCGCCCCTGGGCCACGCGCCAGGCACTCGCAGCGGCCTCGTAGGTGTCCGCATCGACCGGCAGGGCCCAGGGCGTTCCAGCCCCCCACTGCAGTCCGACCAGATCCTCTCCCTCAAAGAGATACGACGCGAGCTGCACGCCCTCTTGCGTCAAGAGCTCGACCCACCGTCGCCCTTCCGGATCTGCCCCCCGCTGGGACCAGTCGGGGAGGTCGTGGGGCAGGTCTTGGTGCAGCACCAGCCTGGCCTCCACCGTCCCCGCGCCGGTGGGAGCGACCAGGGTGAAGGTCTCGGGTCCAAAGTCGTTCGTGCGACAGGTTTCCACCAGGTTCAAGGGAAAACGCACCTCACCGACTCGTTGCTCCCCGTGGACGTCCTTGGCCGCGCCGAACTCCATCGACTCGAGCAGACCACTCGACGGGGTCCACTCCGCGAGCCAGGTGCGACCGTAGGTGCCGAGTTCGCGCCAGACGAGGCGCGGCTTGGCCTGCGCCATGTTCTCGGTGTGCAGCACCCAGCTCTCCCCTTCGCCAAAGAGGAGCTCGGACTCCAAAACGGAACCGCCCGGCTTCGCGCTGCGCTTCCAGGTCATGAGCCCGATCGGGTCCGCCTCAGGGCTTGCCCCCAGGGGCCGCATCGCGAAGTACTCCGCGCGCAGGTCGGTGGCGCGCTCCCCCGCCGTCCGCGGATCACTCCCGCGCACGAACGGTCCTAGGGCGGCCAAAAAGAGGGCGACGAGAACTGCTCGGGATGGGGACCTCATACACAGGTCATCGACCGGCCCTCCTCTCACCCTGAGACCGAGATTCTGACCAGGCGGCGGGGGGCCCCACGGTCGGGAATGGGCCCTTGCGGCGAGCAGGGAAAACAGCGCCCGAGATGGAGCGCTACCGGCCCCCCCCTGACCCCTTGGACGCATCCCCAGCCAGCAGTCCCCAGGCCAAAGCCAGGCGGGTGAGCTGCGGCCCACGCTTCACCCGGGAAGCCCCAAGGCGCTCCAACTCCAGCTCCAGACCCCGCGGCCGCCCCACCTCACCGATCGCCGTGCGCTCGCGATCCACCTCACGCACGAGGATGACCACAGGCCGGCCCAGCCTCCTGAGCCGGTTCATCAGTTCGGGACGGACCCCCTGGCGGTCGGTCGCCGCAGCCGTCCAGGTCTCCTCACGCTCGCGACCGTGCTTGCTACCAAAATCCACCTCCCGTTCGCGCTCGACATAGACGGGCAGGTTCGCCACCAGGCCGGCCAGCTGCGGCAGCCGCGCCGTCCCGCCCCGGGCGGCGTCGTAGGGCGCGCCGGCGTCGAAGGCACACAGCAAAACGGGCGAGGGTCCAGTCCCCCTGTCCTCCTCCCGCAGAGCCATGAGCTCTTGGGCAAAAGCCTCATCCCGCGGCTGGACAAAGCGCAGGTCGAGCTGCATGCCGCTTTCCAACAGGGGACCGCTGGACCAAGCCAGGTCCCGGTGCGCCGCATGGGCGTGCAGGTTCACGCGCAACGCACCAAAGCCCAGCGCGAGCGCCAGCGCAGCGCCGACGACGCGGCCCCCCATGCCGGAGGCCAGCAGCGAGCCGAATCCTCCGGCCGCGAGGACTCCGAGCGGCAGCGAGGCGAGGCGCAATGCATCCGCAGCGGGGCGCGGAACAATCGGAACACGGCCGATCCCCATCAGCTCATGGGCCGCGCCCATCCCGGGCAACAGCACCGCGAAAAACACCAGCCAAAGGGCCGTGCCCCGGCGGGGGCTCGCTGGGCCGCTGGCGCTGAACTCCGGGTTTTCCCCGGCGTCCTCCTCCGGCAGCAGGCGGCAAAGGGCCAAGGCCAGCAGCGGACCCGCGGCGATCAACAGCGCCATGGCGATCGAGCCTAGGGAGCCCGGGGATCGATCCCAGGGTGCCGGCTCGGGGTATTGGGCCGAGCCGGCGGGGAGCAGCCGCACGATCCCAAAACCGCCCAGCAAGATCGCCAGCCAGGCGGGGCCCATCTTCGCAATGGGTGCACGGGAGCGCACGACGGGGAGCAAGGTCAGGTAGGCGAGGAGCGTCGACACGCCCGCGATCACCCCGAGTCTCGGATCGACGGAGATGGTCGCCAGGTGGAAGAAGACGCAGAGAAGCGGCCAGGGCCGCTCGCCGTGACGCAGCGCGTGGGCGCCCGCCATCCAGGCTGCGACGGCGAGGCCCATCGCAATTCCCTCAGGACCCACGGACAAAAAAGCGCTCAGCCCATAGGGCAGTGCACCGGCCTCCGCTCCTGGGGTAAAGCGCGAAAGGCGCTCAGCCCAGGCCTGGGCTTCCCCCGCGCCGGGACCCGCATAGCCCGCCAAACCCGCCGCAGCGTTCCACCCCCAGAGGGCGAGGGGCGCAGCGAGCGCGCAGGGTAGAGCTCGCTGCCAAAGGGGAGCAGCCAGCAGATACAGCCCCAAAGGAAGCGACATGGCCGCCACCACCGCGACACCCGCCTGGGCACGCAGAACATCGACCTCAAGGCACGCGGAGATCAACGCCACCAGTCCGTGGTAGGCGCTCGCCCAGGACCCCGGCGTCCCCGCCAGCCAGGGATTCTCGAGGGGTCCAGGCCGCAGGAGGGCCTGGGCCAGACCGGCGTGGCGCAGGGCCCCCGGCGCGAGCTGCCGCGCACCGCCGGGCTCGGCAAACAGGAGCCAGGCGAGGTAGGCGCCCAGTCCGACAGCCAAGATCACGGCCGACCAAGCCGCGCTCCCTAGACGCTCGAAGCGCAAGGGTCGGCCGAGCGCGAGAGGCTGCAGAAAGGCCACCACCAAGAACGCAGCGGCCAGGGACTCACGCAGGGGCAGAAAGGGCCGGGCGATGGCGACAAGGACGAGCAGCACGAACGGAGACCCGAGGACCGCGAACAGCACGACCTTGAGGGCCGAGGGCTCCACGGGTGTCGCGCGCAGGAGCAACGGGTAGGCGGCACCGCCCAGCAGGATCGGCGCCGTCAGGACAGCGATTCGCTGGGCCGGCATGGCGCCGATCAGCGCCAGGCCCGCTCCGCCCGCCAGCAGCGCGAACAAGCAGGCCAGCGCACCGGCCAGGGACGAGCCCGGCGGGTCGGGCTCGGGGCCAAGATCGTGCTTCACCGCGGACCTTGGCCTTGGGCCTGAACCCACGTGCGCAATGCTTCGAGCAGCTCTTCTGCCACCCCCGGCTTCGGCGCATCGGGGAGATGTCGGAGACTCTGCACCGGGGCGAGCTCCGCCCCCTCCGGAAAGGGATCCCCTGCCGCCCCCAGCGCATCGATGGGCACGGTGAGGCGCCAGACCCCTCCGCGCGCGGTCACGAGCCCCGACCCAGCGTCGAATGCGCAGCTTGGACCCGGCTTGAACTCGGTGCGCGGCTTGCGGTCGGTGAGCCCGAGCAAGCTACGCCCCCGCCATTCCTCCAGCCCATCGAGCTGGAACCAGTCCAGCAGGGTCGGCCCCACGTCCTCAAGCGTGACGTTTGGCTCCAGGACGCGCCGGCCGGTGAGGCTGCGCGGATGCCGCAGCAGCAAAGGAACCCCGAGCGACGCATCCGTAAGCCCTGGCCGGCCCCAGTCCTCGGCGCGATCCGCTCCGATGCGCTGGCCACTGACCCCGGCTACACAGATGACCGCGTCCACGAGGCTGGCTTCCGTCTCGCTGAAGTAACGCAACAGATCGAGGGCGTACCACATCACGTAGTTCGTGAACGCCACCTCACCGTCGTACAGGTTGACTAGGCGCTGCTTTTCGCCCTCGCCCAGGCGCTCCCCCTGCGGAACGGGTGAGTCGGCGAGGGCTGAATCCGGCAGGGAGCCGCGGTAGGAATCGCCTGTGAACAGCGACGAGTAGTCGATGTCCTGGTTCAGGAAGTTGTTGGGAAAGCTCGGTGGCTCATAGGGCCAGGCCGGGCTCGACAGATGCAGCCACAGGAACAGGCCCCGGCCCGTGCCCCAATCGTGATCCGCCCCAAAGGTGATCGCCGCCCCCAGGGCCGCCAAGTCGGTGGGGCGCTCCTCAAAGATCTCGAAGCCGTCCGTCCAAGCCTCGGGCAGGGGATCCCGGGGCCGGCTTGCGAAGCCTGCGCAGAGGAAACCCGCCTCCGAAAAGCGCTTCGCGAGGGTCGCCCGCTCCGAGAGGTCCCCGCCCAGCTCAAGGGCCCCGTTCACCTCGAGAGGACGAGCCCCAAGCAGAATGGAGGCCAGGGAATGGTCGGGATTCCCCGAGAGGGCGGATGCGTGCCGGAACAGCACCCCGCTCTCCGCCAGGTGATCCAGGGTCAGCGCTCGACCCAGTGCGTGGGCGTTGCCGTCCAGGGCAAAGTTGGTCGTATCCCGCGGATAGAGGTAGGCCGAGGTATGGTCGGCCCGCAGACCCTCCACGGTGATCAGCACCACGTGCTTGGGCGGAATGCCAGGCCGCCGCTTGTCCCGCAGGCCGCAGCCAGTGGTCAAGACCAGGCTGAGTAGGATCCAGGGGAGCAGGGCGCGCATGAGCCCCGCCAGTGTCCGACATGGAATCGGGCCTGTCGAGGGCCGGGGCCAAGCGTGTCCCGAAGCCGGACCCCGATCCCAATCCAGCGCCGTGAGGGCACCGATCGGGGTCGGGCCGCGGGGGCTAGCCCCCTCCCACCGCCCAGTCCGGCAGGCCGTCCGAGATCCCCCAAACCCGCCGAACCCAGAGCTGGAATACGAGGGTGAGCAGGCAGACCGCCAACAGGTTCAGCACCAGGCCCACCCGCGCCATCGTTGCGATACGCAGCCGCCCGCTGCCGAAGACCACCGCGTTGGGCGGGGTGGCCACGGGCATCATGAACGCGGCCGAAGCCGCGAGAGCGGCGGGCGCCATCACCGCTAGCGGGTCGAGCCCCGCCTGAACGCCGGCCGCCCCCACGACCGGTAGCAGCACCGCAGTCGTCGCCGTGTTGGAGGTGAATTCCGTCAGCAGACTCACCAGCAGGGCCGTCCCCAAGGCCACTAACCAGCCGGGCGTATCGGTGTAGAGCGGCGCCAAAAGGCCCCCCATCACGCGGTCGAGACCGCTGACCTGAAAGCCCTTGGCAATACAGAACCCGCCGCCCAGGAGCAGCAGCACATCCCAAGGCAAGCGCTTGGCCGTCGACCAGTTCATCAGGGCGCCTGGAGCCGAACCGGCCGGAATCACAAAGCAGAGGATCGCCATGGCCGTGGCCACGGTCGCGTCGGAAATGTCGTTCTTATGGGAGGCGAGCCAGGCCGGGTCCGCCGCATCCGCACCGTAGAACAAGCGCGACCAGCCGGGGATCCGCAGGTCCCCCAAAGCGAGGTCGGCGCGCGTGACCCAGAGCAGCGCTGTCAGCGCAAAGACCGCCGCCATCCGCCGCTGCGCAGAGTTCATCGGCCCTTGGGCAGCGCGCTCCGCCCGCACGACTTCAGCCCCCGCTGCCGAGCCCCCGGAACCCGCGGGTACCGGAAGGAGCACTCGCGTCATCAACCACCAGGCCAGGGGCAGGAAAAGTGCCACAAAGGGCACCCAGGCGAGGGCCCAATCCCCGAAGCCGAGCTTCGGGGCATCCGGGAAGCGCTCGGCCAGTTGGCCGAGGAACTCCTGGTTGGGCGCCGTGCCGACGGGGGTAGCCATGCCACCCACCGATGCCGAGTACGCGGTCCCCAGTAGCAGGCAGGTGGCAAAGCCGCCGCTGGCTTCCGCCGTCTTCCCCTCCGTCTTATCCCCGCCCCGATCGAGCACAGCCAGGACGATCGGAAGCATGAGCAGCGTCGTCGCCGTGTTGTTGATCCAAGCCGAAAGGAACGCGGCAGCGCACATGAAGCCCAGCACGAGCATGCGCTGGGACGTGCCGAAGCGGGCCAGAATCCACAGGGCCATGCGCCGATGCACGCCCCACTTCTCCAAGCCAAGGGCGACGACAAAGGCGCCCAGGAAGAGCATCACCAGATCGCGCAGGTAGATCGGTGCGGCCTGGGATGCGGGCAGAATGCCGAGCACGGGGAAGAGCACCGCCGGCAGCAGTGAGGTCGGCCCCACGGCCACGGCACCAGTCATCCACCACGTCGCGGTCCAGAACGTGACCCCGGCGACAGCCCGCTGGGGTCCGTCCAGCCCGGGCCCGGCCAGCAACAACAGAACAAAACCCAGCGGACCGATCCAAAGGCCCATGGATCCCGGCCGGGTGTCGTCCTCAGGTTCCAGCGCTCCCCCGGAA
>CAYWNK010000114.1:0-18819 GCA_964459495.1 uncultured Planctomycetaceae bacterium
GCCCCCGCCCGCCCACAAACAGCGTCATCTGGAGTACATCACGAGCTTTGTTTCGTGGCTCAGCCTCCGAACCCGCGGCCGGATGCTGGTCCTGTTCACCAATCGCGAAGACGTGCGGGTGGTTGGCGAAGCACTGAGCGCCACGATGGCCGAGCGCCACTTGCCGCTGTACTGGCAGGGCATGCCCGAGGCGAGCAAGGAGGAGCTCTCAGCGCGATTCCGCTCGCAAACGAACTCCATCCTGCTCGGCGTCGACACGTTCTGGTACGGGGCCGACTTCCCCGGCGACACGCTGCAGTACCTGATCATCGCGCGACTGCCTTACGGCGTACCCGATCGTTACCACCACGCCCAATGCGCGGCGATCGGCGAGGGTCCCCAGCGCGCCAGCATCTATCAACCCCGGGCCCTCGCCAAATTCCGTCAGGGCTTCGGACGGCTCATGCGCCGCACCACGGACCGGGGCTGCATCTTCGTGATGGATCCGCGCGTCCTGGACCCGAGGCATCGCATCTTCCTGCGCGAGCTCCCGCTGGGCCTGGCCACGGATTTCGGCAAAGACCCGCACGTCGCGCGACTCGTGCGCGGGGATTCCCGCCACGTGTTGCGCGAGGCGTTCGCGCACATGGAGCTGCTGTCCGAACTGCAGCGCCGCGAGCTCACCCTAGACTTCGAGCCGCCTGGCCGCGCCGGCGCGCCCGCGCCGCTCGCAGCCAGGGATGAACCCCAGCCCCCGGAGCGCGCTCCGCGTCCCGGCCCGATCTCCATCGACCACGGCGAACTGCCGTTCTGAACGCGATTGTGGGGCGGGGTTCGCTCCCCTATCCGCCAATGCGATCCTGCGAACGGACGCGGCCGACGAAGGAAGCCCCCGAATCGGGCCTGTGGATACGGGCCGGTTGCCCATGGGCCCTGGGGCTTCGTTTTCGTTGACCAGCGGCCCTGCAGAGCGCCGCGCTCAATCGCTGGAGAGGCATGCGGTCGGAACGAAGGCTCGTTTCCTGCGCAACTCTCCAAGACCCCGAGACGTGCGACCTCGACGTTTCCACGTCCGCTTGCCACGGAAATGTCAAGCATCGCCTTGCCCCGATGGAACTTTGAACGCGGCCAACGGCTCGCTACCATCCCGCCCCGATTCCGAGGACCGCACCCCGATCACCGTTGAACGATCCCATTCTTGCGCGCATCGCAGCCGAGCTGCGTGTCACCCTTCCCCAAGTCACCGCCGCTGTGGCCCTGCTGGATGAGGGTGCGACGGTGCCCTTCATCGCGCGCTACCGCAAGGAGCGCACCGGAGGCCTCGACGACGTGCAGCTCCGCGCACTGGAAGAGCGACTCACCTATCTGCGCGAGCTGGAGGATCGGAGGATCAAGGTCCTGGCCGCGATCGAGGAGCAGGGCAAGCTCACCTCCGATCTCCGCAAAGCGCTCCTCGGCGCCGAGACCAAGACGCGACTCGAGGATCTGTACCGGCCCTACATGGTGAAGCGCCGCACCAAGGCACAGATAGCCCGTGAGCGTGGCCTCGCCCCACTCGCCGAGCAACTGCTGAGTACGCCTGAACTCGACCCGGAGACCGCGGCCACTGCCTACGTCGACGGGGCGAAGGAGATCCCCGATGCGGCCGCCGCGCTGGACGGAGCCCGACAGATTCTGATGGAGACCTTCGCCGACGACCCCGAGCTCGCCACCGACCTGCGCGAGTTCGTTTGGACCGAGGCGCGCCTGCGCAGCAAGCTGGTGGACGGCAAGGAGTCCGAGGGGGCGCGCTTCAGCGACTACTTCGACTACGCCGAGCCCCTCTCGCGCGTTCCCTCCCACCGGGCCCTCGCCATGCTGCGCGCCCGCAAGGAGGGCATCGTGGGCACGGATTTGCTGCTGGATCCTGAGGATGACCGCCTAGGCGTCGACGGCACAGGGGTGGCCCGCGCCAAGATCGCGCGGCGCTTTGAGCTGCGGGACGAAGGCCGTCCGGGCGACGCTTGGATGGCTGAAACCGTGCGGAGCGCTTGGCGCCTCAAGCTTGCCCTGCGGATCGAGACCGAGCTGATGATGCGCCTGCGCGAAGCGGCCGAGGGGGAGGCGATTCGAGTCTTCGCCCAGAATCTGAAGGCATTGCTGCTCGCCGCACCCGCCGGACCGAAGACCATCCTGGGTCTGGACCCGGGCCTACGCACCGGCTGCAAGGTGTGCGTGGTGGATCGCACCGGCAAGGTTCTCGCTACGGACACCATCTACCCGACCCCTCCCCGCAACGAATGGGACAAGTCGCTCGCACGCCTCGGCGCGCTGGTCGAGCGCCACGACGTCACGATCCTCAGCATCGGCAACGGCACCGGCTCCCGCGAAACCGATCGACTTGGCGCCGACCTCGTGAAGCGCATGCCGGAACGGAAGATCCAGCGGGTCGTGGTCAGCGAAGCGGGCGCATCGGTTTACTCGGCCTCAGAGTTGGCCAGCAACGAACTCCCCGATCTCGATGTTTCTCTCCGGGGCGCAGCCTCGATTGCACGCCGGCTTCAAGATCCTCTGGCGGAGCTGGTCAAGATCGAGCCCAAGGCGATCGGTGTCGGCCAGTACCAGCACGACGTCAACCAGCTCCAGCTATCGAAGTCGCTGGACGCGGTCGTCGAAGACTGCGTCAATGCGGTCGGCGTCGACGTCAATACCGCTTCCGCTGCCCTGCTCCGTCACGTTGCAGGCATGACCAAAACGCTCGCAGAGAATCTGGTGGCACACCGGAATGAAAACGGCGCTTTCGCCGACCGCAAGCGCATCCTCGACGTCCCTCGGCTTGGCAAGAAGGCCTATGAGCAGGCCGCCGGTTTCCTGCGGGTGCCCGGCGCCGCCAATCCCCTCGATCGATCATCCGTCCACCCCGAGGCCTACCCTGTGGTTGAGCGGATCGCCAAGGCGACCGGCCGAACGATCGAGTCCATGATTGGGGACGCGTCCTTCCTGCGCGGCTTGAACGCTGCGGACTACACGGACGAGCGCTTCGGCCTGCCGACGGTGACCGACATCCTGGCCGAGCTTGAGAAGCCCGGTCGCGACCCGCGGCCCGAGTTCGAAACCGCCACCTTCGCCGATGGGGTCGAGAACCTGGGCGATTTACGCGTCGATATGGTCCTTGAGGGGGTAGTCAGCAATGTCACCGCCTTCGGGGCCTTCGTCGACGTCGGCGTGCACACCGATGGGCTCGTCCACATCTCCGCCATGTCCCACGATTTTGTCCGCGACCCGGCGGATGTCGTGCGCGCCGGACAAGTCGTGCGCGTGAAAGTGATGGAGATCGATCTGGAGCGCAAGCGAGTCGCTCTCTCGATGCGCCTCGACGACGAGAGCACGGACCGCGGCAAGGGCGGCGATGCCGGACGGAGCGTGCAGCCGCAGGGTGGACGCCGCAAGGAGCGCAACGGCCCCACGGGTAGATCTGGGCAGAGGCCGAGCCAGAAGTCCGGTGCAAGGTCTGGCAGTTCCGCTGGTAGCCCCAGCACCTACACCTCCAAAGCTGAACCGGCCGCCCCGAACGCCTTCGCCAAGGCCTTTGCCTCGATGAAGACGAAACCCAAGGAAGGCAAGTAGCGCGACGAGCGGTCTGCGGGCACGATGCTCTGGATTCCCCGTTCCCGCGGCGGGTTGGAACATCGACCCGAGATCGCTATGACCGAAAACTACGACGCCATCGTGATCGGAACCGGCCAGGCCGGTCCCCCCATCGCCCATCGCTGTGCCAAGGAGGGCCTGCGCACACTGGTGGTCGAGCGCGGCAGGGTCGGCGGAACCTGCGTCAACGCGGGATGCACCCCCACCAAGGCTCTGGTCGCCAGCGCGCGCGCGGCCCACATGGCTCGGAGAGCGTCCGACTTCGGCGTCGAGGTATCCGGCATCGAGGTCGACTTCCGCAGCGTCCTCCGACGCGCACGACGGATCGCGGGGGATTCGAATGCCGCCGTAATCAAGGGCCTGGAGCGCGCAGAGCCCATCACGTTCTTGCGCGGACACGCCCGCTTCGTCGCGGGGGGCGAGATCGAGGTGCTAGGGGAGCGCTATGCCGCCCCCAAGATCTTCATCAACGTCGGCGGCAGGGCACGGGTGCAGATGGACATCGCCGATGGCCTCCCCGTCCTCACCAACTCCAGCGTCCTAGAACTGGAATCCCTGCCCGACCACCTGATCGTGGTTGGGGGCAGCTACATCGGTCTCGAGTTCGCCCAGATCTTCCGGCGCCTGGGATCCAAGGTCACCGTTCTGCAGCGGGGCCCCCGCCTGATTCCGCGCGATGATCCCGATGTATCCGATGCCGTCCGCAGCCTGCTGGAGGAAGAGGGTATCGCTGTTCAGCTCGAGCGCGATTGCATCGAGCTGGTCCCCCACCCCGACGGCGTTGAAGCCCGCAGCACCTGTCCGGATGCGGACGAGGGTGTAGCCGTCGTCGGTAGCCACGCCCTGTTGGCGACCGGGCGCGTACCCAACACGGCTGACCTGGGCCTGGATGACGGCGGCCTCCGTAGCGACAAGCGGGGCTTCCTTGTCACTGACGAATTCCTCGAAACCAGCAGCTCCGGAGTCTTTGCGCTCGGGGACTGCAACGGCCGAGGCGGGTTCACGCACACCGCCTACAACGACTATGAGATCGTAGCTGGAAACCTCTTCGACGGGCAAAAGCGCAGCGTCACCGAGCGCATCACCTGCTACGGACTATTCGTCGACCCGCCCCTGGGCCGCGTCGGGATGACCGAAGCAGAAGCACGGGGAACAGGACGGCCGGTCCTGATGGGTCAACTGCCGATGAAACGCGTTGGGCGGGCCCGGGAGCGCAGCGAAACAAGCGGCTTCATGAAGGTCCTGGTCGATGCAGAAAGCCGGAAGATCCTCGGTGCCGCCATTCTCGGGATTCGCGGGGACGAGGCTGTTCAAACACTGCTCACAGCCATGGCCGCCCAGATGACCGCCGACGAGTTTGTGCGCACCGTCTGGATCCACCCCACGGTGTCGGAGCTGATCCCCAGCGCGTTGCAGGCCCTCAAGCCCCTGGGTCCCCAATGACAACGAATCGACAAGCACCCGCGTGGGTCGAGGCGCGGGTCGCCGTACCGACAGGGTGGCACGAACTCGCCGCCGAGGCCCTGGCCATCGGGCCCTGCACCACCGTTGCCGTGGGCGCCCACAGTGTCGCGAGCAAACCACCACCAGCGCAGCACGAATACGTCCGCACGTTCTTTCCCGCGGCCGACGATGGGCCGGACCTGCGGGCCAAGCTGCAAGCCGCCCTCGACCGGTTGGCGGGGCTCACCGAGGAACCAGAGCTGGAAGGGCTTGGGATCGATTTCCTCCCGCTGCCGCCGGAGGACTACGCCACCTCATGGCGCAAGTCCTGGCGCCCGTTCCGGCTGAGGCGCAAGGACCGCGAGCTGCTGGTGCTGCCCGCCTGGGACCGGGGGGCTGAGCAGGCTCCGTCCGCGGACCTGCATCTCTGGATCCAGCCGGGCGGCTCATTCGGCTCTGGGAGACACGCCACGACACGCACCTGTATGGCGGTGCTCCTCGAGCGCATCCGGGGAGGGGAACGGGTCCTCGACGCGGGCACCGGTAGCGGCATCTTAGCCGTGTTGGCCCGGCTTGCAGGCGCAGAGGAAGCGCTCGGCTTTGACACCGACCCTGTCAGCAAGCCCGCAGCCGAGGAGCTAGCCAAGGAGAACAACACATCTCATGTGCAGTTTCGCACGGGAACTCTCGAGTGCGTCGCCAGCGATGAGGGTCCCTTCGACGTGGTGCTTGCCAACATCTACTCCGATGTCATCCAGGCGGAGGCCGCCCGCCTGGCTTCCGTCCTCGCCCCCGGGGGCTGGTTCGCCTTTAGCGGCTGTCCGCTCCACCACCTGGAGGCCACCAGGGCCGCGATCCTGGCCGCGGGTTTGCGCATCGACCAGGAGCGACTGCGCGGACGCTGGATGACCTTCGTCGGCGGTGGCAAGCCCGTGCCGCCTGCGACAATCAGCCACAAGTGATGAGCTGCCCGCCTGGTGAGGTACTCGGTCTGCACCGGGGGATCGACCGGCAGGCCGGTCTGCGATGAAAAGGCTGAACCCCATGGACTGCGAGTTGTCCACGGGGCTCCTCCTCCACTGCGAGTGCGAGCAACGAGCGATGCGAAAGGTCGTTTGCGCGGGGCGTGTGGTCTTCCGGCAGGCCGCTACTGCGAGCCTGCCGGTCAACCGTCTTCTCCGTGGAGTGGTTTCGGGCATGCCGGCTTTCGCCAGCGCCTGCGCCACTCCCCCTCGGGCCAGTTGGACACCCGTTTTCGTGCGTCCACACTAGAGGTCCCGCCGGGACATCTTTTTGACCCGAGAAACTCCGGAAAATCAGGATCCAAGATGAAATTCGACCGGCTCCACGTGACTCGGTTTGCAACCGTGGCTGCTTTGCTGGCGTTGAGCGCGTGCACCACCCGACAACCCGGCCCCTGGGAGGTCGCCAGCAGCTATCGAAGCTCCGCCCCGGCCCTTGAGCCCCCCCGCCAGTTCGCGGGGTCCTTCGAGGGCCACGGACGCAGTGGTCGCTTTCTCTTGGAACGGGGCCCGGGGGCATCCTGGCGCTGCCAGCTGCCAGGCCGAACCGAAACCAGCGACGGGGTGCGGGTCTGGGTAGAACACGAGGCAGGACCTGCCGCCTGGTTGGAGCTGGGAGAAGCGCTGGTGCGGCAGGGCGAGATCGAACTCGCCTTCGGCTCGTGGTCCGATCCCGATTCCGCCTGGAGGGTCCGAACAGGGCGTGGAGGGCAGATCGAACTCCTGCGCGGCTGGGCAGGCCCCAGCGCCACTATGGCCGATCAGGCATCCCCCGAGGGCGGAGGTCCCCACCCAGAGCGGGTGGTTCTGCAACCCGGCCCCAGTGTCCTCCAATTCCCGCCGGACGGGCCCGTGCGCCCCGGACCCAGCGAGATGAACAGGGAGAACGGCAGCGAAATCTGGACCTTCGAGACCTCGAGTGCCCAGTCTCCCGACTCCAGCTCCTGGACACTGGGGGCCGCCGAGAGCCACCCCAGGGGTCCCATCCAGCCGCCGATCGAGGTCCCACTCGAGGTCAGCCCCACCGGCTACCTGCTGGTTCGCCCGCGGCTCGACGGCAAGGATGTCGGCCCCTTCCTCTTCGATACTGCAGCGAGCGTTTCGTGCATCGACCGCGCCGCGGCTCGGCAGCTCGACTGGCAAGACCTGGGCGAAATCCGGGTCCAGGGGGTCGGTGGCCAGGGAGCTGGGCGCTGGCTCCGCTCGGGTTCGGTGGAGCTGGCGGCCCTTCGCCGACTCGGCGAGCCGATGATCGAACTCGATCTCGCCGGTCTCAGCGCCTTTCGAGAGACCATCCTCGGCGGACTGCTCGGTGCCGACTGGCTGCGTGGATACGTGGTGGTCATCGATCAGCGAAGGGGCCGGATCGTATTCCATGACAGGGCGAGCGACCTGCATCGCGAATGGCCATGGCAGCCGGTGTTGGTCAAGGGCGGCGCCCCCTGCGCGGAGCTGCGCTGCGCCCCCAGAGGGCGAGGGTGGTTCCGCCTCGATACCGGATCCAACGACACCGTCACCGTCCAGTCCAAGGAGCTCCGCAAGGCGCTCTACCCCCTACGCGCCACATTCCTCGAACTGGATTCCATGCGACTGGGGGGGATCGGGGGGGCTGCCGAGGCAAAGCGGGGAGAACTGCCGTGGATCGAGCTCGCGGGAAGGCGACTGACGGAAGTTCCAGCCTCTTTCGTGACCGATCACGAAGGGCCATTGACCAGCCCTTTTCTGGTCGGAACGCTGGGAACCGGCCTGCTGCGGCACCAGCCCTACGCCATCGACATGGACGGCCAGAGAATCGCATTTCTCCCAGGGCCCAGCCCCGGAGAGGCTGGGCTTGCGGGAGAAGGCGCCGACTCCTAGCCTGCGCCGGGTGAAGGTCCTCTTCCTTGCGCAGCGTGTCCCCTATCCGCCCAACCGCGGGGACAAGATCACGACCTGGCGGCTCGTCGAACGTCTGAAGCGTGACCACGAAGTCACGATTCTCGCGTTCGCCCACGACGAGGGCGACTTGGAGGCCGCCCAGCAGCTGCGCGGCCTGGGAGTCGAGACGATCACCATCCGGCACGAAGAGCGGCGCAAGAAGATCAGCTCTTTGCCACTGCTTCTCACCAAGCAGCCCCTCACCCTCGGCGTGTACGGTTCCACGGAGCTGCAGGCTGCGGTGGATCGTCTGCTCCCGAATGTCGACATGGCCTACGCCTTCTCGTCCTCAATGGGAGCCTTCTTGATCGGCAAGGGAGTTCCCTGGGTGATGCACTTCGCCGAGCTCGACTCGGACAAGTGGAAGCAGTACGCCGAGCGCAAGGGATTTCCCATGAGCTGGGTGTACCGGCGCGAGTGGCGCACCCTCCTCGAGTTCGAGCGCCGCATCGCCGCGGACACGGTCACCAACGTTTTCTGCACCCCCCTCGAGCAGACGATCTTCCAGGACCAGATTCCAGGTCCCGATTCGGTCGTCATCCGCAATGGCGTTGACCTGCAGCACTTCGCGCCTGCACCCGACAAGACCGAACCTGGACACCTGGTCTTCACCGGCGTGATGGACTACTTCCCCAACGCCGATGGATGCCAACACTTCGTGGCCGAGATCCTCCCGCGCGTGGCAGAGGAGTTCCCCGACGTGCGGTTCTCGATCGTCGGCTCGAAGCCTGGGCCCGAGGTTCAAAAACTCGGGGCCACGAAGGGCGTCACCGTGACCGGATTCGTCGACGAGACCAGCGACTGGCTCGAGCGCGCCCACATTGCGGTCGCCCCCCTGCGCATCGCCCGTGGTATTCAGAACAAGGTGCTCGAAGCGATGGCCGTCGGCCTGCCTGTCGTCGGCACGACCTGTGCGACTCAGGGCGTCGAGGCTATTTCCGGCCGACACCTGCTCGTCGCCGATTCCGCCCAAGAACAAGCACAGCTGATCCGCGGCCTGCTCCGCGAGCCAGACCAGGCCGCGCGCATCGGTGCGAGCGCCCGCCGGTTCGTCGAAGAGAAGTACGACTGGGAGGTCGCGCTCAAGCCCCTCGACGAGATCATCGAACGCTGCGCCGCTGCGCGCAAAACACAAACCACCACCCCATGACGAACGACGCCGTTGCGAAGACCTTTGACGCCTGGGTTGAGTCGGGCCGTGCCGATGGCCTTGAGGAAGGCCACAAGGACGTCGTCCAGCAGGTGATCGCGCGCATGGACATCCGTGCCGGCATGCAGACCCTCGACCTGGGTTGTGGCACGGGGTGGGCGACGCGGGTTCTGGCCGCAGCGGCACCCGGGTCCGGCGCGGTCGGGGTCGATGTATCACCCGCGATGATCAAGCGCGCCGAAGAGCTCCATGACCTCACGAGTCGAGCGCGCTACGAGGCCGGCCCATTCGAGGCCCTCGATTTCCCCGACAACAAGTTCGATCGCGTGTTCTCGATGGAAGCTCTGTACTACAGCACCGAGCTAGAGAAAGCCCTCAGCGAGGCGTTTCGCGTGATGAAGTCCACCGGCACCCTGCACGTGGTCGTCGATCGCTTCAAGGAGTCGCCGCACACAGAGTCATGGGAAGAGATGGTTGGCGTCCCCCTCCAATGGCTGTCTGAGGCGGAATGGACCGCTGCGATCCAGGCCGCAGGCTTTGGTGAGATCACGACTGAGCGAGTCATCGACTCCCGGGGCCCGGGCGACGAATCCGCCTTTCAGCCGAGCAAGCACGCGCCCACCTTCCAAACCCGCGTCGAGCTGCACGGGGCAGGCAGCCTGTACTGCAGGGCCGTCAAGCCCTAGTTGGCTTCACGAATCCGCGCCGCCCGTTTCGGTCTCGCCCCCCTGCTTCCACCGCCACCCCCGGCCGAGCAGCATCCAACGCACGGTCAGCGCGCAGAGGCGTAGGTCCTGGGCGAGCGAGTGGGTCTCGATGTAGTTCGTATCGATGGCCAGCTTCCGTCCGTAGGCCTCGGCACAGTGCCCGGTGTAGCCCTGGGTGACCTGCGCAAGACCGGTGAGGCCGGGTCGCACGCGGGTCCGCTGCGAAAATCCAGGGACCTCGCTGCACGCCCACTCGTGGACCTCGATCATCTCAGGGCGCGGGCCGACCAGATTCATGTCGCCCCGCAGGATATTCAACAGCTGGGGCAGTTCGTCGAGGTGGCTGCTCCGCAGGATCCGTCCTAGGGCTGTGACGCGCAGTCGGTCTTCGCTCGTACTCCAGGACGTGAATTCCCCGGAGCTGCCTCGGCCTTCGTGAACACCTCCCGAGCGATGGGGTGCCGCATCCTCCTGCATGGTGCGGAACTTGTAGAGCCGAAACGGCTTTCCATCACGGCCGATCCGCGGCTGGACGAAGAAGATTCCGCGAGGATCGCGGAACGCAATCAGGTTAGCCGCCGCCACCACCAGTCCAGCGCTGAGCGCAAGGGGTAGGCCCAGTGCAACAGCCACAAGGCTGAAGACACGGCTGCCCCAAGACGAATAGGAACGATGGCTCAGGCGCAGCCGATAGGTCAATGCCTCCCAAAGCCCGAGCAGAGCAAAACGCGGCAAGCGCGTGCCCATGCGGCGGAAGCGCTGACGAGGCTCTTGGAAGAAGCGCCACAACCACTCCAGGCCCGCTTCCGACACGGCCTTGGGCGCCCGCCTTATGCGCCCCGAGAGGAAGTCGAACGTTCCGCCTGCCCCCATCCATACCCGCACTCCCTGCTCCCGCAGGTACTCGCGGTGGCGGTCGAACCAGAACTCCTGCTTCGGTGCACCAAAGCAGCCGATCAGCACGCGTGGACCGTACGCGGCGATGCGCTCGCAGATTTCCCGTTCCACCCGCGGGCTCATTTGTCCGCCAGGTTCGTAGGGGGGTGAGTGACGCTGCACTTGAAGCCCCGGCAGCTTGCTCTCAAGGAACGCCTGCGCACCCGAGCTCGCCTCCTCGCAGCCTCCCAGCAGGAAGACTCTCCACCCCATGTCGCGCGCGAGCGCACAAACCTCCGTCGTCAGGTCGGATCCCGAGATGCGATCGAAGGCCTTTCCGTACTTCAGCTGGAGGATCCGGCGCACACCCTGGCCATCGATGATGTTGGTAGGGTTGCCCGAGAGAATGCGCCGGTAGTCGTCGTTCTCCCTCGCCTGGATCGAAATCTCCGCGTTCCCGCTATTCAGCTCCACAAGCTCGTCGGTCTCGCGCAGCATCTGCTCGAGCTCTTCCCTTGTCTGTGTCCAGTAAGGGACTCCGAGCAGGCTGTGGACATCGCCTGCTTCTTGGGACGCAAGGGTCATTTTGACGCGTAGGCCGATTGGGCCGCGACCTGGCAGTATTCATCGAGTTCGGGAGAATAGGCGGTTAGGGAACCGCCATAGACGCAGCCTGTGTCCAGACCCAGCGCCACCAGACGACCCTGCACCCGGCGCGCACGGGGGATCTTCGAGGGAGTGTGCCCAAAGAGAATCAGACTGGGCCCCGTGTAGACCTCGTACCAGTAGGGCCGGCCACGGGTGGGGAGCCTTCGCACGCTAACCAGGTGCTCGGGGTCGGTATCGCCCGGAGCTTGTCCCTGAATCATGCCAGCGTGCACCGCACACCACCCCCGTCCATCCGGTGTCGTGCCCGCGCCCGGCAGCTGCTTGGACTCCAGAAAGTACCCCGAGTGCCCCTGAAGAAACTCCACGACCTCCGCGCGACGCTCCTCGGGAACCAAACATGGAGTACCTCCGTCTCCCGCAAGGTCGCGCTCTGCAAGGTGCGGGAAGACGCTGCGATGCTCAGGCCGGTCGCTCGCATCAGCGCGCTTGGGCGCTAGATGAAAGCGCTCCAGGATCCGCAGCTCGTGGTTGCCAAGAATGAACTTGGCACCGGCTGCACGCAGTAGATCCATCACTCCAGCGGGATCCGGTCCCCGGTGAAATAGGTCGCCAACCACCAGGAATTGGTCATCAGGTCCGAGCTGCAAACGACCCAAGAGGGTCTCCAGCTCCAATGCACAGCCATGGGGGTCTCCAACGATCCAGGTCGCCATGGTGCCCCACTCGGAGCTTCTTGCTCCGCGAGCCAAGCCGATCGCAACGGTGTGTACCGGATGCGGTTCTTGCGATAGAAGCCTCCAGGCATGCCCCCTGCAGCCAGGTGACGCGGCTGCAAACCGCGTGTTCGATTTCGTGGCACCGCCGGGACAGGAGTCGATCCCAGGACGAGGCACTGGGGCCGCGGGATTCTGAGGCCGAAGGGTCCCCCAGGTGAGCACCGCTCGCCGGCGTGCCTCTTCCCCCTAACCGTTCCCCGTGCACCGATCCCTGCTGTTCACCCTGACGCTCTCCGGCCTCGCCGCCTGCCGCTCGGTTCCCCTACCCAAGTCGACCATTGACGTCGATACGTCGTCGACTTCCGCGGACTGGAACGCCTTTGCGCTCGGTCCCAACGACCTCGTGTATTTCGCGCTGCTCGGGCAAGGAGAGCTCGAGCTCCCGGAGACAGGGCTTCGTATTTCCCCGGACGGAACGCTCTCCCTACCTCTGGTCGGCGCAGTCCCGGTCGCCGGGAAGTCGGTCGAAGACGCCCGCCAAGCCATCGAGGCTGGGTTTCAGAGCTACTACCACGAGCCGGCGGTGATGCTATCCGTGATCGAGCTCGCGTCCCGGCGGTTTTACCTGCTCGGGGACGTGAAGCAGCCCGGCCCGGTGCCCATGGACCGGCCACTCAGCGCACTCGAAGCCCTGTCCTTCGGGGGCGGCTTTCTCCCAGGCGCCAACCGCAAGTACGTCAGCATCCTCCGTAAGCACGGCGAAGCAGAAGTCGAAGTGCTGCGCTTCAACGCCCGCAAGCCTGGAGCAGACGGCCTCGTGCAAGTGAGGCCAGACGACGTGATCTTCATCTCCAAGTCCGGAGTCGGAGTCTTCTCTGAAAGCGTCATGCCCTACCTCCAAGGCCTTGGCTACAGCATCAGCCAGCTCGCAGCTTTGGCGATCGCCTACGACAACGTCAAAGACTAGCCCCCCTGTCATCGGTGAACAACGAATACGGAACCCCCATCGAGAGCAGCGACAATCTCCAATTAGGAGAGCTGTTCATCGTCCTGATCCGGCACAAATGGATGATCGCCGCCATCACGGCGCTCACCTCCGCTGGGTTGCTCTTCTGGATTGGAACGCGCACTCCCGAGTACCAGGCTCGGGCAACGCTCCTGCTCGAGGAAGATGAAGCGGCTGGTGGCGTGCTCTCTGAGCTCGCAA
The DNA here is from genome assembly GCA_964459495.1 of uncultured Planctomycetaceae bacterium. Lineage (GTDB taxonomy): Bacteria > Planctomycetota > UBA1135 > UBA1135 > CAYWNK01. Next base: position 13,254 of record CAYWNK010000114.1, read on the forward strand.
GCCTGACCTCCGACCCCAAGGCCGAAGCGGAGATCGCGCTGATTCAGTCGCGATCCCTGGCCGAAGTCACCGCTTCTGCGAGAACTGCTGACCAAGCAATCCCCGCGGTATTCGATCCCACCGAGGCCGATTTTGACCCCTTTGGTGGGCCCTCCGGATCCGCAGCTGACCCATCGGCGATGGACCAGCTCGGGCTGAATTGCCTCGTTGAGCGCCATGATCTCCGGCCACTCGCCAGCCTTTGGTCCCGGGTGCGGGGCAAGGCGATCCCCGAACACAGGCTGCGCGCCCGTATGGTTGGGTATGAGGATGCCATCGAGCGCCCCGAAGCCCTCGATGTGTTCTTCTATAGCGAACACGCCAGCGATGAGATCCGCATACGGATCTCCCCCCACGACGGGTTCATCGGCGCCGACGACGATGACGCCCTCGACTTCGTCTATGTGCCGGGTTCACGGCGTGAGGCCTTTGGATGGGATCTCAGCCTGTGGGCAACGGGGGATTTCCTGGATCAGCGCTACACCGTCACCGCACTGGACGAGCAGTCGGCGATCAAGCGTCTGATGGAATCGACCACGGCGGAAGAATCAGGGCGCAAGACCGGGGTCGTTTTCGTCTCGGTGTCCGATAGCGATCCGTACCGAGCTGCGGAGACAGCCAACGCCCTCGCCAAGAACTACATTCGTCGCAGTGTGCGAATCGGTCAACAAAAGGCCACCCGCACTGTGCGCTTCATCGAAGCGCAGCTCGCGGAGCAACTCAGCGCACTCTCCAAGGCCGAAGCCGAGGTGGTTCGGCTCCAGACCCTGTACCCCGAGACCATCGCGGTCTCGGTCTCCGCCACCGCGTTGATCGAACAATCCGCGGCAGTCGAGCTCCAGATTGCTCAGGCCCAACTGGCCAAGCAAAGTCTCGAGGAGGCCCTTGAGCTGCTAGAGCTGGGAGATCTGTCTTCGCTCGCGCGGCTCGGCCCCGAGATTCCCAACCTCCTCGCGCTTGGCTACCTGGAGGAGCTGTCGGTACTCGAAGCCGAGTCCCTGAGACTCGATCGCACGGACGTGCCGGGTTTCAAGGCCCTTCTGCAGAGTGAGAGCTTCCGGCTTCAAACCCTGATCGAGGGAACCAACCTGCGCATCGAGGCCATGCGGGGCGCCAAGGATGCGCTGAGCCGTGGAGAATCCAGCGCAGTGGCCAGACTGGCCTCAGAGCCCGGCTTCTCTGCACATCTCTCCGAGCTCAGCGGTCTCGACGCCGAACTTTCGAAGTTGCGCGCGACCGCAAAGCCCGAGAACCCAATCCTGCGCAATCTGGAAGCCTCGCGCAGCCAGCTGTTGACCAGCCTCACCCAACAGCTCGATGGAACCCTGGCCGGCACCCAAGCGGCAGCGGACTCCTACGCCGCCTTGGCGAGCACCTATGCCGAGAGCCTTGAGAACTGGCCGATCGAGGAGCGCCTGACGATCGAGGCAGCCCGTAGCAGCCTGGCCAAGCGGGTCATAGAAAACCTCCAGGCACAGGTAGAGGGCGTTGCCAGCACGCTCGCATCGCTCAGTGAACAAGCCGACGGGCTGGGCACGCGACTGTCGTCACTCCCCAACTCCGAGCTGGAACTGGCTGAGCCGATGCGTCAACGCATGGTTCGAACCACAATCGTGGAGTTCCTGCTCTCCAGCCAGCAAGAGGCGGGCATCACCGCCGCCGCAACATCGGCGGCGGCCGTTCTGATCGATCCTGCGACGCCGCCCCCGAGCCGCATCTTTCCGCGCACCTCGCTGGTCATGCTGTTCGGGACACTCGCAGGTCTGCTCTTCGCGTGCATGTGTGCGCTGATCCACAACCGCGTCCGGTCCGCCCTCCACACAGAAGCAGAGGTCGAGCGCACAACGGATCTACCTGTCCTCGGATCGGTGCCATCCTTCACGACGGGTCGGGCGCGTGTTCCCGACGCCAAGCGCAACTCGCGGTTCATTCCGCTCTTCGACAACCCGGAAGGTCCACAGTCCGAGGCCTACCGCCAGATTCGGGCAAGCCTGCGCCTCGCTCTTCCGCCTGGGGTCGAGCTCGGGTGCTTCGCGTCAACCTCCTGCATTCCGGGCGAGGGAAAGACCGTGACCAACGTCGATCTTGCTCTCGCGTTCGCAGAAACAGGCAAGCGAGTGCTGCTCGTCGATGGCGACCTGCGCAAGCCACGGATCCATGACGTGTTCCAGATCGAACGTGGACCTGGCTTCGCAGAGTCACTTGAAGGCACAGCTGACTGGCGCAAGCACGTGCACGAACGCCTGATGGGTGCTATCGATGTACTCCCCGCTGGCTATTGCAAGGGGCGCCCTGGCGAGGTGCTAGCTAGCCCCGCGGTTCCGGGACTCGTCGAGGCCTTCAGAGAAGAGTACGACATGGTCGTATTCGATCTCCCCCCCGCTGTGGTGGTGGCTGACGTGGCCAACTTCGCCAAACAGCTAGACGCGCTCGTCCTGCTGTACCGCTGTGGGGGCGTCCCCGGAAAGCTGCTCGAAACCGCAGCGAACCGCTTGCGCCGCTCGGGCGCATTCCTCGCTGGAGTCATCCTCAACGCAGTCGTGTCACGGGCTGGCTCCGGAGACTACGGCTACGGCTATGGCTATGGATACAGCGAGGACAGCCCCAAGCCCGGCCGAAGAGGCCTACGCAAGGCTTCGTAGCCGTCCATGCCCGAAGCCCCGGTTCCTCCCCTGCGCACCATCAAGGATCGCCTCGTGCGAGGTGGGAGCGGTGTGTTTGGTCTCAGGGTCGGCGCGATGGGCCTTGGCTTTTTCGTCGACCTCCTGCTCACCAACGGCCTCGGTCTCTTTGAGTATGGCCTGTTCTCCGCCGGCGTTTCGTGCCTGACGCTGCTCCTCTCGGTTGGCGTTCTTGGCATGAATGGAGCCATGCTCAAGATCGTCCCGAGCGAGGGGATGCGCGGTCACCACGACCTTGCAAGGGGCATGATCCGTTGGAGCAGTCGGCGGATGACAATCGCTGGCTTCGTACTCGCCTTAGGGATGGCGACCTCGGCCTGGCTGCTGCGCCCCTTCTTGAACCCAGTACTCGTACGAGTCCTACTGGTGCTGGCCCTCTTCTTGCCCCTGCAGGTCGTCGCCGTCCATCGCCAGTCCGTCCTGACGGCCCTCAAGCACCCGGTCCTTGGCCAGTTCCCCGAGCAGGTTCTGCGCTGGGCGGTCTTCGCCCTATCGCTGCTGGTGACCGCGATCGCCGGTGTCCAGATCGACGCAGTCCAAGTTGCCTGGATGTACGGAGGCGGCATCGTCGCCGGCCTCTTGTTCGCCCACCGTTGGCAATCGAAGCAGCTTCGGCTTCAGCTGCCCGCCTCCCGGGTTCGGTTTGAATCAAACGCCTGGTGGTGGCTCGCCCTGCCCATGTGCTGGAACACCGTGATGCGCATGCTCGGCGGCCGCGCCGACCCGTTTCTGCTCGCAACCATGCATGGCCCCGACAGTGCCGCGCTCTACGCGATCGCGGACCGCCTAGCCTCCCTGTTGCAGCTAGGTCTGATGGCTATCGGTGTCGTGGTCGCTCCCTTGATCGCGGAGCGCCATGCCGCCGGCGACCGCCGCGAGCTCCAGGCCATCGCCACGCTAGCCGCCAAGGGGCTCGCAATCTACACCCTCCCGTTGGCCGCGGCCCTAGTCGTGACCGGGCCCTGGATCCTCCGCATCTTCGGTCGTGATTTCAGCAGCGCCTATCCCGCCTTGGTCCTGCTGGTCGCTGGGAGAAGCCTCATGTGCATGGCTGGGTGCGTCGGCTACCTCCTCAGCATGACCGGTCACCACAAACCTCTTGCCGCCGTGATGACCACGACTGCGGCGATCAAGCTGGGCCTCAATCTGGTGTTGATCCCAACCTTCGGGAACGTTGGCGCGGCCTGGGCCACCTTTTGCTCCCTCCTCATCACCAGCCTTTGGCTTGCCGCCCTGGTGCGCCGCCGGGTTGGTTTGGACTCCACCCTCCTCAGCGCCATGCGCAGTGCCCCCGCATGTTAAAGCCCGACAGCAGCACTTTCTCGCCGCTCTCCAACTCCACGCTAGCCATCGTGCGGATGGAGTGTTTTGTGCAGGACGGTACCGGCGCCTGGGTCAACCGCGGCGGGTTCGTGCCCTTCGTTGATAGTCTCGCACCCTACTTCAAGAGCATCGAGGTTGTCGCACCTGTGGTCGCCGGCCTCAGTGTTCCCAAGGGAGCCCGTTCCTTCCGCGCATCCAACGTGATCTTCCGCCCCCTCCCGAACCTGCAGGGGCTTGCGCGCTGCTGGACCCGGGGGAGCAAGGCACTGCGGATGCTGGACGAATGGTCGGAGGGCTGGGACCTAGTGAACCTGCGCGCCCCTGACAATTTTCTTCCGATGGCCCTGCGCTATGTCCAGGAGAAGCAGATCCCCCACTACGTCCAGCTCGTCTCCCACCCGGGCGAGGTCGAAACCACCGCGATCAAGAACCTCAGGCCTGCCCTGAGAGTCATCGCTCGCCGCCTTTGGCGAAGTCAGCGAAACGCAATCGAAGAAGCATGCAACGGATCCCTATGCATCGCCCACGGTTCAGCACCTAGGGATCTTGCGGAGTCCTGGGGTGCTCGAGCAGTGAATCTCCCGTCCGGCTCGATCAGCGCGGCCGACATGCCCCTGCAATCCCTGCGCGGAGCACCTCGCCAATTGCTCTTCGTCGGCCGCGTCGACCCGGAGAAGGGCTTGGACGTTCTGATCGATTGCCTTCCAACGCTGGCCGATCTCAACCTGGAACTCGTCATTGCAGGATGGTCGACCGGTGACACAGAACAACGCCTGCGGAATCAGGCCGAGCGTCTCGGCGTCGCGCCATCTGTACGGTTCATTGGCCCGGTCGCCCACGGTAAGGAGCTATTCGAACTCTATCACCGGGCCGACATCTTCGTACTCCCCTCCACTAGCGAAGGAACGCCAAGGGTAATCGGTGAGGCCATGGCATTCGGCCTTCCCGTCATCAGCACTCGAGCTGGCGGCATCCCCGACATCGTCGAGCACGAGAAAACGGGCCTTCTCGTCGCGCCTGGCAACCCCCAACCCCTCGGCCGTGCGATTCGCCGCATGGTGACCGATGAACGGCTGCGCAACTCGATCGTGCGAGAAGCCAACCTGCACCTTCACGGCCGCACCCTGGAATCGGTGGCTAGCGCCCATGCGCGTGCGATCGCGGATGCGTTCGTCGAAGTCTCCGTCGGCATCCCGCAAACCGTGGGGCAGCCCCAGTGATCTTTGCTGCGGTCATTCTTGGGGGCGTGCTCCTGCTGCTGGGCCTGAGCCGCCCCGCAGCTGGCGTCGGAACACTTGCCGCCGCCGATATGATCATCATGGAGGGCCTGCCCCTCGGAGGGAGAACCGTCGCGGTGGAGTCCCTGTTCCTGCTCTATATGGCGGCGGTTCCCCTCGTCCGCTGGCTCGTCGATGGACAGTCCACCCTCCCCCAGCCCCGAAGCCTGCGCCCGCTCGCTCTCTTCGCCCTGCTGTTTGCAATCGCGTCGACCGCCTCGACTCTTGCGGGTGGCATGCCACCCG
>CAYWNK010000115.1:0-18778 GCA_964459495.1 uncultured Planctomycetaceae bacterium
CACCCCCCCTCTCTCAAATGCACCGTCCACTGCGCCCCCAGCTCCGCACTTCCCGCCAAAGTGGGATGACGCTGATCGAGATCATGATCTCGTTCGTGGTTCTAACGGTGGGCGTCTTCATGCTCTCGTCGACGATCACGGCTTCGATTGCGCATACGGACAACAAGCGCGAGCGCGCCCTCGCTATGGAAGGGGCGATGAACTACTTAGAGACCATGCGGGCGCAACCGTTCCGCAAGCTCTTCGCGCTCTACAACCAATCCGGGGATGACGACCCCGCTGGGGTAGGTACGGCTCCTGGACACCTATTTGATGTTGCGGGGCTCGAGGCGTGGTCAGCGACCGTCAATCGGGCCGACCCCCTGGGTGAAGTGATTTTCCCCGGGCCCGGCCCCACTCTCGTGGAAACCCTGGACCAGGCCGAACTCGGCCTGCCCCGGGACCTCAACGGAGACCTGCAGGTCAACGGGGAGGACGTCTCGGATCAGTACCAGATTCTGCCCGCCATCATTCGAATCACCTGGTCCAGCTCGGGGGGACGCCGGCAATTGGAGATCCCTACCATCTTCTCCGCCATGGAGAAGGCCCGATGAGACGCCCGACCTGCGCCCGCCGCGCGGGATTCACCCTCATCGAGCTGTCGATCAGCGTGGCCATTCTCAGCCTCCTGATCGCCAACGTGGGCATGGTCACGCGCACCGGCAGTCGCGCCGCGCGAGCTGGCCTGTTCGAGCAGCTCATCGAAGATGAACTCGAGCAGGGACTCAACCGTGCCCGCCTCGCGCTGATGTCGTCGACCGCGAACAACCTGTATCCGACGTTCACGAAACCACTGAGCAACGACGAGATCACGTACAGCATGTCGCTGGGGTACGAGAACAACGCATTTGTGGAAAGTGACCCCGAGCGCATCTCTTGGGAAGCTGGACCCGACGGCAGCGGCCGAATGGTCTGGTGCCAGAATCCGGGTGAGCCCAACGAACGCCGCGTCGTGTGGTCCAACTCTGTACCCATCCTCCAGGAGGGTGAAATCGACAACGAGGTCGACGACAACGAAAACGGCCTCGACGACGAGACTGGGATCGCGATCCACGTGGAATCCGAATCCGACGAGGAGGTGCAGGTCTTCGTCCACTTGACCATCGAGAAGATTGACCAGGACGGCAACCGTGTACCGGCTTCGCGAACGGTGAACGTCACCTGTAGAAACTGAGCCCGTTTGGGCGCCCCCCATTTGAGAAGCAGGCACATGATTCGACCGCTACATCAACCGGCCAACATTGGCTCACCCGAGCGCGGAGGTGCACTTGCCGCCTCCCTCGCGCTCGTTGTCTTGATCGCCAGCATGGGAGCGGGACTGGTTCAGGTCGTCTCATCGACCACCCGCCGCCAGGCGATGGGATTCGACAGTATGCGCGCCCTGTACGTAGCCGAAGCGGGTCTAGCCGAGGGCTACTTGTCCCTGGCACAAGGACGCACCGGGGAAGTCGGCTCGCCTTCCGAGCTGGCGGCTTACGGCGGGGGCTTGTTCTGGGTGACATCCGAAGACCTCCCCGATGGCATGGTGCGATTGGTCAGCAATGGCCTTTTCGGTCGCGGACGATCCACACTCTCGGTCGTGGCCGAGAAGAGCGCCAACCCAGTCGGCTCCCTGGGCCTCAGCAGCCTGGGGCAGATCGAAGTTGGCGCCGGGACTTCCATCACTGCGGTGGACTCTTCGGTCCCTGGGTCGGCAGTCCCCAACGGTGCACGGGTACGGAGCAACGGCGATATCCTGCTTCACTCGATCGCAGCTGCCCCGGCGGGCTCGCTTCCCGGTGAGTCGACCGGACCGGTGGACGATGAGTTCCCCGATTCCAAGTACGCGGGGCCCGGCATGACCACCGTCCTGGGGGATGCCCGCCCGGGAGTCGAGGGCACCGTGCAGTACGACGCTGGCTCCGTGATCTCCGGCAGCACCGCCCCCTCGGTGCAGCCCATCACTACCCCGGCGGTCAAGATCCCGCGGGGCGCAGCGCTCAACGGAGACCTCAACGTAGCCGGTAGACAGAGCCTTACCGGTGAACACCGCCTACAGTCGCTCGCCGTGCAGAGTGGATCCGAACTGACCCTGACGGGTCCCCTGGTCCTGGTAGTAGGCGACCTAACCGCCCTGAAAGAGGCCGAAGTGACCATCGACTCCACCGCGGGCCCGGTAGAGATCTTCGTTAAGGGAAGGGTCGACTTCCAAACCCGCTCGAAACTGACCAACGTGGGCTCAGATCCCACCCAAGTCGCCCTCATCGTGGGTGCGCCGCCCCGCGGCGGAGACGGCAGGCTCCCTGTCAAAGAGCAGCGAATCCTCTCCAGCGGCGACTTCGAAGGCCTGATCTACGCGCCCTACAGCCAGCTCAAGATCGGGGGGGGGCTGCATGTCACCGGCGCCGCATCCGCTGGCCAGCTCCACCTGGGCCCGGGCGCCAAAGTTTCCTATGACATTGCTCTCAAGAGCGCCGGGGTCGGTGTGCCGCTCACCCCCCGCCAGGTGGCTTGGACAGTGGAGCCCCTAACCGACGATCCCCTGATGCGCTCAACGGCGGACGCGGAGACGATCGCGACCGTTCTTGGCCGCACCTCGGTGCGCTCCAGCGACGCGCACGCCACCTATGACGCTGAGATCGAATACGTCGACCTGCTCGGTGACGTTCAGACCTACGCCGGCGACGTGCGCGGCATGATCTGGGCGGACGTGCAGGATGTGTCGGCTATCGCCTGGGAAGACACCACCCTAGGCACCTACGGACCGCAGCAGAAGCCACCGGTCGTGGTCAATCCAGATGCAGTCCCCGAGCCCGACACGCAGGAAATCGCAGAGACCCTGGCAACCCCCCTGTAGCCCTGCCTCCGGAGGTTCGCCAGGCCCGCTTGATTCTCGCGGGCCCAGTGGTCGATGTTCCAATTTGTCATGTACCCCCCTTCTCGCATGCTGGCAGCGACCGCCGGCCTGATCCTCGCCGTGACTCCTTCCCTGATGGCCCAGGAGGGAGGCGCCCTGCACGCTGCACGGCAGGGGCAGGTCACGCCGGTGGACGAGTTGCTGGTCGAGCTCCTCGGCGCGGGACCGGGCGCCGCTGGGACGCTGATCGCACAATTGCAGCAGGAGCAGTCTGCGGTGAGCATGCCCGCCCTGGCCGAGCTGCTAGCCGAGATTCAGAAACTGCCCGAAGCTGTCCTTCAAGACAGGCGCGACACACCGAATGGAGCGCTCACCGACCGCCGCTGGGCGCGTGGTACCGGAATCGGCTTCGATGTGATTCGAACCATGGGTGGATCCGAGGAGCTGCTTCTGCTGCGCAAGCTGACCCAGGCTCCTGCCGAGATAGACCCCACCGTACTCGCGCTTCAAACGGGTCCACTCGAGGACACGCTGCGCTCGGTCTTGCTGCGCCAAACCGACGCCTACAGCGCAACCGGCAGCCTCTATCGCGACCTTGCGTCGTGGGCCGCCCCGACGCTGCTCCGGGCCATCGCGGCCACCCGTAGCCTGGAAGGCTTGCACGCCCTGCCCGCACTACTGGGCAAGCGAGAGGAATTCGACTCCTACGTGCTCACGCAGATCGCCTCGATCGCGCGTTTTGCCCGTGCACCGCTCAATGACGGGGAATTGAACAGAATCCGGCGCTTCCTCGACTCTCAGAAACCAGAAGAGCGCCGCAATGCCGCGCAGGCACTGGGTTTCCTGGATGACACCGAGTCCATTCCCGAACTGATCGAGCTGCTCAGGGACGCCGACCAGAGCGTGGTGCAGTCCTCCTATTCAGCTCTGCGCCTGATCACCGCGATGACGATCGACCCGGGCTATCGTCTGTGGGTCAACTGGCATGGGCGTGAGTCGCATTGGTGGAAGACCCAGGCCACTCCCCATCTCAACCAGGTGCGCTCGGGCCGGACCGGGGGCATGGTGGTCGCACTTCGCGAATTGGGCTCCAAGCGCCTGTTCCGCCGGGAAATCGCCCCCTATCTGGAGCCCCTGCTCACCTCAGAGAGGGACGAGACCGTGCGGATCGCACTTTCGGCACTCACGTCCCTGCGAGCCAACGACACGGCCACTCTGGCGACGATGGAATCCCTCCTGGCCCATCCCAATCAGGTCATCCGCGAGCAGGCCAGCTCTAGCCTGCGGCTGATCACGCGCCGGGAATTTCTCCCCAAGCAGCCCACGCTAGTCCGGCCCCGCTAGCAGGCCTCCCGTTCCGGATGGGAGGGGGCCGGGAAAAACCCGCGCTCTCGCCGACGGCAAGGCCTTAGGTCCAAACCGAGATACGTCGATAGGGCTTTGGAGAGTCTCCCCATGCCGTCCCGCAAATACGTACGACGCCGCAAGCTGATCAAGCCGAGGCTTCAGCTCAAGCTGACCTGCCTGTTCGTTGGTCTCGTCGCCCTGTCGCTACTGCTCCAGTACACCCTGTTCAGCAACCGTCTGACGCACCTCGCCCTCAAGCTGCCCAATGACAGCGACGTGCTGCTGAGCTCCACGAACCAAGTTCTTAGCCAGGTCCTTGCGCTGTCGTTTCTGATGTTCCTACCGCTGACGCTGTTGGTCGGCATCTTGGCCACCTTCCGCATCGCTGGGCCAATCTACCGCATCGAGAAATTCCTCGAATCTGTCGAAGCGGGACAGTGCCCGCCGGACTTTCGCCTGCGCAAGGGCGACGAACTCCACGAGTTGGCCGGCATCGTAGTGAGCGCGACTCGCCCCCTGAGAGTCGCCGAAGATCCGGCCCAGGAAGATCAGGCCGCGTAGGCCTAGCTCTCCCCTGCGATCCCCCGCTATGTCTCTGCGCTCCAAAATCACCTGGGTACTGGTCGCTGCGATCGCAGTGTTCGCCCTCGCGATCGATCGCATCCAAGAAAGCGTCTTCCAAGATCGCTTCGTTCAGGTGGAGCAAGAGGGCGCAAGGACCGACCTTGCCCGTGTATCCCAGGGCATTGAGGACGCCGTCGACGACCTCGATCGGCTCTGCCACGGCCTTGCCCGTTGGACTCCGATGCACGCCTACTCCAAGGCGCTGAACTCGGATTTCCCCAGCACCGAATTTGCGGCCGAGCGACTGAAAGCGCTCGAACTGGATCTGGTCTACGTCATCACTCCGCCCCCCACCGAGGTCAGCGCGGACGATTTCCTGCACCCGGAGACACAGCTCCCGCAGGTGGCCTGGTCCACGCTTCAGGATCCCAATCGGGGCGCAGCACTCCGCCTGTCCGATTTCCCGACCCAATCCTTCGCCCCCAATCATCCCCTTCTCCAGGGGGTGGAGCAGGATGGATCCGTCTCGGGCGTGCTGCAGACCGAGCACCTCCCGCTCCTGGTCAGCGCCCACCGCGTGACCCGCAGCGACGGCTCCACCGACGGGGGGGACGGGGCAGTCCTGATCCTTGGCCGCTTCCTCGGTGGAAACCTCGAATCTGTCCTCGAGGCCAAGACACACACCCAGCTAGACCTTTGGCAGGCTGACGGAAGGCATGCGCTGCCGACCGAGGCGGCCGAAGCCTACGCCGCAGTCAGCGCCACCGCCGCTCCCCACCTGATCGAGCCCGGCAACGACTTCCTCTACGCCTACGGAGCGTTCGAAGACATCCGAAGCAGGCCCGAGATCCTGCTGCGCGTCACAGTCCCCCAGGAGATCACCGCCATCGGCAGCATGGCCCTACGCTCCGGCGGAATGACGCTCCTTACCGCTGGCGGAATTCTCCTGCTCGTGCTGTTGGGCCTGTTGAAGCGCATTGTGCTCGACCCCATTTCGACCTTGACCCAGCATGCCGTGCGGGTCGGCAGCGAGGACGGCTACCGCGGTCAATGCAACCTGGACCGCGCCGATGAACTCGGAACGCTCAGCACCGAGTTCGAGACCATGCTCCAGCGCCTGGAACAGGCGAAGAGGGACCTGATGGACACGGCACGCCGCGCCGGAATGTCGGAGATCGCCACCGGGATCCTCCACAACGTCGGCAACGTGCTCAACAGCGTCAACATCTCGGCCTCGCTCGCATCCCAGCAGGCCGAGGAGATGAGCGTGGATGACCTCGAGCAGCTCTCCGGCATTCTGCATGAGCACGCAAGCGATCTTGCTGGCTTCATCAGCAGCGACCCCAAGGGCCAGCATATGCTGCCATTCCTGGGCGCACTCACCGGCCAACTCGCGGAAGAACGCGACGTCCTCAAGCGTGAGCTCGCGACCCTCGGCGAGGGCGTCGATCACATCTGCGACCTGATCAAGTCACAGCAGGCCTACGCCATCAAGACCGACCTCCAGGAGTCCCTGGACCTTCGCTCCATCCTCGAGGAAGCGGTGCACATCACCGAGCAGGCCACGGCCACCAAGGACGGCGTCCTTGTGGAGGTCAACATGCCCGACATGCCCTTGGTCGAGGCCGACCGCCACCGACTGCTCGAGATCCTGGTCAACCTCGTTCAAAACGGCCGCCAGGCCCTGGTCAGCGCCAAGACACCTGATGCGCACATTCGCGTCGAGGCGCGAGCCATCGACGACCGACTGGTGATCACCGTGGCGGACAACGGCCCGGGCATCCCCGACAAACTGCTTGCCCAGGTGTTCTCCCTGGGCTTCACCACGAAACCCACCGGCATGGGCTACGGCCTCCACACCGCAGCAAATGCCGCTACCGAAATGCGCGGCAAGCTCACCGCTTCAAGTAGCAGCTCGGGTGCGGTCTTCACTCTCGACATTCCGTTCCTTGTGACCACTCACGCATCATGAATTCCAAAGGCCAAAACCGGCGCATCCTGCTTGTGGATGACAACGCCTCCATCCACGAGGACTTCAAGAAGATCCTCGGGGGCAATCCACCGAAAGCCGGCCTCCAGGATGCCCGTGCAGCCTTCTTTGGGGACGCAGTAGAGAGCGCCACAACCACTCCCGAGCCCCAGGCCTTTGACACCACGAGCGCCTTCCAGGGGGAGGAAGCGCTCGAACAGGTCAAGCGGGCCACAGAGGCCGGAGAACCCTTCGCAATGGCCTTCGTCGACGTCCGCATGCCACCCGGCTGGGACGGAGTCCGCACGATTCAGGAGCTTTGGAAGGTGGATCCCAGCCTCTGTGTAGTGATCTGCACCGCCTACTCCGACTACTCCTGGAGTCAGACCGTCGAGGCCCTCGGTCAGTCGGACAAGCTTCTCATCCTCAAGAAGCCCTTCGACTCGGTCGAAATTCGCCAGCTGGCCCACGCGCTCGTCGAGAAGTGGAATCAGTCCCACCGGGAGGGTCAACTCCTTGGCGGCTTGCAGGCCGCCGAAGCCCAGGCACAGAGCTACGCGGCCTCACTAGAAACGGTGAACCAAGCCCTGTCGACGGCGAAGGCAAGCGCAGACAAAGCCGGCGAGCTCCGTGGCATCTTCCTCGAGCGCCTCTCCGCTCAGGTCAACGAGAACCTCTCTGACCTGATCGAGCGGGTCATCAGCAGTGGGCACACCGAGGGCCTTGAAGAGGTGCTCGACTCCAGCCGCCACCTTCTCGGGGTGCTCTCCGAGGTCATGGACTACACCCAGCTGGAGTCCGGCACGCTCTGCCTCAACCCCTCCGAGCTGGCCCTCCTGCCGTTCCTCGAGCAGTCGGTGGAACAGTACCGCGATCGGGCCACCGAGAAAGGCCTCATCTTCGAGGTCCAGATCGACCCTTCCCTTCCCGAGCTCGCCCAGGCCGACCCAGAACGCCTGGACAAGGTCATCGAAGTCCTCGTCGACAACGCGATTCGCTACACCGAGAGCGGCACCATCCGCGTCAGCGCCACCCTCGAGCACGGCAAGGAGTGGAACGACGCCATCCTGCGCCTCGACGTCGCCGACAGCGGCCCCGGCCTAGACCCTTCCCAGACAGGCCGCCTGTTCGAGCCCCTCGCGTTCCACAGCTCCACCGGTTCCGGTGTCGGCCTAGCCCTGGCCAAGCGCCTCGCCCGTGCCCTGGGCGGCGACCTGCACCTCGAATCGAACGAACCCGGCTCAGGCTGTGTGTTCAGCCTGCATCTCGAGCTGAGCCAAGCGTCGGTCTAGCGCGCGCGGAGCCGCGCCCTTCGATCCTCTCTTCAACAAAGAAAGCGGGCAGCGCCTGGCGCCACCCGCTCCATCGCTGCCGGCGCCTCCCTAACGGGAGTCGCTTGGCAGGATTCGAACTACTCTCCCGCCAGCTCTTCGATCATCTGGGTCCACTGCGCGTTGGCGGTGTAACCGATGGCCTTCGCCTTCTTGGCGTAGGTCTTGGAGAGCTCCGGCTGGTCCAGGTGCTTCGCTGCGAAGTAGGCCCCGGCCAGGTAGATCTCGAAGCCCACGGCATCGTCCCGGTGCACGCCTAGGGCGTCAAACTTGACCAGGGTCGCCATGGCCGCAGCAAGGCTCTCCTCGTCGACATTCTGCAGCTGGACCAGCACCGCCCGCTCGTAGAGGCCTTCCTCGTTCGCCGCGTCCGCGCCCATCGCGGCAGTCAACAGCGCAGCGTCGGACTCACCAGTGGACAGAAGAGCCCGGATCGCGAGCTTGCGCATGCCCATGCTGCCGTCCGGATCGGAGTTCATACCGGCGCGCACCGCGCGCTTCAGCATCCGCTCGCCGGAGACGCCGGGGCCGCCGGTTTCCAGCTTGCTGGCAAGGGCCGCGAAGGCGGCCTTGCGGGCGTCGCCTTCCGCAGTTTCGAAGGCGGAGACCAGCTTCATCGCGGACTCGAGACCGGGCATGCCCTTGGCCTTGAGGTCGGCCATGTGGGCGAGGTAGCTGTCGGGTCCGCCAGCTTCGTAGCCGGTGCGACCGAACACGTCCCCATCGGGGGTCATGAGCAGGATCGTCGGGAAGCCTTTGACGCCGTACATCTCCGACAGTTCCTGGTTCCTCTTGGGGTTGGGCACCTTGGCCTTGACCTCTTCACCGCGCGGGAAATCCAGGGCGACCAGCACGTAGTCCTTCTTGGCGGCCTCCGACCAAGACTCGTGATCGAAGACCTCCTTGTTCAGGCGAATGCACCAGCCACACCAGTCCGAGCCGGTGAAGTCCACCAGGAGGTTCTTGCCTTCCTTGCGGGCCATGGCAACGGCCTCGTCAAAGTCCTCGACCCACCCCTCGCCTGCGACGGCGGGGCTGCTGAGGGGCTCGGCCACGGGGGCGGCGGCGAAGGTCGAGTAAGAGAGGGCGCCGGCCGCGATGGCCAGGGAGGTCCAGACGTGTTTCATATCCGCTTAGGTCAGCCGCAGACGACTGTCAACAGGGAGAGGAGGAGGCACCTGGGGATCCCGGCGGACCACCCAAGCGGTGCAAGCTTCGCTCGCAGTACATGGATTGTTCCGCTCTTAGGACGGAATGTGACCAGCCCCCCCGGAAAAGGTCCTGTGAATCGGCCCTCGGGGCCCGAAATGCCCCCTTTCCCGGAATGCGCCGCCACTCGCGAGCGCACTCCGGCGCTGCGCTAGGCCGGCTGGAAGCCCTTGGAGAGCAGCTCGGCGGCCTTCTCGGCCGGCACGGGCGGGCTGAACAGGAAGCCTTGGATCTCGTTGCACTGCAGCACACGCAGGAAGGCGAGCTGGCTCTCGGTTTCGACCCCCTCAGCAACCACGTTCAACTTGAGACTGTGGCCCATCAGGATGATCGCGGTCGCAATGGCCGCGTCATCGGGGTTCGAGGTGACGTCCCGCACGAAGGAGCGGTCGATCTTCAGCGAGTCGATCGGGAACTGCTTGAGATAGGACAGTGAGGAGTAGCCGGTGCCGAAGTCGTCAATGCTGATCTTCAGGCCCGCCTCCTTCAGCTTACGCAGCGTAGCGATGGTGACCTTCGGGTCGTTCATCAGCATGCTCTCGGTCACCTCGAGCTCCAGGCCGTCGCAGTCGAGGCCGCTGGAGTTCAGCGCATCGACAACGATCTCGTGCAGCTTGGGGTTACGGAACTGCACGGGCGATAGGTTCACCGAGACGCGGATCGGAGGCAGCCCAGCCTCGCGCCAGGCGCGGTTTTGGCGGCACGACTCGGCCAGGACCCATTCACCGATCGGCGTGATGAGACCGGTCTCCTCCGCCAAGGGAATGAACTGACCCGGGGACACCATCCCAAGCTGCGGGTGCACCCAGCGCACGAGCGCCTCCATGCCGAGGATCTTGCGCGTCCGAATGTCGATGCGCGGCTGGTAGAAGACCCGCAGCTCGCCGTTCTCAAGGGCATCGGACAGGCTGCGCTCCAGCGTCAGACGCTCGAAAGCCCACTGCCCCATCGCATGTGTGTGAAAGGCCAGGCAGTTGCGACCATCTTCGCGAGCGCGGTCTGCGGCGCGCTGAGCCGCGGTGGTCAGGTCGGTCGCGCTGACGCCGTCTTCGGGGCAAGCCGCGATCCCAAGGCTCGAGCTCAGCTCGATCATGTGCTTGGACACCTCGGAGTGCAGCGTGAGCCGTTCTTGGAATCGACCACCGACCTTCGCCACGTCTTGGACACGCCGCAGGCCGGGGGCCAGGATCGCGATGCGATCCGGTCGTACCCAGGCCATGACCAGGTCAGCAGCGTGGAGCCCAAGGCTCTCCGCGTCAGGCTCGGCCGCGAAGGCCGCCTGCATCGATTGAATCAGAAGGGCCTCGATCGATGCGCGCTGGCGCTCTTCCATCCCAACCCAGTCGAAGCCAGCGTCGGCGGTATGCAGGGACAGGACGATCACCGAGAGATGGCGATCGGAATTGCGCACCGCGGGGATACGCCGCGAGGTCTCGGCGATAAAGGACTCGTGGCTGACGAACCCGGCGGTTCCTGCGGGCGAGGTCTGCTGGGCCCCAAGCTCTTCGAGACGCAGGAGCAGAAGATCGACGTGCACCGGAACCGATGCGAATTCCTGGGCACCGGCCTCGCGCAAGTCGCTGAAGGAACAGGAACTCCCCGGCCGAATCAGGGCGATCACCACGCAATCCTGCAGGATGGCGGGCGGCAGAGCTCCGCAGATGTTGGCGCAGGGGAGCCCATCCACGGACTCATCGATCAACAGCGCGTCGAAAGCGCCCTCCGCGAGGCTGACCTCGGCCTCCTGGACACTGGATGCGACCTTGCAGGAATGGCCCCGCTCAGCGAGAGCAGGGTGCAGCTCCTGGATCAAATCCGGGTCGGAGGAAAGAGTGAGGATACGGAGCGCTCGGGTCATGGCGGGGTGGGGGCCCTGAGAATGGCGGCCCAGAGGACCCTTTCGACCAGCGATTCAGACCGCTTGATCCCTGGTTCTCCCAAGCAAACGGAATGGCAAAAACGCTTCGGACCGTACACGCCCTAGGGCTCGGGAGCGGGGGGGCCGGCCCGAGACTCGGGCACGACGCCCTAGGAAATAGGATTCCTGCCCGTCCCTGCCGCCCCCATCGGCCACAAAAAGCCCGCCCCTGCGACCGGCCGGGAGTGCCAACGGCCACCCAATTGGGCTAAACAGTTTCCTGCGGCCTCCTGTTTGGCCCATCCCGCACACGACTCCGACCATGGCACAGCGCTCGACCCCGTCCCTCCGCACCCTCCTCGTTTCCCTGGGTTGCGCCCTATTGTGCGCCGCCTGCGCGACCTCCCGGCGCACGATGGACTTCTTACCTAGCCCCGCAGAGGTGCTCGTCCAGGCCGAAGGTGAGGCAAGCGAGGCCGCCCGGGTGCTCATCTCAGTCCCCTACGCCATTCGGGAACGGGGGGAAGGAGACGGCAGGTCGCGCATGCTCGTGCGGATGCGGGTGGAAAACCGCGGCGAGAATGCCCTCCAGCTCGATCTCACCAAGACCAAGCTCGTGGATTCCAACCTGGTCGCCTTTGGACAGCCGGAGCTGCGCGAAGGCCCCGAATCCGTGGGTCCCGCCGAAGAGGCGATCCTGACTCTGGGCTTCCCCTACCCGGATGGGCTATCGCTGGCAGCACCGCAGATCACCGGCATCAACCTCCAATGGACCCTGAGCAACGGCGAGCGCGCCTGGGAAAGCAGCCTCAATCTTGAGCGTGCGCGTGAACAGCGCGACAACTTCGGACCCGGCTTTGGCCTGGGACTGGGCCTTGGTTTCGGCGCCTCCCGGCTTTGGGGCCCGCGGTCGTGCTTCACCCGCAGCTACCCGACCTACTGATCCGAAGCCGCAGTGAGGGCGTCCGCAAGGGCGCTCGTGTAGCCGGCGGGGTAAGGCCCTACGAGATGATTGGGATTCTCCATCTGGTCGATGGGGAAAGCGGGTGGCTCGGTGAACACCAAGTGAACGTGTTCGCTGGTGTCCACAAGCTCGCTCAATTGGTCGTTCAGCTGCCAGAGATGCTGCTGGTAACCCGGTGCCTGGACCAGTCCTTCGTACACCGGACCATGGGCCAGGTACAGCTCGAAGCCGTGCTGGGCACTTAGATCCCGCAGCGTTTCCAGCGCAGTCCTATTGTGCTCGGTCATCTCCAGCTGCAGGTGCTTGCTGATCTTGTTGCGCGTCCTGCCCGTCCCGCGCTGCACGTTGGTGGGATTCGCATCAGCTAGGCTGGCATGTCCGCGAGCCGCGACCGGGATGGGGTTCTTCAGCCTCCATGTCCACGTGCGCAGGGCGCGCGACAAACTCACGCTCGAGGCGTAGAGCGGCACATAGCGAGCCATCAGCAGATCCCGGGTCTCCCCCCAGTCAAGCTTGAGGTCCGGCGAGTGCTTCCAGAAACCGAAGGGCAGCGGTACCTGGGCGATCGATTGGGGCTCGAGCTCATCCTCCCAGCGCCGCGCGGCGTGCACGCTGATCACCCGCGCAGGCGGACCATTGCGATCGATCCAGTCTTGGACCATCCACACGTCCCCCACCGCCAGGTAACGGCCCATGGTGCAGACGTTGATCGCCTTCCAGCCCGTTTGCTCCTCCAACAGCTCCGGCATCACCCCGAAATTCCCGCTCGAGTCCCCCACGATCAGCGTGTCCACATCCCCCGCTGGGGCGCGTAGTAGGTCCCATTTCGCATGGGCCATCGCAGCGTCATGGCTGAGCGGTTCCCGGCGCGTGTAGGCCCATGCCGCAAAGTTCATGGTGACCAGCACCGCCAGCGTCCCCAGCACGTGGACAGCGACGCGACGGGGGGTCGCGGGACGGATCAGCTCTTGGGGCAGGCGATGGGAGGATGCCATTGCGGATTCGCTTAGAACTGAAAGTAGAAAAACTCGACGGGCACGCGCGCGCCGAACAGAAAGAGCCCGCTGAGCAGGAGGCCGTACAGCCCCACGCGCAGCACGCTGGGCAAACGCATCAACACCATCAAGTCACCCGACAGATGCTGAGCGAGCTGGACGACCAGCAGCGGTCCCGCAAAGAACGCGATGTCGCTCGCAAACCCAGCCGTGTGCTGCGACGTAGCAAAGCCCATGTGGGTCAGGTGATGACCCAGCTGGGGGAGTGAGTCCGCACGCATGATCAGAAATCCAAGCACCGTCAAGGGGAACATGACAGCGATGCTCAGCCAGCCGCGCAGGCTGCCGATCTCCCCCTCTGCGCCGTTCGAACCGGTCGCCAGGGTCCACTTTCGGTGTGCCACAAGCAGCGTTCCCTGGTAGGCGCCCCACAGCACAAAGGGCCAGCTCGCCCCGTGCCACAGCCCACCCAGCAGCATCGTGATCATCAGGTTCCGCTGCGTAGCGAGCGGCCCTCCCCGGTTGCCGCCCAGCGGGATGTAGAGGTAGTCCCGCAGCCAGCTCGAGAGCGAGATATGCCAGCGGTTCCACAAGTCGCTTGGCGAGGTGGCGAAGAACGGCAGCCGGAAGTTCACCGAGAACTCGAAGCCCATCAGTTTCGCAAGGCCACGCGCGATGTCCGAGTACCCCGAGAAGTCGCAGTACAGATGCAGCGTGAAGGCCAAGCCGCCAAGCACGACGTCGAGTCCCCCGTACTGGAGATAGGCCGTGCGCCCGAAGACCTCCACCGTAATCGGCACCAGGTTGTCGGAGATGACGACCTTCTTGAAGAAGCCCCACACCAGCAGATGCACACCGGCGTCAATCTGATCCGCACGCAGCGTCCGCGGCCCACTGATCTGTGGCAGGAGGGTGCGCGCCCGCTCGATCGGCCCGGCCACGAGCTGCGGAAAGAATGAAACGAACAGCGCGAAGTCCAGCGGGCTAGTCGCCGGCTCCATCTTCCGCCGGTAGATGTCGATCGTGTACGACATCGTCTGGAACGTATAGAAGGAGATGCCCACCGGCAGCACCACCGACAGGGTCCAGCCGTGGGCTCCCATCCCGAGCGACTCGAGGGCAGCAGAGACGTTCTCGGCGAAGAAGTTGAAGTACTTGAAGAACCCCAGGATCGAGAGGTTCGTCACGACCGAGGCCGTGACCAAGCGCTTCCGGACGCGCTCATCGCTGGTCCGCGCTAGGCGGCCACCGATGGTGTAGTCCACCACCGTGGATAGCAGCAGCAGCGAGCAGAAGCGCCAGTCCCAGTAGCCGTAGAAGAAGTAGCTCGCCCCGAGCAGCAGTGCGTTCTGCAGCCTGTAGCTGCCGCGCAGCAGCAGGTAGACCCCGTAGACCGCCAGGAAGAAGACGGGGAAGCCGAGAGAGTTGAACTGCATGCGGAGGGAGCGCCGGCTAGTTCAGGCCCAGCGAGTGGCCCACGAACCGGCGCTCCGGTCGATCAGGCCCCCGCCAGGCGGCGCAGCACGTACTGCAGGATACCGCCGTGGCGGTAGTAGTCGGCCTCCGCCGGCGTATCGATCCGCAGGTCAGCCTTGAACTCGATCACTTTCCCATCGGAGCCCGTGGCTTTGACGTCCAGCTGGCCGCCGGTTGCGTCGCCAGAGGCGAAGCGCGCCTCGAGCCCTGAGATCTCGAAAGTCTCGTGACCGGTCAGCCCCAGCGAGTCCGCCGACTGTCCGGCCGGGAACTGCAGGGGCAGGATGCCCATACCCACCAGGTTCGACCGGTGGATGCGCTCGAAGCTCTCGACGATCACCGCCCGGATGCCCTGCAGGGAGGGCCCCTTGGCGGCCCAGTCGCGGGACGAGCCGGTGCCGTATTCCTTGCCGGCGAGCACGATCAGCGGCGTGTTTTCCGCGCCGTACATCATGGCGACGTCGAAGATCGAGTCCTGCTTGCCGCTGGGAAGGTGCACGCTCACGCCGCCTTCAACACCGGGAACAAGCTTGTTCTTGATGCGCACGTTGGCAAATGTGCCGCGCATCATCACCTCGTGGTTGCCGCGCCGTGAGCCGTAGGAGTTGAAGTCCTCCTGAGCGACGCCGCGCTCCTGCAGGTAGCGACCTGCCGGGCTGTCCTTCGCGATGCCCCCCGCGGGGGAGATGTGGTCGGTGGTGATCGAGTCGCCGAATTTCGCCAGCACCCGCGCACCGCTGATGTCGGACACCGCGCCCGGCTCCTTGCCCATCCCCTCGAAATACGGGGGATTGGCGATGTAGGTCGAGTCCGCGTCCCAGGCAAAGGTGCTGCCGGTCGGCACCTGGATCGCCTGCCAGGCCTCCGGGCCCTTGAAGACGTCGCCGTAGCTGGACTCGAACATGTCGGAGTTGACGCTGCCCTGGATGATCTCTGCCACCTCGGCGGAGGTCGGCCAGACGTCTTTCAGGAACACGTCCTTACCGTCCGTGCCCTGGCCAAGCGGCTTGTTCACCAAGTCCATGTTCACGTCGCCCGCGATGGCGTAGGCCACGACCAGGGGCGGCGACGCCAGGTAGTTCGAGCGCACCTTTTGGTGCACACGCCCCTCGAAGTTGCGGTTGCCCGACAGCACCGAGCTGACCACCAGGCGGCCTTCGTCGATCGCGGCGTCGACTTCCTTGGGAAGCGGCCCTGAGTTGCCGATGCAGGTCGTGCAGCCAAAGCCAACGACGTTGAAGCCGAGCTGGTCGAGGTAGGGCGTCAGCCCGCCCTTGTCCAGGTAGTCGCTCACCACGCGCGAACCTGGAGCCAGGCTTGTCTTGACCCAGGGCTTGACGCTCAGGCCCGCCAGGGCGGCCTTTTTCGCCACGAGACCTGCGGCCACCATGACGGACGGGTTCGACGTGTTCGTGCAGGACGTGATCGCCGCGATCACGACCGAGCCGTGGTGCATGTCAAAGGTCTCGCCGCCCTTGGTCACGCTCACGGTGCGATCGCTCGGATCGTCACCGGCGGCCGTGAGGATGTCCTTCTTGGCGGTCTGGAACGCCGGCGCCATATCGCTCAGCGCCACGCGATCCTGGGGCCGCTTGGGACCTGCGAGGCTCGGCACCACCGTGCCCATGTCGAGTTCCAACATCGCCGAATACTCAGCCTCGGGCGTGTCCTTGGTCCGCCACATGCCCTGCTCGCGCATGTAGGCCTCGACCAACTTGACGGTGTGCTCGTCCCGGCCGGAAAGGCGCAGGTACTGCATCGTCTGTTCGTCGACCGGGAAGATGCCGCAGGTCGCGCCGTACTCGGGCGCCATGTTTGCGATCGTCGCGCGGTCCGCCAGCGGCAGGTGATCCAAGCCGCTGCCGCAGAATTCAACGAATTTGCCGACGACGCCGTGCTCACGCAGCATCTCAACCACACGCAGCACCAGGTCGGTAGCGGTCGAGCCCTCGGGGAGCTGGCCCGACAGGCGCATGCCGACGACCTGCGGGATCAGCATCGACACCGGCTGGCCGAGCATGGCCGCCTCGGCTTCGATGCCGCCCACGCCCCAGCCGAGCACACCCAGGCCGTTGATCATCGTCGTGTGGCTGTCGGTGCCCACCAAGGTGTCCGGGTAAGCGTAGCCTCCCGCGCCCGCCATCACGCCGCGCGCGAGATACTCCAGGTTGACCTGGTGCACGATGCCCGTCTCGGGTGGCACAACGGCGAAGTTCTCGAGGGCGCTCTGGCCCCACTTGAGGAATGCGTAGCGCTCCGCGTTGCGCTGGAATTCGAGCTCGGAGTTGCGCTTGGCTGCCTCCGGACCGCCAAAGACGTCCACCTGTACGGAGTGGTCGATCACCAGCTCGGCGGGCTGCAGCGGGTTGATCTGGGCGGGATCCCCGCCCAGGGCCTTCATCGCGTCCCGCATTGCCGCCAGGTCGACGACGGCTGGCACGCCGGTGAAGTCCTGCATCAGCACGCGCGCAGGCCGGAAGGCGATCTCGCGGCTGGGCTTGGCCTTGGGATCCCACTTCGCCAGGGCCTCGATGTCGCCCGCCGTGACGCTGCTGCCATCCTCATGACGCAGCAGGTTTTCCAACAGGATGCGTAGGGAGAAGGGCAGTCGATCCAGGTTGTGACCGCGCTCGGCCAGGGCACCCAGGCGTGCGATCTTGTAGCTCTTGCCGTCGGCTTCAAAGGACCCGCGGGCCCCGAATGTATCCATCATATTGGTGCTCCTACTGCGCTTCCGCCCGGGCGCGACCGGCGATTCCGGCGCCTGCCCAAGGGTTTGAAGGGCAGCGAGGATAGCGCCCCGATCCGCTGGACGCTGCTCTGGCCTTGGATCCCCGCCGGATGCCCCCCGCGAAGCGCAGGCGGGGGACCCCTTTAGCGCCGGGCCGGGCAGTCCCGGAGGGCCTCACCCACAGCGGATCGCCCGCTTGGAACACCCGAATAGCGGGTGTGTTCGGCGCAGTACCGCACCTGCTCCCCCCCACGCCCAAACGGGTCCTGGCCCGCCCGCAGCACCACGCCCTCGAGGAGACCCTGCTCCACCCCGTAGATTCCCAGGCTGCTGCCGACGAGCAGGCTGTCACGGGCCACCAAAAACCCGCCCTGCTGAGCCTGAATCAAGGCCCGCGAGCCAGCCTCCAGGACGCAGCGATCCAAGTACGCCCGGCCGCCGTCTCCCAGGTACAAACTGCCCGCCGCCATCCATGTGGCGCGCGCCCGCAGGCTGCTTCCGCCGGAAAAGCGCAGTGCGTAGAGCCCCTGGGATCCCGCCTGCAGCAGCCGGCAACGGTCCAGTTCGAGGCTCGAGTCCTGCAGCGTCACGACGGTCTGGTTGCCGCGCAGCTCGCAGTCCAGGGCGGTCACCCCCGAGCCGAGCATCACCAGGGCGGCGGCCGCAGAGTTGTGGACCTCCAAACCCTGGAGCACCACCCCCTCGGCATCCTGCACCCGAACCCCCGCGTAGAGCCGGACTTCACCGTGGCCGAGCAGCCTCAGGCCGGGTACACGCACCTCGATCCAGCGCCCGTTCGCCCCGTCGAGCTCACCGTAGTCCCCCGGCGGCAGGACCACGTCCACGTAGCTCGCCCCCTCTTCCACCAGCGACCCCAGCCGCAGTTCGAGCAGCGCAAGCTCTGGAGCTTCGAGCTCGACACGCCGGCGCTCCGCCGCTGCCGGTGCTGCACCGCCTAGGCGTAAGGTCGAAAGCTCGCGCTCGGCTCCCAGGATCGCCCGCGCCCCGGGCACGAGCACCTCCGCCGCACGGAGCAGGGCGCCTTCGCCCGTCGCCGCATATTGATCGAGCAGCCGCAGCACGAGCTCAGCCCGTTCCGCCCCACCCCCGGGCACGCGCCAGTCCCGCCTCGCTCCGGCGCCCAGGTCAAAGGCCAGGCGCAGTCGGGCCAGAGCGACCAGTGGATCGACCGGTGGGAATTCCGTGCGCAGCATGGTCTCGAGCCCCAGCGGCCCGCGCTCGAGCGCGATCGTCCTCCAGTCGTGTGTCACGGGCGCCATGGGCGGCCGCGCCTGGAGGACGAACGGCTCGCCGTCCAGGGGGTAGGGCACCTCGGGCGCTTCGGTGAGCAGCTGGGCCAGATCGCGCACCGCGTCTGCGGGGTCGCCAATCGCTAGCACCCGCGCCCAGCCCTCAGCCTCTGCCCAGGACTTGAGCAAGACGTGCGCGCGCTCGCCGG
>CAYWNK010000116.1:0-18670 GCA_964459495.1 uncultured Planctomycetaceae bacterium
CTGGTGCGTTCGGGCGCGAAGGCGGTGCTGCGGGTGGCCGAACAGCTCCATCGCATGGCCTGCAATGCCCTTGGCGAACCCGATCATGCGGCGGAGGATGGTGAGGAAGCGCTGCTGCGCTGTTTGCTCGACGGGTTCCCCGACAGGCTCGCGCGGCGACGGAAGGCGGGCGAGGCGCGCGCACGGATGGTCGGCGGCCGCGGCGTGAAGCTCGGTCTGGAGAGCGCGGTCACCGAGGCCGAGATCTTCGTGTGCGTCGAACTCGATGGGGTGGGCGCCGATGCGCGGGTTCGCATGGCCTCGGCGGTCGAGCGCGACTGGATCGACGGTGGCGTGGAGCGCGTCAGCATCGAAGCGGTCTTCGACGAACAGCGGGAGCGGGTCGTGGGGCGGAGGCGCGTGTACCTCGGGCCGCTGCTGCTGGACGAACAGGACGGGCCAGCCCCGGACGGCGAGGCGGCCAGCGCGATCCTCGTCGAGGCGGCGGCGCGACAGATCGAGCGCGTGCTGCCCGGCGAAGGGTCGGACTGGGAGCAACTCTGGAATCGCGTGCAGTGCTGGCGGGAGTGGAGCCCCGAGCAAGCCGATGGCTTGCCGAGCAACGACGACCTCGCCGCGCTGCTGCCCCAGCTGGCGGCGGGCCGGCGCAGCTTCGCGGACCTGCGCACAGCTCCCTGGGTGGACGCCCTGCGTGCTCACCTGGGATACCAGCGGATGACGGCCATGGATCGCGAGCTGCCCGAGCGCCTGCAGGTGCCCAGCGGCAGCCGCCTGCGGGTGGAATACCAGCCCGGGCGGCCCCCGGTCCTGGCGGCCCGGATCCAGGAGCTTTTTGGGCTAGAGGAAAGCCCGAGGGTGGGGGGCGGCAGGGTTCCGGTCTTGATGCATCTGCTCGCCCCCAATCGCAGGCCCCAGCAGGTGACCGATGACCTCGCCAGCTTTTGGGACAACACCTATGCCAACGTGCGCAAGGAGCTACGCAGGCGCTATCCGCGTCATGCCTGGCCCGAAGATCCGCGCCAGGGCGTAGCCGAGAAGCGGCCCAGACGGCGACCCCGGGGCGGCCGCTGAGCGGATCGAGTCATAGCTTGGTGCACTTTTCAGGCTAGTGCTCCCACGATCGCTGCCGGGGCGTCATGCTTTCCAGCACTATGTCGGCGCAACGCATCCTTCTGGCCTCAATGGCCCTGCTTCCCCTCGTCTCCGCCTGCAGGCTGACCGATCAGCGCAACGCGGTCGAGGTCCGTGGTGTCCAGGTCTCCCTCTCGACCGACCCGCTCGATGCGGTGGACGAGCCGGCCGGTGCCGGCGTGGCGCTCCTCGGGATGCTGGACACGAAGGCCTACGTGCCCGTGGCCTTCGAGGTGGGTATCCAAAGCCTGTCCGACGACGGCAGAACAGGCCCGCTCGACCAGGTCGAGCAGGATCTCGATGCAATCGTAGGCTGGGTCGGTGTTCGCGGGGAGCTCCTCTCGGGCCACTGGCGGCCGCATCTCGGCACGGGCCTGCTCTTCGTCGACGGTGAGGTCGAAGGGGGCACCGGTTCGGTCACCAGCACCGAAGACTTCAGCTCGTTCGGCGTTTACGTTGAACTGGGCACGCGCATTCGCCTGACCAACACGATCCACATCGGGGTCGGCGTGCGGCAGACCTTCCTCCTCGAAGACGACATCGGTGAATTCGACACCGAGTTCGACTTCACGGAGTTCTACGGGGCATTGGGCTTCACCTTTTAGGCGAACGAACATGGCGGTCACACCGCGCCAGTCCGCGGCGGTCCTGGCCACCCGAGGCAGTGGCGCCAGCGTGCGCGTGCTGCTGGCCCTGCGCTCGACCAAGCTGCGCTTCTTCGGCGGCTATTGGGCCCTGCCGGGCGGTTCGGTGGATCCGGCCGACCGGGAGAAGCCTGGCGAGCGGTCGAGCGCGCTCCCGACCACGTTGGAGATGGCGCGCTGCGGTGTGCGCGAGCTCTTCGAGGAGACCGGCCTGTGCGCCGTCGACCTGGACCTGGGCCGTGCCCAGGATCTGCGCGAGTCCTTGCTTGGGGACGACCCGGCCGCGGCGCTTTCGTTTCGCGAGTTGCTCGACGGAGCGCCGGAGGGGTTGGCGAAGGTGCAGCCGATCGGCACGCGCACCACGCCCGCGATGGCTCCGGTGCGCTTCACCACGCGCTTCCTGCACGTGGGACTCCCGCTGGACGCTGAGCCAGCGGTGATCGAGGGCGAGCTCTCGGACGCCGAGTGGGTCGACCCCGCAGAGGCCCTGCGCCAGTGGCGCACGGGGCAACGCCTGATCGTTCCGCCGGTCCTCGGCATTCTCGAGAAGCTGGTCGAGCTGGGCCTGGAGGAGCTGCTCGCGGCGGGCCCCGAGGTGTGCTCGCTGGACGCGGCGGGAGCCTCGCTGGGTGTGCGCAGCACGCCGGGGATCGCCCAGCTGCCGCTGCTCACCCCAACCCTGCCGCCGGCGACGACCACCAACTGCTACGTGGTGGGGGAAGGGCGCCTGTATGTGGTCGACCCCGCGACCTACGACGAATCCGAACGCGCCAGGCTCTTCGAGTCCCTCGACGAGCGGGTGGCGCGCGGCTCGCGGCTGGAAGGCGCGCTGGTGACCCACCACCACCCCGATCACGTGGGCAGCGTGGCTGCGACGGCGGAGCGCTATGACCTGCCGGTGTTCGCGCATCCGCTCACGCTGGAGCGCTTGCCGGAGCCGGTCCGCGATCCACGAGTCCTGGACGAGGGCTCGCGGCTGGACCTCGGCGATGCGCCCGACGGAACGCCGGACTGGCACCTGGAGGCCTATCACACCCCAGGCCACGACCGCGGGCACCTGGTCTTTCGGGAGTCGCGCTACGGCGCGCTGATCGCCGGCGATCTGGCGTCCACGGTCTCGACCATTCTGATCGAGCCGCCGGAGGGGCATCTGGCCACCTACCTGGAGAGCCTGCGGCGCATGCGGGACCTGGACTTCGGTCACCTCTATCCCGCCCACGGACCCGCGGCCCGGGACGGGCGCGCGCTCTTGGAGCGCTACCTCGAGCACCGGGCCATGCGCCGTCGGCTGCTCGAGCAGGCCCTCGCCGAGCACGGCCCCGCCGAGATCGGCGCGCTGGTGCCCCACGTCTACGCGGACACCTCGCCGAAGCTGTACGCGCTGGCGGAGCAGTCCCTGTTGGCGGGCCTGGAGCAGCTCGAAGAAGAGGGGCTTGCGCAGCGCCAGGGAATGGGCTGGTTAGCGAGCTAGCTCGCGCAGCCGATTCAGTCCCTCGTAGAGGCGCGATTTGACGACGGCGGTGGTTTCGCCGACGACGGCCGCGATCTCCTCGCGGCCCAGGCCTTGGGCGTAGCGCAGCAGCAGGACTTCGCGCTGGGCATCGCTCAGGCGGACCAGGAGTTCTTCCACCTGGGCGGCGTCTTCGAGCTTGACCATGCGGGTGAGGGGCCCGATGGCGCTCGCAGCAAGATCGGTGCCGGTGGCGAGTCGTCGGTTGTCGGGACGCCGGCGCTCGCCGCGCAGCAGGTTGAGGCAGCGGTGGCGCGCGGCCGTAAAGAGCCACGTGCGAGTGGGCCACGCATCGAGCGCGGCGGCTTGGATGCAGACCTCCTGGGCGACGTCCTCGGCGGACGCTGCGCCGCGCAGGTAGGTGCTGCAAAAGCGCACGAGGACCGGACGCCAATCGTCGATGGTGGCTTCGTCGCTCATCGCTTGCGGACCTGGTCGTAGATCGCGTCGAGTCGCGCGCGGGGCAATCGCGACCGGTTGAGGTCCGTCGAATCCGAGCTCAGCCAATACTCCTGTCCCGGCTGCCCCGGATGCCCGGGCTGCTGGGACAGCGCGACCCGGACGGTATCACCTGCCCGATGACCCTCCTGGATCGTGAGGAGTTCCAGCAGCGTGCTGAGGAATTCTCTGTTGTCGAAGTTGCAGGCAGCCAGGAGGGCCTGGGCATCCATGCCCCCGATCGAGTCGACCACTCGGGGTTGGACACCAGATTTCAACCGAACTCGGTCGCCGCCAACATCGAGACGGGACTCCAAGAGAGCATTCCGGTATTGCCAGGACGAGTCGCGATTGGCCCCTGTCATCTCCACGTCATTGCGTTGGAAAGCGGCCCCGGTCTGCGTGTCACGCAGGACCAGGTCGACGCGCTTGGAGGGGATCCGGCCGCTCTCCCAGAGGTTCTGCCAGAGATCCTCGGTGAAGCGCTTGCGCCAGCTCCATGGCTGCAGCTCGGTGAAATCGGCGACGAGTCGCTGGGCGCTCGTGCCCTCGATCTCCAGCAGCTCATACCAGGCCCCGTCGAGCTGGACCTCGGGCCAGGGACCGCGGAAACGCATCGCTTCGAAGGGGGATAGCTTGGGGAATCTTCCGGGGAGGTTGCGGGCGACCAAGGCTGGATTGTTGAGCCAGATGAGCAGGCCCAGCAGGCAGACGGCGGCCATGACTTCCCCCGCGATGCGTGCGATCGAACGGTGACGCACGAGATGCGCCCAGGCGCGTCGGCGGAGCGTCCAGCGTTTCGCGATCACGGGCCGGCCGGTCGCGGCGCGCTCCACGTCGGCAGCGAGGTCGAGGGCGGAGCCGTAACGGGAGCGCGGGGTTTTGGCGAGGGCGTGGAGAAGAACGGCTTCGAGGTCCCGAGGGAGGTCGGGCTGCACCGCGCGCGGACGCAGGGGGGGCTCCTCGGCGATCCGTCGGGCGGCCTCCATCACCGGGATACCCTCGAGGTCGATGGGTAGCCGATCCAGAAGCAGCTCATACAGGACCACGCCCAGGGCATAGACGTCGCTGGCGGCACCGATGGTTGCGGTGCCGACTTGCTCGGGGCTCATGTAGGGCAGAGTACCGACCAGAGCGCCGGTGACCGTGAGCGTCTGTTGGAGCTCCGCATCGCGCCAGGTGGCGAGGCCGAAGTCGAGCACCTTGGGCTGGCCGTCCGCCGTCACCAGGATGTTCTGGGGCTTGAGGTCGCGGTGGACGAGGCCGGCCGCGTGGGCATGTTGGACCGCGGAGCAAATCTTGGCGAAGAGGGCGAGCCTTCCGTCTCGACCGAGGGAATGGTCGCGGGCAAAGGCGTCGAGGGGGACGCCGCGGACCAACTCCATGGCGAGGTAGGGGAGGCCGTCCTCGGTCTCGCCGGCTGCGTGCACGACGGCGATGCCGGGGTGCTGGAGCTGGGCCAGCGCATCGGCTTCGCGCTGCAGGCGCAGCGCGGCCTCGGGGTTGGCGGCGCCGGGCGTGCGCAGGAGCTTGAGGGCGACCTTGCGCCTGGGGCGGTCTTGGTCGGCTTCGTAGACGACGCCCATGCCGCCTTCCCCGAGGCGCCTGCCGAGCCGATAGGGGCCAACACGGGCTGGTGCCTGGGCCCCGGTGAAACTAGACGCGGCGGCGCCGATCCCGTCCACGATCTCCCGGACGGCTTGGACCCGAGCGCTCTCGCCCGGGTGTTGCACCAGGTAGTCGTCGAGCTCAGGGGCCCGGCGGTCCACCCAACTCCAGATCTGTTCGTCGTTGGCCCTGTCCATAGCGCTTCAGAGGCCAATACGAGTGGATGGCCGGCTTCTGCTGAAATACCTGGCAGATTCTACCCGCCGTGTTTCGACCCCCGGTGTTTCCCTCCCGCCCGGGGACATGCGGTTCCCGGCACCTTGTCCGAATCCAACTCGCCGCCATGAAGATCGAAACCCTCCTCGCCGGGGCCCTGCTATGCGCGGGGCCCGCCACCGCTCGCCCCTTCGCCACCCTGGAATGCTCCATCCAGGACTACCCCAGGTACGCCCCCTACTCGGCCGTGCGCTGGAAGGGCGATACACCCGAGGTGCGCCATGGGGGTACGTTCTATGAGCTGCTGGAGCTCGAGTCCCACAGCGCCGCCGAGCTCGTCGCGTTCGCCAAGAAGACCTACGGGCGGCGTTGGTCCAAGCGCATCGCCGAGGACATCGTGCAGGTGCTCACCGAAATCGGTACTCCCCCTGGATCCACGGTCCGGATGCGGCTCCTCGGAATCGACAACGGCGAGGAGCTGGTCCTACCCGCGGTGACGATGACCTTGGAGAAGCGCCGGGCGGTGATGGAATTCACCAGGGGGGAAGATTCCGCTGTGTCCGCCCCGCGGCCAGCCGCCAAAGTGCAGCGCACCGAGCGCAGACACGCCAAGCGGATGCCGGCGAAGTGGAAGACCCTGATGGCTCCCGAGTGGCTGGGGGAGGGTGTAGAGGGCTGGAGCTCGCCCGAGCTAGCGGCCGATGTCATCGAGCGGGACCTGGACCAGCTTGAGTGGATCCTCGAGGACCAGTATTCCTACCTGCACATGCTTCAGGTCGACTACCGGGGCGCGCTGGATGCCCTGCGGATCGCGGCTTCGGAGGGCCTGCCCCGGGACGTGTTCGCGCTGCAGCTGCGCAAGTTCCTCGGGCTCTTCGGGGACGGTCACACGAGGCTAGACGAGTCCTTGCGCAGCATGTTGCCGGCGGGCTGCGCGCCGTACCTCTTGTTCGAGACGGCAGACGGGATCGCCTGCATTCGGGGCGATCGCTCGGGCCCCGTCGATGACCAGGCTCCCTACCTGGCGGCGATCGACGGCATCGGAATCGAGCGCTGGATCGAGGCGAGCCAGCTGCTCACGCCTGCGGGATCGCGGGCCTGGGTGCGGGGCCGCGCCATCGAGAACCTGCGCTACATCGGGTGGGTCGCGCTGGAGCTCGGCCATGACCTGGGCGGCACCCTGGAGCTAACCCTGACGGACGGGAAGACCGAGCGGATCGCCTCGGCCCCGGTTGAGCGCCAGCGCGCGATGTACGGCAGCTGGCCGCGCCGGGACAGCGCGATGCTGGACGACAACATTGGCTATCTGCGCATTCCCTCGATGGAGGGCGAACCGGCCTTCTTGAAGCATGTGCAGGCCTGGATGGAGAGCTTCGCGGAGGCCGAAGGGCTGATCATCGACGTGCGCGGCAACGGCGGCGGCACCCGGGATGCGCTGTCCCTCATCTACCCCATGCTGATGGATTCAAACGAGGCGCCGGCGGTCGTGAACGTCGCGAAGTACAAGCTGCGGGAGCGTGACCAGCGCGGTGCCGCTGATGGATACCTCGAAAACCGCGCGCTTTATCCGGCGGGCTGGAAGGGCTGGAACGCCGATGAGCGCGCGGCGATCGAGTCCTTCGCCGCCGACTTCAAGCCGACTTGGAAGCCCGATCCCGGCGGCTTCTCGGACTGGCACTACATGGTGATCTCGCCGGCGAGCGGGGGCCCGACCTTCACGGGTCCCGTCGTGCTTCTGATCGACGGGGGCTGCTTCAGCGCCACCGACATCTTCGCCTCGGCCCTTGCCGCGCGCTCGGAAGTTAGCGTCCTAGGCCAGCCCACGGGTGGGGGCAGCGGCCGCTCCCGCGGGGCGATCCTCGCGGGTTCAGGACTGCGCCTGCGCCTGTCGTCGATGGCCTCGTTCCAGGCCAGCGGCCAGCCCTACGACGGGGTCGGGGTCCATCCCGACACACCGATCGTCCAGCCCGCCGAATACTCCTGGGGTGGTCACGATGCGGTGCTCGAGGCAGCCCTCAAGGCGCTACGGAGGGGGGAATAGAACCGCCTCCGTACCGCTTTCAGCCTAGGGGACCGCGCGGTCGATGAGTCTGGCATGGCTCGAATCAAGAGAACTCTGCTCGGCGTGGTGGTGGCAATGGTGACGATTCCGCTGCTGGCGGGGGTCGTGTACCTGCCCCAGGTCAAGGCGACCTGGTCGGGCTTTGAGGCGCGCTGCGCGCTCGTGGAGAAGGCGCACGCCCAGGAGCCGCTCGTCGGGCCCATGGTTCGAGCATCGACCCCGGGCGATTCCGCTGCGGAGGGGGCGGGCGCTTGGGAGGCCTACATGCATGCCCTCCGTACGGCGGGGCGCTACGGTCTCGGCTGCTGGGCGTTTTCGATCTCCCTAGCCCAGAACGGGAGCGAGCAAGAGGCTGAGCGGGATGCGCGCCTGGCGCTGCTCGACCGATCCCAACCGGCGCTCAGGGAGTTGCGGAGATCCGCCTCCGCGACAGATCGCGCATTCGACCTCGACTGGAGCGCGGAGAGCTGGGAACACCCCTGGGGCGTCGCGCCGCTCAGCGTCCGGATCGGTGGCGACGACCTGTTCTTCGCGAGCGTGGACTTGCCGAACCTGGCCTCGCTGCACTTCCGGGAGGCACTTGCGGCCGGCGATCCGGATGCGGTCGAGTTCTTGCTCGACGCGCTGCAGCTCTCCAGCGACATGGCGTCGCTGCCGCTGTTGTCTGAGAGTGCAAGCGGGGCCTCGTCGCTCGTTCCGCACGCTTGGTTCGCATTCGGTCAAGAGGGAGTCTGGAATCAGCTCCAGGACGAGGCCCTCGATCGACTCATCGAAGGGTTGGACCGGGTCGACGCAGGCCTCGAGACCATGGGCGATGTGCAGTCTGTGCACGTGGTGCTGGCGGCGCGCTGTTTCGGAGAGTCACTACTTGGGCCCCTGAGCCCCGGGGGAACCGCGCTGCGTTTTGTTCTGGGTCCACTGGTGGAGTACATCCTGACGGATGCGGTGCAGGCTTACGGTTCTCTCTTCGAATTGGCGGAGGCCAATCGCACCGCGCTGGAGGCGGGTGGAGGCGTGGAGCCGATGCAGGCCCTGGATCGCTTGGCAGCCAGCCTCAAGGGGGCCGAGCTCTACCGGGACTGGGCCCCTGGCGCCCAGGAGATCTACAACAAGGGCCTCAGCGACTTCCGATCTCACACCAAGCGCCGACTGCGCGGGCTCGCCCGGCTGCGTCTCTTGAGGCGCGCGCTGTACGATTTGGCGGGGCGCGATGGTGGACCCCAGGAAACGCGGCTAGGGCATCCCCTGAAGGTCGTGCCTGGCGAAGCCGAAGTTCGCTACCTGGTCGACCATCCCTTCTACGCGGACGTCGAGGTTTGGCAGCTGAAGGCGGCGCGGAGGCGGGGCTAAACCCGCCGCCTTTCTGCTCTTCCTTTTCGAAGCGAACCTCAGCGACCTCGCCCGGCAGAACCTCGATGATCCTGCTGTGCTGGCATAGGCAGGCCTGTGGCGTGGAAGGACGCCGGGTCAGCCGGTACCGGGTGGACGGTGCTGATCGCCCCGCTGCCGGCAACCCAGATGAGGTTGCGTTCACGGGATTCGAGTTCTCCGCCGACGACGATGCCGCCGGCGCCGATCGGCCACGCGAGTACAAGTAGCCGCTCTCCGGTTCGCCGGAGGCGGCGTCGACAACCCGGAGTCGAACGAGGTATCCGGGGCGCAGGCGTAGCTCGACGTTTTGTGAGCCAGCGGAGAACTGGAGGGAAACGGCTGCCTTTGCGCCGACCCTCGAGTGCACATGACGAGCTTGTCCTGTTCCGCTAGGACCTCAAGCTTCAGAGCTGAGCGCCCAGGGTGCCGCCGTTTTCCTCGAGGCCGCTTGCGAGGGGGTCGTAGAGGAAACCCTTGGCCACCAGGCCGTAGACCGGGCCGAGGGCCATGCCGCCCATGGCGGCGAAGGTCTCGAGTGAGTTGATCTTGCCGTCGTGGAGGACCACGGCGTTGAAAGTGCCCACCAGCGTGAGCAGCGCCAGGATCAGGCCAGTGCCCAGGGCGGCGCGCCCGAGGCTGCGCAGGATGCGCGCACAGTCCTCGCGGGCCCGCGCATCGAGGGAACGGTCGTCCCGGAGCGCCGTGCCGAGCGCAGCGAAGACGGCGCCCGGCGAATGGGCGACCGAGACGGCGGCGAGGGGCAGGACGACGATCAGCAGGCCCGTGCTGATGTCCAAGAGCAGCGTGGGGTATGGGATCGCGGAGCCCAGGCCGAGCGAGAGGACGAGCCAGGCGAGGGTGAGGGAGGCCAGTCGGGTCAGGGCGATCATGGGAGCGGAATGGGAAGGAGCAGGAGGCTCACCAGGAGAGCCGGGATGAGGACGACGAATTGGGCCAGCGACCAACCTTCGGCGAGGCTTGGGCCCACGCCGGTTCCGCGCCCCGTGCGGTCCGCGGCTGGGGCGAGGATGAGCAACGAAATCAAGGGGACGAGGATGCCGGTCAGCAGGGTTTGGCCGATGCCGAAGGCTAGTTCGGCTGGGCTGGTCGCCTCCTGGCCGGCGCTCAGGTGGATACCGACGGTCAGGCTCGCGAGAAAGGTGAGGGCCAACCCGCCCAACACGACGGCCCGGGCGGCGTCGCCGAGGGCCAGGGACCCGCGGCGGCGCTCGTGTTCGTCTCCGCCTCCCGAGAACAGTCCGCGCAGGGCGGCGCGGCTTCCGGCCAGGCCGAAGCGCTGCATCGTGGCCAGGCAGCCCAGGAGAAGCAGCGGCACGTAGGAGAGGAGCCAGACGGAGTGGTCGCGTACGGTCTGCGATGGGTCGATCGACGCAGGTTCCGGTGGAGCGAGGGGACCCGCGCCGTACCAGTCGGCGATCGGGATCGGAGCGACACACAGGGCCAGGATTCCGATGGTGCGCAGACCTACGGCCCAGGCGGGGGCCGCTTGTTGCTCGAATTCGTCAATCATTGGTGGCCTTTCTCCAGGCGGATTTCGATCCAGAGGGCCAGGGGCCGCGCGCACTCACGCAGGGTCTGGGCCAGGTAGTGATCGGTGGCTTCGGCGCGACCGAAGCGTGGGGTGATGGCGAGGACGATGAGCAGTAGCCAGCCCGCGATCGCGCGGGCGCGCGCAGACGGCGGGGCGCTGCGGTCGCGCTGCTGCGCGTCCCAGGCGTCCAGCAGCCTGGGCGGAGCTGCGGCCTGTGCCGGCCGTCCGGCCTGCCAGGCATCGCGCCACTGGGTCTCTGGATTCATGGGGTTCTCCTCTGCGTTCTGGGTCCGGGGTCTTCGGCCAGGTGTTCCTCCAGGAGCGCCTGGGCACGGCGACCCCAGTCCTTGGCCGTGCGCAGGCTGACGCCTAGTACCTCGGCCACTTGGGCATGGGTCAGGCCCGCGCCAAAGCGCAGCTCCAGCGCGACCTGCCAGCGTTTGGGGAGCGCGGCGAGGGCACGCTCGAGTTCCGGCGAGCCGGCCGGTTGCGGAGCCCCCTCCATGCGCTCCGGGCGAGCCGCCCGTCGCTCCCGCTGGTTGCGGCGCGACTGCGAGCGGCGCAGGTCGGCGGCCCGGTCTCCGGCGAGCCGGCAGAGCCAGGCCCTGGCGGAGTCCCCGCGGAACTGGGCGCTGCGCCGGGCGGCGCATAGGAAAGTGTCGTGGAGCACGTCGTCGATGTCTGAGCAGGGGAGCAGGCGCCGCAGGAATCCCTGCAGCGCTGTGGCATGCCGCTCGTACAGGGCCCCAAGGGCCGCCCTGGCCAGATGGCCTCCCCCGGCGATCGCGGCCAGGAGCGCCCGGTCGTCCGGCTCAGGGAGGGGGGGATCGGTCGGCACAACAACCTGCTACCGTCGCTGCTGCCCCTCGGGGTGCAGACTTTTCCGCAGAACGTGCGGATTCCAACGATACCTGTGGAGCCCGGCTCAGATGGAACGGACCAAAAAGGGGGACGTTCCGTCTGAGCCGAGCTCTGGGTGCGCCAGCTAAGGGGCTTGCCACTCACGCGAGCCCTCTCGCTATGCGTCGGTCCCCATGGGGGTGGGGGGCCGTTGACAGGGGCGCGCGTAGGCCCGGTATGCAGCCGCGAATGTCGTCTTGTCGTGGAGGTCGACGGACTACGGAGAACCGTCTTCTGACCTTGCTGATCGCCGCGACGGGCTGCTCGCCCGTGCACGACATGGTGTCTGCGCCCTGTTGGCTAGTACCAGCGGGTGAAGTGGAAGCGTGGCCGGCCCGCGGACAGGAAACACAGGTCGTCGTAATCACTCATCACCTGGTACACGGTTTGCCAAACCTCTCCCAACTCGGGCGTCCCGTCAATAGGGTGCATGCATTGCTTCGCGGCGCCGAGTATTCCCACGCTGCCGAGGCCTTCGACGGCGTTGAGGATTCCCTCGATGGCGACCTCGTCGACTTCCTGAAGGGTCTTGCTCAGGTCGCGTAGCTGATCCACGGAAGCCTTCAGATTGCCCTGGATCTGGCTCTCGGAGAGTTGGTCCCGGGAATAGAGCACGTACTCGGCCTCCAGCTTGGAGGTCACGATCTTCATGTCCTCCTCGTTCCACTGACCGATGAAGGGAAAGTCCGTGCCGAGAAAGAACGGGAAGCGGGTGCCGATCAAGTTCCAGTCTCGACCGGGAGGCTGGGCCCAGTGCCCTTCGTCGAGATCCTCCCCCAGGAACAGGAACGAAGTTCGCAAGCCGCCCAAGACCGCGAAGCCGCCGGTCTCACGACTGCGGCTACCGGAGAGTCCCAGGCTGGACCCAATTCGAGTCGCGAGGTTACCGTCGACTTTCTTGTCGGTACGGATGATCAGCAGGCCTGGCGTATTGACGTCCAGAATGACGGATCTCCAGCCCTTCGATCTCCGAGGCGTCCGCCTTCGCGGCAAGGCGGGCCAGGCGCTGGACTCCTTTGCGGATCACCTCAGAGGCTTGGAGACGCACCTCCACGAGCTTGTCTCGCAGGGCCACCAGCTCGTCGAGCTTCTTGCCCGATTTGATCTCACGCCGCAGGTAGTAGCTGCGCTTGCCTTTCTTGCCATCTTCTTCCTGCGAGCAAATCCCGATAGCGGTAAACGGCGAGCGGGTCCCCTTGTAGCGATAGACCGTCCCTGGCTCACCACTGGGCACCAGCCCAGAGAGGGAGATCACCCGCTGTTGTTGGAGGGACAGGAAACCCTGTTGGTCTACCTGGGCGGTCAGGTCGTCCAGGGAGCTGACCATGCTGCTGGTCTGGCATCCGGGGCCCAGCAATAGACTCAGTGCGTAGGTCTTGGGCCAGTGCGATGCTTGGGCAGGTCGGACGGTGTTCGCGCAATAGGCGGAGCTGCTGAACCACGACGGGCGAGCGCTGCTGGCAAGACATCGCTCCATCTAGAGCGGTCTTGTCAAGGTTGCGAGTGGGGAGCCCCTAGACGCGGTGATCCAGTCAAGGGGAGCAGGACTCGGAACCGATCCCTCCTCGGGCGCCTGGAACAAGAGGGGCCAGCAGCTTCGCCGCTGGCTCTCGCGCCCGCGTAGGACCTGCCCCGGGCCGGAGGCTCGCTTCGACGTCAACCACCCGAGGTCGGAGCCCCGTTTCTCCAATGGGGGGCTCCTTGCCCTTGTCTCGCTCTCTGGGATCCTCGCGGGGACCCAGGGGGCACCGGAGTCCCTAGCGCGACAGCTCTAGCGCCAGTGGAAGCGGCTGCGGGCGTGGCACTCGCGGCAGGACACGGCGCTCTCCAGGGGGGAGTGCACATCGGGTTGCGCGGCGGGGTCGCCGTGGCAGAAAGTGCAGGACTCGCCCTGGTGGGCTTCGATGGCGTGGGGAAAGTTCGAGGGGGCGCGATCGGCGGGGGCTGCGCCGTAGAACACCGCCGCCATCGCCATGCCCGGAGCCTCACCGGGGCGTGGCATGTGGCAGGCAGAGCAGTCGCCGCCGCCGATGGCCGTGTGGGCCAGGTTCTTGCCGGCATCCGATTCGACGTGGCACTGCACGCACGACGTGGCCTCGGGTTTGGTCTGGATCAGATGGGAATCGGCGCTGATCTCGTGGCAGGCGAAGCAGCCCCCCTCGACCTGCATGTGGCGATCGTGGGGGAAGTCGACCTGGTCGCTGGGCTGGAGTGCAGCGAGGGCATCGCCGATTAGGCTCCCCGCCTCCGCGATCAGCGGTTCGCCATCTTGCTGGTGGCAGGTGGCGCAGGCCTCGATCGGGGGACCGGCGTAAGCGTCGGGCGCGAGGGTCAACGCGCCCGAGGTGGCACGGGCGGTATGGCATTCCTGGCACTGGGCCTCGACCATGGCCAGGTTTGTCTCGTTCCCGGGGAGCAGGGCGGAGAGGTGCTGGGAGTGCAGGAAGGGCCGGCCCTCCAGCACGCGGCCGGCCTGCAGGGGGGCGCCCGTCACGTGACAGCTGAGGCAATCCCCGGGGGCGTCGGTGCCGTGGAACTGGTCCGTGTGGGAACGCACGGAAAGGTCGTAGGACAGCTGGGCGGGCGGCAGCTGCGCGGTGAGACGCAGGTCCTTTTCGTAGCCATTCGCGTGGCACACCGTGCAGTTGTCCTGGGCTTCCCCGGCGCCGTGCCAGGTGGTTTTCCAGAGGTGCTCGTCTGCTGGGCGCTGCTCGCCGGTCACCGTTGTGTCCGTGCTGTGGCAGTCCATGCAGCCCTCGAAGGTGACAAGGCCGAAGTCCCAGGCGGAGCCCGGCTCGGTTGGCACGTGGCACACGGCGCAGTCGGTGATCGCGCTATGGCTGCCGTGGGTAAACGCCTCGTGTCCGAGCGACACGACGCGCGCTACCGGTTCGGTCGTCGTAGGGGCGAGATCGTGCTTCTCACCCGCCCGCACCAGGCCCGCCATGAGCCCATCTTCAGTGGCGAAGTCGTCCCCGTGGCAGTCCGAGCAGCGCGCTTCGATGTCCGCGGGCATCAGGGTGTCAGCCGGCGGCATGGCGCCGTGGTGTTCGGTGTGGCAGGCGTTGCACTCGAGGTCTTCGCCCGCGCGGAAGGGGTGGGCCTGGGCCAGGGTCGCGCCCTGGACGACGTCCTCGTGGCAGCTGGCGCATTTGGCGACGCTGGGCCGGTCGTAGCTCTCATGGCAGGCGGCGCAGCCCTGTTCCTGGGCGATCGCCACGAAGCCAGCCAGGTGGGCTTCGGTGGGGGGGCTGTCCGAGAACAGCGCGGCATGCGCGCTGGAGAGTGGGGCGGGTTGCAGGGCCCGCTTTCCGGCGGGCTGGAACCACAGCCACCAGGCAGCGGCGCACGCAAGCACCACGCCCAGTGCATTCAAGGCGAGGAGCAGCGGCATGCGCCCGAAGGCCACCTCGCTGCGGACCCACTCATCGGAGTCGCTCTCGAACTCGCCGCGCTTCTTGATCGCGAAGAAGAACCCACCCTCGAAAACCTGGAGCACGAGTGCGCCGGTCGCCGAATCGGTGAGGACCTCGATGGTCGTGACGCCGATCACGATGCGGTCGCCGCTCGCCAGGTGCTCGGGCTTCTCGACGCGCACGCCGTTCAGGTACGTGCCGCTGGCGTTCTCGAGGTCGCGCAGCTGGTAGCTGCCGCCTTCGAAGCGAATGGCGCAGTGGCGGTCGGCTACGACCGGGTCGTCGGTGACCAGGTCAGCGCTCGAACGCGTTCCGATGACGAGCTCCGCCTGGCGCAGCTCCACAGGTGCGGTGAGCTTCTTCTTCTCGTCCTTGCGGCGCTCGATGGTCTGCTTGCGCTCGATGCGAAACAGACCCTGATGGGCAGGCGTCAACGGGGTCCCTCCGGAAGGCCAGCGGCGATGTCGGACAGGCTCTGGTCGAAGATCATGGCCGGCGGGACGCGTTCGATCGCACCACACGGGCAGTTGTAGACGCAGGCTTCGAAGGGCAGGCCCTCGCAGCGGTCGCACTTGACTGCCTTGCCCTTGACCTCCTGTTCCTTGTAGTAGCCGCGCTCGGCCGGGGTCAGCATCGGCCGCTGGGGCTTGGAGAACAAACCGCCGATCAACGGCAGATTGGCCAGCCAGTGATTCGCGCCCTCGTCCTCCGAGCCGGGCGGCGGCGTCAGGCGGATCACGTCGTAGGGGCAGCCCTTGGTGCACTCTGCGCAGCCCACGCAGTTGTCCCACACAAAGCGAATCAGGCCTTCGGAGTCCCGGCGAATGGCGCCGTAGTTGCAGGCCATCATGCAGCCGGGCGTTTCGCAGTGGTAGCAGGACGTGGTGAGCGAGAGCTCCTTGCCCATCGCGTTGCCCTCGGCCGAAATGCGATTGCCCTTCTTCGATAGGCGCGGGATGCCGTCGTCGTGGACGGCGACGCAAGACTCGACGCAGGCGTTGCAGCGCACGCATTTGGCCAGGTCGATCGCGAGGGCTTCGCCGCCCTTGATCGACTCGGAGTGCACCATGATCTCGAGCTGCTCGTCGAGCTTGGCCTCGGCCTCGTTGCCCGCGGCCGCGATAGCCGCGCTGTCCCCGCCCGCGATATCGTAGTAGCCGGTGTGGATGCCGGCGTCCTCGGCGACGATCAGGCGCGCGGTCTGGCGCAGGGTTTCGAGGACCTCCGGCTGGCTTGCGAAGGACTGCTGAATCGCAGCGATGGGCAGCACCAGTGCGTCCGTCGTCATCAGCGCCGTGTAGGTGCCCTGCCACTGTCCGCCCTCGCCCAGGAAGGCATGCTCCCCGAAGGACGAGTTGGCCATCAGGTAGCCTACGAGATGCTCCTTGTCGGAGGTGTCGCGGCGTGTGCGCGTCAGGCCGCCCGAGCGAACTAGAATGATGCGGTCGGCCGCCTCGCCGTCCTTGGCCACGACCTGGTCCTTGTCGAACTGCTCGAAGGTGGCGTGGCTACGCAGGGTCCGCAGCAGGTCCTTGTCCAGGCCGCTGAGCAGGGGCACGACCCGCAGGTGCTGGGCCAGGGAACGCTTGCGGTAGAGGGCGTCGACCTTTTCACGGAAGGGCTTGGAAAACTGATGCAGTTCCTTGAACAGGCCACCGTCGAGGACCGCGAGGACGCAGCCGGTGTCTGCCTTGAGGCGAGCCATGGAAGGCTGATTGGAGATCGCCGAGAGCTCCCCGAACCACTTGCCGGGGCCCAGCTGCTCCATGACATCGGTGCGCCCGTCTTTCTCGGTGCGGTACGCGGTCACGATTCCGGACAGCACGAGGAAGAAGTCCTGCGTGTACTCGCCCTGGCGGATGAAGTCGGTGCCTGCTGGAAACTCCACGACCCGGGCGAACTCGATCATGAGTTCGCTTTGCTTTTTGGTGAGGCCTTCGAAGAGCGGCTGTTCGAGCAGCCCTTCGATCAGCTGGCCTTGGCTTTGGGGGGGGACCATGCGGGATCAGTATTTCCAGATGGACAGGACGTGGACGGCGACGAGTCCGGTCAGCAGGACGGCGGCCGGGATGTGGACGAATTTCCAGGCCATGAACGAAGCGCGCACCCGGCGCAGCGCGCGGAGCTCCTTGCCTACGGCTCGCTCCTGGGCGATCAGGGCGCAGACGTCCTGGAGGGGGGCCAGCTGGCCGGGGCTGCGGGTGTCGAGTTCCCCCAGCACACCGCGCACTTGGCAGGCGCTGGGGGCGCTAGAGCCAACCAGGGCCTGCACGCGCTTGCGGGCATCGCCGTCGAAGCTCGCGATGGCCTCGGCACGCTTCCGTGCGAGGCTCTGGTGCAGTGCGCTGGCTTCCTCGATGGACAGGTCGCGCTCAGCGCGGGTGAGCCAGCGGGGTCCGAAGGCCCACAGGACGATGCCCAAGAGCCCGGTGACGAAGACGAGGTAGCCCAGGCCGGCCAGGGCCCAGCCAAAGGGCGAGCCGGGGGTCGGGCCGCCATGCATCAGCAGCAGCGCGCCGAAGGCCATGCCGTAAAAGGCGTGCACGTGCATCCAGCGCGCGACTCGGCCGAGGGGCTCGGTGGGCACGATGCGCAAAGTCCACGGCTCGCCACCGGGCGGGCCGGGCTCGACCAGGACGCGGTTGACCTTGTGAACGCCTTCCTTGCGCAGGATCGCCTTGGCCTCCTTCTCGATCGCTTTCGCCGATCCGAGGGAGCCCGCATTGATCTTCTGACGCATGCGCCGGATCTCGTTGTCGGCCTTTTCGAGCGCGGCGTATTGGACGCGCATCTTGAATTCCGGCGAGTAGCGGCCACGGTGCATGTACTTGCGCAGCACGTAGGCCATCACCACCAGCATCAACGCAAGGGTGGTCCAGCCGGTGGCCAGCAGAAACATGCGCACGTTCCCCGCTCCGCGGCCGAAGGGAGCGTCCCAGGCAATGGAGAGAGCGATGAACAGGGCGACGATTCCAGCGGCGATCGGGCCGTGCTTGGAGCGAAAGAGGGTCGGGTTCATGGGCGGGCCTAGCGCTTGTCCTCAATCCTTGGGGCTAGAGTCCCAGAAGTTCGCGCCCGGCCGGCAGGGCCAGCAGCGCGATGATGAGGGCGGCGATTGCGAGTGCTGCCCAAAGGACCCTGCGGGACTTGTCTCCACCGGATAGGTCCTGGATCGTGGACGCAACGCG
Source organism: uncultured Planctomycetaceae bacterium (assembly GCA_964459495.1). Taxonomy (GTDB): domain Bacteria; phylum Planctomycetota; class UBA1135; order UBA1135; genus CAYWNK01. Next base: position 18,037 of record CAYWNK010000116.1, read on the forward strand.
TGCCTCCTCGACGGCGCGCGACCAATCGCGCGGGCTCACGTGCTGGCCCAGGAGCAGCGCCTCGGAGAGGCTGACGCGTTTCTCGGTGGCTTCCTTCTGGGCCTGCTTGAGGGCCACGGCCGAAACCTGGCCGCGATTCTTGAGCAGCCGGACCGCGTTCTCGTGGCGCGCGGCGGCAAGGGGCTCGAGGTCGCTGTTGAGGTCCTGAACGAAGACGGCCTCGATTGTGCCGAGGCGTATGTGGGAGTCCGGCCGCAGCTCGCGGGGCTGGTTCGCCGAAAGGGGAGCCCCGTCGAGGCTCGTGCCGTTGGCGCTGCCGAGGTCCTCGAGCAGGAAGAGATTGTGGGCGGCGCTGAAGACGATGCGCGCATGCTGGTTGGAAACGCCGCGGTTGCGCAGCGTGCAGTCGCAGTCGGTGGCTCGGCCGACGGTGTACTCGACGGCGTCCACCTCGGCCACGCGCAGCTCGGCCTCGTTGACCAGCACCAGGCGCGCTCCCATTCGATCGAGCTTGGCGCGGTCCCCGAAACCCTCAGCGTCGGCGACGATCGTGTTGAGCGCGACGCTGTCGAAGGCGCTGAAGCTGGAGTCTTCGGCGCCGGCGGGCGCAGGCAGCGCGGTGCTCGGGGGCCGC
>CAYWNK010000117.1:0-18592 GCA_964459495.1 uncultured Planctomycetaceae bacterium
CACCTCACGCACTTCGCCCATGCCGCCCCGGCCGAGGAGGCCGCGGACTTCGAAGCGCGCGGGGTCCAGACTTCGCCCCGCGAGACGCGCCCAGAGGGAGGCCTTGGGGTGGCTGGACGGCAGCCCGTCCGAGCTGAGGGCCAGGCCCGGTCCACGGGTAGAGCGCGGAAGATCGTCGGCGCCTAGGCGATCCAGGATTTGCTGGAACAGGTCGCTGGTCGGGTCGTTGCCGTCCCCGTCTTCCTCGCCTGCATTCATCGCCAATGGAGATCCCCTATCCACAATATGGACGGGGCGTGTCGCGGCCGGCCCCAATCCCCTGCGTGAACTGCGGGCTCGCAGTTTACCCGCGGGGGGCTGGCTGTCCTGGGGCATTCTCATGGGGCTTGGGGGCAGGGTCCCCCGAAGGGCTCCGCTGACGTACCTACCTCAAGGGACGCAATCGCCCAGAATCACCCGACAGGCTTTTTTGGGTTTCTACCCCGGCCGCTGCGCTCAGGGAGCCCGGCTCCCACCGGGAGGCGGGGACCGGGCTCCTTTCTTGGGACTAGCGGGGGATCCCGTATTCAGCCCGGGTCTTGCGGATCACCAGCATCTGCCGAATGGCGGCCCGGCTTTCCTCGAAGCTGCGATCACCGAAGAGGCTGCGCTCCTGGCTGAAGAAGGCCTGGGCCTCCTGCTCGGCCACCTCGATCTCGGCCATGCGGCGCCGCAGCTCCGCCCCCAGATCTTGCTCGCCCTGCTCTTCGGCCACGGCGCGCATCCGGTCGCTCTCGTTCCGCAAGGTCTGAATCCTCGCGGCGTCCAGGTCCGGTGCGGACGCCAGCAGCTCAAAGGAGCGCCTGGCATCTCGCCCCGGCGAAACCAGGCTGGCGGATGGTGCTTCCCGCAGAGAAGTGGGAGCGCTGGCCTGGGTGAGTGCGGCTGGAGTGACTGGCTTCGCGCCGTTCAGCGCCAGGGCCAGGCCAAGTACGCCGATGCCAAAGATGGGGATCACGATACGGGGGCTCATGGGAGGTCCTCTTCTAGGGGTCTGTGGGAAGCGGGAAATCAGTCGATGTCGGCGGAGGGGCCGTCGCTGTCGTCGCGATCGGAGTCCTCCCAGTAGACGGCCACGTAGACCTTCCGCTCGTCCTCCATGTAGTGGTAGTCGCTGTCGAGGCTGGGGGGGACGTCGTTGCCCATCAGGCGCAGGGTCCAAGCGTGGCCGCCGGCGGCGTTGCCCAGGTAGATGCGCTGTCGGGGGTCGTCGTCGGTGCCGCTGTAGTAGGTAAAGCCGTTGCTGCCCGCGATGGACATGCGGATGTCAGCGGTCCAGGCGATGCCGCTCTCGATGTTGGGCTCGTGCCAGAAGCAGGCGGCGCGCAGACGCTCTACGTCGCTGGACAGGGGCTGGTTCACACCGGAGCTGTCGGGGTGGACGGGCATGTCTGCGACCAGCTCTCCGTCTTCGACGATGCGACTGAATAGGCGCATACGCCAGGGGCCGTCCATGCCTTCGGCGTTGAACATGCGCATGCGCAGCCGGCCGGCGCCGTAGACCTCGTCCATCGGGTCCCAGGTGTTGGCGTAGGTGCCGTCTTCCATCTGGCCGTCGGCCGACATCAGCATGGTCGCGTAGAGATAGCCGACCTCGTTGGCGATCGACGAGCTGAAGACTTCCAGCAGGTGATCCTTGAGGCAGGCGGCGGTGCCGGCGACCGCGGGGGCTGCGGAGCTCGAGGCCCCAAAAGACCCATATGTATTGCCCACTTGGGCGGCGGTGGTAGCCTCGGGGCCGCCGAAGGCGGCGATCGCGATCACGGCGCGGTTCAAGCTATCTCCGCCCCGTGAAGCCCCAACTTGGGTGTTGGCTTCCTTCAGGGGCACGGCGCCCCGCCTGAGCTGGTTGACGGTGAAAGCTCCGCTGGCGGTGCCGGGGTTGCCCACGTTGCAGGTCGAGCCCGAGTTGCCGTTGTTGCCACCCGACTTCGCAAAGAAGACGCCGTCCAACATCGCCGCGTCGACCGCATCGTTGCTGGACGCGGCCAGGTTGCAGGTGTTGGTGGTCCCGAAGCTCATCGACAGGTTGATGATGTCGGGGTTCAGCGAGACCGCCTGCTCGATGGAGGTAATCGCTCCGGCGTTCTCCAGGAACAGGAAAGAGGCCTCCGGGGCAAAGCCCGTACGAGCTTCGCGATCCGCGATCGAGGTGATGGCGGAATCCTGTCCGTCCATCAAGTCGCCCAGGGCGACCCCGGCCACCTTCGTGCCGTGGGAGGGCGTCGTGATGGCGCTGGAGGTCACGGTGGACCAGCTGCCGCCGCTCCGGCGCCAGGTCGACAGCAGTCGGCTGGGGCCGCCACCCCAGTCGTCCCACGCGGGGTGGTCGACCTGGATGTCGCTGTCGATGATCGCCAGGCAGATGTCGTTGTACGACGCTTTGCCGCTGCCGCTTTCGCCCGTATGCCCGTCGTCATGCAGCTGGGGGATCTGGGCGGCCTCGCGCATATCCTGCAGATCGTTGTCGTCGGTCACGCCTAGATCGAAGCGTTCGATGTGCTCGACCCGCGGGTTGGCGGCCAGGGCCGCAAGGGCGGTCCAGGTCAGCTCCGCATCAAAGCCATTGATGATCCAATGGGCATTCATCATCCGCCCGCCGTGGCCTTCGAGCTCGGCGATCACCGGAGCCTGATCCAGGGCCAGGTCGGTCTTGCGCTGCTCGATCGCGAACAGGCGCTCTTCCATTTGGGCCAGGGCCGCTGCGGGCTCCTGCGAAAACAGGTTCGGGGCGACCTTGGGCAGCCTGAGCGGCGTCATGTCGGAGTGCAGCCGCACCGTAACGCGGATGCGCTCTTCCATCAGGCCCTCTTGAAGCCAGTCGCTCACCTCGCTGCTGAGCTTTTGCGGGCTAGGACGCTCGCCCCGCAGGCTCTTGCGGCTGCGGAAAGCCTCGATCTCTGCCATCGTCGAGCCCGGATTCGCTTCGATCCAGTCCGCGACGATCTCAGCCTCGGTCAGCTTCCTTCCCTCGGTCTGCACCAGCTGCATGGAGTAGTGCACATCGCCCTCTTCCGATTCTTGCCAAGCATCGGCAATCATCTGATAGCGGCGACCCTCACTGTCTCGCAGGGTATCCAGGTTGATCGTGCCCGCGCCGGAGTCGACCCATTCCAGAAGATCGGTCACAGGCGCCTCTTCGGTCACCTGGCCGCTGGGGGAGACCGTCTTCTTCCATTGGTAGACCACGTGCGGATTCGCAGCAGAACGAGCTTGGTTTGCGGCCGGCTTGCGGTACGGCGTTTGCGCCGGCGTGGCAGCCAGGCTCCAGGAGCCGGTCGCAAGAAGGAGTGCGGAGGCGAAGTACTTAGGGTGCATGGTTTGGATTTTCCGTTGGTCGTTGCAGGCGATAGTCAGGGCCCGGATTCCTCCCCCAGGGCACACCTCTCCCCCATCCGCCCTACGGCTTCGGGTCCGTGCTTCGCCCCGTTCCCAATGAACCGCCGGGCGCGATGTGCCTCCGATAGGTCGGAGTTCCTTGCCACCCACCTACGCGCACTCCAACGCGCTAGCCCGTCACGAATTCTCGGTAGAATCTCGCTCGACCCCGAACGCGCAGCTGCGACCAGCGAGACCGAGCGAGTCAGGCTCAGCCTACTGCCGTTGCATCGATCGCTTGCCTTCCACCCACCACGAGCATGGTCCCGTTGTCCACCCCTCCCAATCCGTCCTCAATGGGCACGCCTTGCCTCGAGAAGCGCCTTGAGAAGAACATGTCCACCGCGAGTTCCAGGTCCAAGGTGGGCGCCGCGAGTCTCGCCGCCCTCGTAGACGACCACCTGTTCGGACGGCTCCACGCCCCATAGCTTCGCCTTGCGCGTGACGAGGACCGCGGCATCACCTCGCTCTGCCTTCGGGACGATGACTTCCCGGACGTACTTCTGGGCGAGCTGCACTGAGCGCAGCTGGCTCATGATTCTCTGCGGCAGCCCGAAAGTGGCGGAGTGGTAGGGCACGAGCTCGATGACTGCGAGATTCTGGCGAATGTGGTCGAACGCATTGACCAAAGACATGTCGGTCCTCTGTGCCAACTCCCTGGCCTGCTTTGACAGCTTGCCGTGCCAGTAGCGGAACCCGCCCCGCCACGACGCCTCCGGCGAAAGTAAGTGGAAGCCCCGGCGATCACTCGCCCCGTTCTGAGCAATGCAGTCCAGGTGCATTTCTCGCCCGCCCGGCACCTGGTACTCGGCGAAGTAGTTGAGGGGGCTGAAGCCCGGGTTGAGCAAGAGAACGAAGACCCGGGCTGAGTCGAGGCAGCCGACAAATGGAGTCGGAGTGAGCGCAAGGTGAAGGCGCTTCGACTTCGAAACCCACTCCTCGCTTGCGACAAATTCGTCCCAGCTGCCGATATCGCAGGACAGATCCGGGCGATCCAGCAGGGCCTCGTCGCCCGCTAGGACGCCGCTGGCTCCAGCCGCGTGCCAGTCGCGCCATGCCTCAACAAGATCAACCATCTACGACAGCATGGGGTCAAAGCACATCGGATGCCAGATGGCCTTGCTACCCGCTTGGAATGCTCCGTGGTCAACACCTACGCATGGCGCCGACGTCCTCCGCCGGAAGTTCATGGTATCGCCCCCCCTCAGATTCGCCGGACTAGGCACTGGACCCGTTGTCGGGGTCAGCCCAATCCGACGAATCCAAGCCGGGCTCCGTACCTGCTTTGGGGGAAGGTCACCACGGTGTTGTTCATCCACAGATCGTGGGTGCTGGTCGAAACCAGGTGGCTGCATCGGACAGGTACTCACCGGTTACCAAGGCGGTGAATTTTGCGCGGGCTCGGTACTGCCCTCACGCGCCACATTCTGTGGCGCAGACTCCTAGCGGCCGGTGGTTTCCCTATCGGTGCGCACCGGCACAGCGAGGGTGCGCTCCAGGACCGTCCACAGCTTGCCGCCGTGCGTGATTTGGCCCGCTAGGGTTCCGGCCAACATGACGTGGTTGCCTTCTCCGCGCACGTTGCGAGTGGAGGAGTTGGCGAGGAGCAGCCGACCTAAATCTCCGTCGATCCAGCACAGCTTGCCATCCGTCTCAGTCCGGCTTTCCCATTCCCTACGCGGCAGGATGAAGAGAATCGACTTGCCCGGCTGAATCGCGCCAGGGCTCAAGGCCTCGATCGAGGAGTCTCGTATACGCGAGAGGAAGCGTTGCTTACCCACGGGGTGCGTGGTCGTGATGCTTTCCTCGAAGCTGCGGACGACCTCGTCGAACTCCGGAGCCCGCGGATCTACCGCCGTCAGCTTGGCTGCGAAAATCCGAGCGGTCCTCCACAGTGGGATGGGCAGCAGGATCCCGTCGCCGTCGCAGTCCGGGCACGTCGATGTGTACGTCGTCCTCTTATCCTTTCCGTTGTTGACTCGCTCAATGACGCCTCTTGATTCCTGGCCCGTTCCACCGCATTCCCTGCAAGGCACCTCGTTGGCGAAGCGTCTAGCCGCGGCAAGGGCGGACTTCACGTCTTTCGCGTAGGCTTTCTCCTGCTTTTTGGGGCTGCCGCTGACTACGGGCCAAGCGAGCCGAGGCAAGGAGTGAGAGTGCCTGACGGGAGGCAAGGCGGGCTTCGACTTGTCGCGGGATTCGGCCTCGGCAAGCAAGCGCTTGACGGAGGCTTCGATTCGATTCCCGGACGTCATCTCGACCTCCATGGAACCCTCCACCGGTGCGTTCCAGCGCCAGATGCCAGCAAGCCAACCCGAACCGTCGACCACCGGCATGCCTCCCAGGGATTCGGAATGCCGTCCAAAAGAGACTCGGTCATCGGAACCATCGGACAGCATCGAGGAGAGGGACTCGGCCCGGGCCACTCCGGGGTAAAGGGCACTCCATTGGAGAGTGAAAAGCTCGCCATCTTCCTCGGCGCCTTCGGGGGCTAGGCGAACCGGCCAGTCCTCTTGGGTGCTGGCTTCAGTCGCGCGTGTCGATGAATTCTTCGGGCGCAACCTGAGGAGCGCGAGATCCAGTTCCGCGTCGACGCCGAGGACGTCTATACGCATGCCTTTCGCCTCACCGCCTGTCGCCTTGAGCCTGCTGGAGTGAACTAGCGGAGCGTAGCGGGTCACAGCAAGCTCGGGAGAGATGCGCAGGCCTAAAGCTTGCACGGAGCTCTTCTCAAACTTGTTCCCGAAGCGGGCGTCCTTGGGGAATTCGACCTCCAAGGGGAAGAGCACCCGTGCCACCTCATCTGGGGTTGCCTGTGCGACCCATTGGGGCGAGTCCTGGCCCGCTGCCTCGGCTGCATCTTGAGAAGTCGTACTCCAACCATGGAGGAGCGCCGACGCGGTGGGCAAGGCAATAAGGAGCGCTTGAATCATGATTATTCGACTCTACCAAAGTTCCCCCTTTGCCTGAACGGTGTCGCGGCAGGGACTCCGGTCACCCGGAGCCCCCCGCTCAGATCCCGGCGAGCGGCACTACCCACTGGGCTCCTACGTCGGGTGGTTGTCGTCGAAGCGGGCATCGGGCCAGGGGTGAGTGATACGGGCGAGGGAGCCAGCGGCGAAGCTGCTGGTTCATCCGATCCCAGCGGAGGCGACCCTTGTGACTCCGGCGCCGGAACACCGTGTACCAGAGCCGAGAGATGCGATCGCGAGAAATCTCCATGGCCGCGCTGTTGCCGGGCACTCCTTAGTACTGGTCGTGCCCGCGCAAGACGCGAGCGAGCCACGCACTGACCACTGGGATCGGCACGTGCATTCGTTTCCGAAGCTGCTCTTTCAATATCTTGAGCTTGGCCTGGGATTTCGTTCGCTGTGTCCTGCGTCCCAGCTGAAACTTCGCTTTCCGCGTCTTCGTGCAATAGTGGGTGAAGCCTAGGAAGTTGAAGGTCTCGGGCTTTCCCTCGCCGCGCCGTCCGCGAGATCCGTCCCCGAAGCGGCCAAATTCGAGCCCCGCGCGTCTTGTCGGGGTGGAGCTCGAGATGGAAGGCCGCAAATCGCTCCTTCAGCGCTTCCAGGAAGCGCCGCGCATCGTCTCCGTACTGGAAACAGACCACGAAGTCGTCCACATAGCGCACCACGTACCTCTCGCCGCGCGCCACGTCTTTCCTCCAAGCCGTTATCCACAGGTCGAGTGCATAGTGCATGTACACGTTCGCGAGCAGGGGGCTGATACTCCCTCCCTGCGACGATCCGTAGGCCGCACGCTGCTTCTTCCCGTTTTCCAGCACGCCCGCATTCAGCCACTTCTTCAAGCGGCGTAGGACACGCTGGTCACCGATCCGGTGCTCAACAAGACTCATCAGACAATCATGGTCGATGGCATCGAAGAAACCTCGAATGTCTGCGTCGAGCACCCAGCTCACCTTGTGCCTCCTGATCGCCGTGGCCAGTGCGTCGAGCGCCCTGTGGGGCCCTCGTCCTGGTCGGCAGCCGTACGAGAAGCCAGTGAAGTCCAGTTCGTAGACCTGTTCCAAAACGCTCTTGGTCAGCCCCTGCACTAGTTTGTCCTCCAGTGTGGGGATGCCCAATGGATGCAAGCGTCCATCGGCCTTGGGGATGTAGGTCCGTCGCACTGGCTTCGCCCGATAGGCTCCGCGCGCGAGGCGCCCAGAGAGATCCTGGAGGTTGTCCTCCAGGTTCTCTTCGTAGCTAGCCCACATCACGCCGTCGACTCCTGCCGCTGCGGCCTTCTTCATACCGAAGAAAACTGCCCGCAGGTGGTCCACGTTGTAACTGTGATGCCAAAGCGAGGTGAGCTGCTGACCCCTGTGCCGGTCAGCCGCTTCGCGTACCCGCTGAAGGTTGCTGTGCAAGCTTGCCCGACTCTGCGTTCGGTCCTTGGTTTCCTTCGACGAGCTCCCCTTGGCCCTCGCGCCTTCCCTCCACCCGCTCGGCCGGTCGGGCCGCAGCCTTTCCTTTGCTCGCGAGCTTCTTCGGCTCTACGCACTCGTCCGACTTCTCATGCTCGTACATCAGCGCTTTGCTCCTATTGGGTTGTCGCTGCGGACCAGCGCTACCATCCTTCGCACCGGCCAAGCATGAGGTCTCCCAGTTCCCGCGCGAGGTGATTCCGCACATGCTCGGGGTCTCAGACCGCGGAGGAGCGAGTGCACACTCACCTTGCTAACGCGTGCACCTGTGTTGCCTTCCGTTCTCGGTAGTACGTCGGTCTCCTCGACCAAGCGAATTTCGCGGTTCAATACCCGGCCAATGCGTACCCCTGTCAACGCTTCGCCCCCACCCTCACGGATCACGACGGATGACTCGAGGCCAGCGTGAGTGGCTAGTTCTTCACTGTGGAACTCTCTCATTCCTTTCACCTCGCCAGTTAGCTGGCGCACACCGAACCCGCCTCAGATTCGTCGGACTAGGCACTGGACCCGTTGTCGGGGTCAGGCCAATCCGACGAATCCAAGCCGGGCTCAGAACCTGCTCTCGCAGCTTGGAATGGGGACCACGTACACTCCAGTGCTCATGTAGAGAGCCAGTGCGTGACCGTCGCCCCATGAACCAGCGTAAAGCTCAATCGCCCTGGGCATCTCCTCATCCCGATGCCCCTTCGTCCAAGGTTTGTGGAAGAGTAGCGTGCCTGAGGGGTCGAAGACCAATACTGAGTTGTCATCCAGCAAGGCAGCGAAGAGCTCACCACCATCCTCTGCTGAACGATCGATTCGCACTAAGTGCTCGACCGAGTACGGCACCCGCGCTTCCCACAGTACTTCTCCCCTCGGCTTGATACGCCTGATGACATATCCCCCGGAGTCGCAAGAAGACGACCCCGCAGCGATCAAGTCCGGCTCTTGGCCCGGAGCATCGACCAGACGGACCTTGTTGCAGTACACGTCGCCAGTCACGCGATGCACGAATTTGGCCGAGGTCGCCGCCGCTCTCACCAATCCGACTCTTCCGTAGACAAGCGCAATCCATCCCGGCCAGGCGGAGTGAGTGTCAAGACCATAGCCCCTAGAGAGAGCGCTCTCCGAGAGGCTCCAGAGTCGCTTTCCTTTCCGATCAAGTGCGATCGTACCCCGGGCCCCAAGGACCACATACTGCTCTTCCCCCGGGTCCATGTTCAATCGAGCCAGGCCGCGGATGAACGGTCGATCGAGCCGGCAGGACCACAAACGCTCCCCCACCGACCCAAGCCCCGACACGGTGTTCGCGTGATACTTGCTCTTTCCCTCCAGGGCAACCCACCCTCCAATCTCTGGAGCAGGGACGCCGTAGTAGGGCAGGAAGTCCAACGCCTGATGGTGCCCATGCTCGCTGCCCTCGCACCTCCAGGTGATCATGCGGCCATCCTTACTGATCCCCCCGAACGTTAGAGTCATGAGCGCGGGGTCGGCGTTCGCATTGGGAAGAAAGCCGATCGCGCGCAAGCGCCAAAACCCTCCAGGCGGAAGTAAGCTCTTGGCCACCATCAAGTCCCCAACGGGATTGACCACGACTGGAAAGAAGAGGGCCGGTCGCTCAATGGGCTCCACGACAAGGCCCATTGCCAGCAGAACCTCTTCGCCTCGCTCTCGGCTGGACAGGTCATCGGAGCCCAACAAACGCCGAGCCAAGGCCTCAGCCTCGGGCCATCCACAAGCGATCACCACATCGATGCAAGACTGAAGCGCTTGATCGGATTCACACACAGCGAGCACGCCGCGCTTGAAATCCTCCTGTTCCAAGAGCCAGCGCCGACGCTTCTGAGCGCCAAGAACGCCCCGCAGGACATCCGGAGAGTGCTCTTCCATGTGCTTGATGGATTCAACAGACCGCTCCGACCCCGCGAAACCAACGACTGCAAGGAACTGGTGGCAGACAAGCTCCGGATCAAGGGAGGTTTGACCAAGCAGGCTCTCGATCAGCAACTCGTAACCGACGTCACTATCGGTTTCTCTCAACGCAGTAGCCAAAGCCCAGCCCTCCCTCTTGTTGGTGATCGAGAAGGCTCGCTCTCTCAGTCTCGGTACAGCGCCCTCGCCGGTGGCCTTAAAAAAGACCCTTGCTGCCCCCACCCCCTCGTCGTCATCACCAACAAGTCCCTTTAGGGCATCGTCCACCTCGTCATTCATCGCACGAGCCTAGCAACATTGCGTTCGGCGCCAGAGGGGGTAGAGAGTCCAAGCCGAGAGTTGTGTAGAGGTACGGAGCCCGGCGTGAACTCGTCGGGCCGCAGCTCACGGCCAAGTCGCCCAGTCCGACGAATCCAATCCGGGCTCGGTGCCGGCTTTGGGGGAAGGTCGCCGTGGTGTCGCTCATCCACAAATCGTGGGTAATGGTCGAAAACAGGTGGCTGCATCGGACAGGTACTCACCGGTTACCAAGGCGGTGAATTTTGCGCGGGCTCGGCACTGCCCTCGTTACTGCCCTAGAATGTCAACATCTGGCGCTAGCCCTGCCATCACATTCAAGCTAAACTAAACAACCTGGATGCGCAGTACACTCAGGTACTTTCGTCTCCCCGCAGCAAGCCCTGGGTCACATGCCATCCTGTGAGATATGGCCACGCCGAGGAATGCGCAACCAAACATTACAACCATCACAATCGCCATTACATGAAATCCTCGATCTTACTTGGAGTCGTTGCGACCGTCGGCCTGGCCTCCGACCTCCTTAGCATACGGCACTCAGGCGACACCCCAATTGATCCTCTTACCGCAGAAGTTCGCCCCACAAACGAGCAGACCCTTGCGACCGAGACAACCTTGGTCGATCAAGCCCGCGAGCCGGAACAAGCATGGGAATCCGAACGGTTGACCCTTGAGGAATTGAATGATGGGTTCCGCCACCGGCGGCTCAGCAAAGAGACTCTGTCACCGGGTGAATGGCGCTCAGTTTGCGACAGGATAGCCGTGGGCAGTATCAAGGAGAGTGTAGATCAGGCATTGAGGGCCAACATGGAGGAGCGCTTTCGGCTCCCCGAGATCCCCGAGGGTCGCGAGGGGATTACCAAAGAGGAGCATGAAGCCTATGAGCTTCTTCGGGAAGACTTGGCGAGAGGCGTCAATCATAGCGCCGCAGCATTCACTGAGGCAATACTTGACACCATCGGTGAATCCAGTGAGGGCTCGCAAATAATTAGCGCGACGAAGCATGAGCAGATCAATCGAGCACAACTCTACGATCCGTCCAACGCCCCCCAGGATCCAAAAGAAGCATTTTCCTTCGGAAGTAGCACAGGATCGATCGATGGCTACGCAACGGAGATACGCTTCGTATCTACAGATCATCCTGAGATCCATGGTCAATTCCTAAGAATCCAAGAAGAGCACTCAGCTTTGGTTTCCCAGCTGGTGGCATTCCGCAGGTCCCTGGAGTAGCGGTCGATTTACTGAACCTGCTCGAGGAAAGGCCCCGTAGACCAAGGTGATGGAAAGCCTGGGGCGCGATCTCGGGCCACACCCAGTGGCAGCTGGACCAGATCATTTCCGACGACGCCTGGGTGGATCGCTGCTGCTTGGAGCTTCGTACGCGCCTGGCGAAGAGGTTTCCCCTCGTGACCTAGGCTCGCATCGCAGCGGGCGACCCCGCTGGCCCTACTGAGACCGACTCGAAGGGCTCTCAGCTCACCTACGCAACTCAACCGCAGGCAGCCTGCTGTCGGCTCGAAATCCTAGTTGGTGAGAACCGATCAAGGTGGCTGCCTCATGGGGAGTCACGCCGGTGATGACCAGGGCTCCGACGGAGATGCTTGAGAGGGCCAGGACGCAGTACGGATCCGGCCACAGCATCTAGCTGAGGGGGAGCCAGATGCCGAAGCTTGGAGGCATGGAAACAAAACACGAGACCGAGCCCCGCAGCGCCCCAGTCACCGAAGCTCGAGAGCTGCTGAAGGAGCAACGCTCCTCAGGCCTCTCCACTAAGAAGTTCGCCCGTTCCAGGGGCGCAAGCCCCGGACCCGATACAACGCGCAAGCGAGTAAACGTCGCCGTGCAGCGGGCCGCCGCGTAGAGGTACGGAGCCAGGCTTGAATTCGTCGAGCCGCAGCTCACGGCCAAGTCGCCCAGTCCGACGAATGGAAACCGGGCTTGGTACAGGCCCACCTGTCAGCGCACCAAAGGGGTCCCTGCTAGAATGAGCCCGCAACACCGGACAATGGGTGCGCGCAGCGCTACCGAAAGGCACAGGCCCCTCTCAAATCCGCCAGAGTGACTATGGATGAAGCGAGACTGATCGAGCGCCTGCGCGCAATCGAAGCCCTGTACGCCGGGGCGGCAACCCCGGGAGAGAAGACCGCCGCCGGCCTTGGCCGCGAGCGAATCCTCGAGCACCTGCAGAGGCTGCAGGGCAATGATCCCCCTATCGAGTATCAGTTCTCGATGCCAGACATGTGGATGCGGCGTGTGTTCGTCGCACTCCTGCGCCGCTACGGCATCAAGCCCTACCGCTATTCACGGCAACGCCATACGACGGTCATGGCACGCATGCCAAAGAAGTTCTTGGACCATACTCTCTGGCCCGAGTACGAGGAAATCTCGACGGCCCTGACGGCGTACCTATCTGAAGCCACCGACCGCGTGATCGGACAGGTCCTGCAAGCCGACGGCTCCGACGCGGATGTGCTAGAGGGGCCCCTTCAACTTGGTTCAACTAGTCCCCCGAACCCGGGCAGCATTCACCAGGCACCCTGAAGGCAGGCGAACGGAGTGGCCCCACACGCTTGGCTCACCACTTCGTAGGGCCACAGCCCTTGCGCGGCCGCAACCACAAGCTTGCCCGAAGAATCTCAGGCGGGCTCGGCACCTCACCCACAGATCGCGGGTGCTTCACTTGGTCGAAGCCAGACGGCTGCATCGGACAGCTTCTCACCCGCTACCAAGGCGGTGAATCTTGCGCGGTCTCGGTACTGTTCCGGTACTGTTCTGAATGGGGCGAGGAATGACGCGCAGATGCATTTGGATGACTTGGCAATGGCCTGTAAGATCATGAAAAAGGCCGGCCAGCCAATCGATCAGTATCCACCAGAGCCAAGTGCTGGCGATAGCGATGGCGTTGATGACATCCCTAGTATTCCATGCGATCAGCTCGTTACTCCCATCAAGGACAATCTCATGAAGGACAAAATCTTCAAATGGGTGACTACGGAGGCAGGCCTGCAGTTCTATGTGGAGAACGCAAGAACGTTCCTCGGTTGTGACGATGACCCAGTTCCTGATCAATCGGCTTGCGATGACCTTTCAGCAGCCGCAATGGGGCTGCCGTTGCTTGTAAGTATCCCGAAAATGTGTGGCACTTGCAATTAGACAATCTGCTCCGCCGAGGACGTACCGGACAAGAAATCCATGTCAAAGATCATTTCGTTCGCTATTTGCGGTTCAGCTGTAGTGGCCGGCCTAGTTGGTCTAGGCGCCCGAGCGTCAGGGACTGAGCCGAATGCCCAGTCGTGGGAGCCCTATATCGGCCCCATATTGCCGGACTTCCTTCTTCAACCAGAAGGGGGGGAGTTTAGAAACATTGCAGGTGGCGACTGGAATGTTGCAATTGCGCGAGATCTCCCCCGGTCTGTAGTTGTGATTGACTGGACATATCGCCCGATCGGTGAAGTCGTACTGCATAGAGAACTTGTGTTTTCGTACTGGTTGTCTGCCATCGCGATCGACGACGATGGCTTAGGGTTTCTCGTTGCAGGCAAGCGGAGGAATGGCAACACCGTAATCGACCACTACACGTTCAGTACTCCCCCTATACCATCGGGAGGTGTCACGGGGGCATGGCCGATGGCTGTCGACAACATCTACGACAGTGCCATAGAAAGGAGGGACATGGTCTCTGCTATGGAGAGGCTGAGTGGCACGGGTGACAGTAAGGCAATTCTCCAGTTTCATGACTCCCATGACATTTGGGAGATTGATCAGGCCAACCTACCAGCATCACTGAGCTTATTGGCCTCAGCGGACCCAGCCTTAGGGGCTACTTTTCTTATCCCCCAGCTTCAAGAGCGGGCGCATTTTGACCTGGATGTCTATAACCACGCCTCTGCCGGGTATACATATATTCTGCAGTCGGCATTTCCGGGTGATCACAGCGTGGTGATTACCGATCCGGGGAGGAGCGGGTCTACGCTAAACATCCAAGCTTTGGATACCAACGGCTGGAGCTTGTCCGGTTTTGGAAATGCGGACAACTACATCGACTGGCAGTAAATTGGAATGCCGCGACGCAATCCGCAGCTTGGCTCGACCGGTCTCGACTTGGGTGAGCAGTCGTCGCCTGCACGGTGTGTTGAGGAGGCCAAGCCTTGAATTGCTGGCGGCTCGCACTGTTACTCTTGGGGTGCACGGAAACGATGGCCATGTTGCACTTGCCTGATGGCGCCTGACTCCGTCGGCCTCCAGCCCTAGACCCAAACCAAGAACAGCGTGCGGCGGTCGGGGCCTCCCGCGATTTCGCAAGCAAGCGCGAAGACTTCGCCAGTTCGGCTAGCAGTCCCCCCTCTAGGGAGAGGAGAGGATAGGAAGTCCAAGCTGAGAGTTGTGAATAGGTTAGGGGCCTGAAGGAGCTGATCCCTGGGTCTCTTTGCCTGAATGGGAACGGTCTACCGCCCCCGACAAGAAGTCGGACCGTCCCAGCACACCGATCGTCGCTTGGCACTTCCGAGTTCTCTCCCCCACTGCTCCTAGGTCCAATTCAGCCGAACCCGCTCTTACGAAACCTAGGCCCATCCTCCATCACCGAGACAGACACCCATCCCTGGCTTCTGGGAGCTCGCTGAGCGGATCCCCTGGGCCTACGACCAGTCCAGAGCTCCGCCTGCGGAACTGGACGCGCAGGCTCAAACCCGTAAGGCTCTGTCCGCAGACCCAGGTGCGCCAGGATGCGCCTGACCGTTTCTGGCTCTGTGATCGATGAGATCATGTGCCTCCGGCCCCCGCAGCCGGGGCAGCGCAGCACGTCTTAGGCCTAGGGCGACTCGGGACTGAATCGAAGCAGCCTGGAGGAAAGGCAGGGACCTGCGCTGGCGCGCAGCAACCGGGATCCATAGGCATTCAGGGAAGTACCCAGCCCGGACAATAGTCACCGCATTGAAGGACCCGATCTGCGGTGCTGCCGAGCACTGAGGCAGGGGGGCAGCCCGTCAATCAGATTCCCTACCCCATGCAGTCCATGGGAGCGCCCTCACTAGGGTAGGGGCGTGCCGGAAGCGAAAGATAGGCGAAGCATCTCCAGTGCAGTGATCGAGGGCTTTGCCACTAATGGACCATCGCAGACACAAGCCAAGGCGGTGAATATTGCCCGGGCTCGGTACCTACATTCCGTCCGCCGACCGCGCAGGCGCTCCGAGAGCCTGCTCGTGGCCGCCGAGTTGGACCGGGCACATCGGGGCCCCGGCCCCCTAGGAAGTCGCTCTGTGCGATGAGGGTCACGCCCGGGGCCTCGCCGCGCAGGGTTCTCAGGTCATTCACGGTTCCCGTCGATCATCCTTCGGGACCCCGCCCCAGGACCGCGAAGATGAAGGACATGCCCGTGAAGAACTCGAAGATCCTCCCCACGCTGGGTTTGCTCCTTGCCTCGGCAGTGGTGACCGTCGCCATCACGGGCATCCCGGATACCTCTGAGCGCGAGGGTCCCTCCCCCGCGGTCCCTTCTGCCTCCTCCAAGACCACGCCGAGGCTGGAATCGCCGGAGCGTCTCCTAGGCGGAACCGCCGGGGTCGGCGAACCGTCCGGTCGAGTCGCCGTCCCCACTGGAGAACCTGCCGCTGGTGGATGGGTCGTCGGCGGGCACGTTCGCAAGGGAACATTCGGCTCCTTCCCCAACGCCCCGCTTTCCTTGCGACTCTACTCGGGCACGAAGGCGATGGGCGCGCCGCGTGTCGAAGTCGAGTTGAACGCCGACGAGAACGGGAACTTCAGGTGGGCCGGACCTCATCCCTCTGAGACAACCGTCGTCGAGGTCGTCCCTGTGCTTCACGGTCACAAGGTCGGAGCCTCGACGCGCGTCGTCCACCTTGGGGATGCGCCACCGAACGATCTCGCGCCGTACGTGTACTTGTTGGATGCCCAGGTCCTCGGGCGGGTGGTCGACGAGGAAGGTGAGCCCGTCACCGGCGCACGAGTCATCTCCCACCTGAGCGAGGTCGTGACCACGGGCGACGGTTCCTTCTCGTTGCCGATGGACTCGACCTACCCCGCGCCGACCATCCGCGCCGTCGCCGAGGGCTTCGCGGAGGGCGTGATGGCCGTCGGCTCGCTTCGGCTGGGAGGCGTACTCGCTGGCGACCTGGTACTTCAAGGTGACTATGCAGTGGAGGGGCGTGTGCTCGATGCCGAGGGCCATCCCATTCCCGGCGCTACCGTCTGCACGTACCCCCGCGAGCGCAACCAGACCACGACCGACGACGAGGGCCGATTCCGTCTCGGACAGCTCAACCCCACCAAGCAACGCACGCGAGTCTCGGCGCTCATGGATGGATACGTCACCTCATCGGTGCGCATCGATACCGAGGATGCTGCGGCCCCGCTGAAGATTGTCCTCGACAGAGGAAGTTCGGTGTCGGGCCGTGTCGTGACACGGGACGGGGCACCGGTTCTGGGCGCGGCCGTGTCGGTCGGCTACTACCCCGCCAGCACGGGTTCGCTTTCAACGAGGACCGATGAGGCGGGATCGTTCTCGATCGATGTCGTGCCTCCGGGCGCGCAATCCGTGTGGGCTTTGCGAGAGGGGTTCGCGGCAGGGCAAGAGCGCGTCGAGCTTCCCGAGGAGGGCGCGGAGGTCCACGGCATCCAGATCGTCATGGAGCCGGGACGCCGGATTGCCGGAGTCGTGCTCGACAAGAACGGAGATCCACTTCCGGGCGCACATATCACGCCGGAGTCGGCGGGCTTCAACAGAGGTGCCGGCTTCGTCGGTCCGGGCGCGACATCGGACGAGGACGGTCGCTTCGACCTGGAGGAACTGCGCGAGGGTCGCGTTGTGCTCCGAGTATGGGCAGAGGGCTGCTCGGTGCTCGAGCAACCTGTGTCCGCCGGGTCCACTAACGTCATCTTGCGGCCGAAGCGAGCTGGCCGACTCGCTGGGCGAGTGGTAGATGGTATGACGGGCGAGCCTGTGGAGTCCTTCGTCGTCCGGTTCATCACCCCTAAGCCCTCGCCCAACGAGCCCAGGCTTTCGAGCTACGGAGCGGCGTGGAGCCAGTCGGGCATGTCCTTCGTCGGCACCGACGGCTACTGGACCTCCGGCTTGGAGCCGCTGGAGATGGGAGCTGTCACGGGGATCGAGGTCAGCTCACCGGGGTACGCCGTGGCCAAAGTCGGCCGTGCTGTGGTGGAGAGAGAGCCGACCCAGGATGCCATCCTGGTTGAGCTGGTTTCAGGGACGCGCCTGACCGGATTTGTGATCGACGCCGCTACGGGTGCACCGCTCGCGGGCGCGCGAGTTCGGCGCTTCACGGACGGTGATCCCGCAAGAACGCAGCGGTATCTGCCCGACCCCGAGTGCGAAGCACAGACCGACTCGAACGGACGGTTCACGATGGACCGCGTTCCGTCGGGCTCCATGTACTTGTTCGCGGACGGCACGTCGTTACCGCTCGCAATCGATGGCCCCTTCGAGGTCCCGCCCGGTGTTGGCTCGGTCGCGCGGACTGTCGAGGTCGGCACGGGAGGTCGGATCGCGGGCAGGCTCCGCACCGGTGACGGCGCCGGGCTTGCGAATGAGAAGGTCACACTCAAGGCACTCGACCTCCCGTACGAGCACATCCCCAGTCGGATGGAGGCCACGACCGATTCGGACGGAGCCTACTCCTTCGATGGCCTCGTTCCCGGCCCGTACCACCTGAGCTGGGCACTCGCACGCGACGGCGAGACCGTCGGATACGACCTGCTGCGCCTGGTCGAGATCGAGGAGGATGAGACGCTGGAGTTCGACCTCCGCCCCGAGGGACGCGCGACACTGCGGGGCACGATCGTCTTTGACGGCGACTTGCCGGACGACCTCACTGTGATGCTTCGACCCAAGCAAGAGCCGAGCGTCTGGGCCCAGAGTGCACGCGTGGCGATCGTCGAAGATCGCGAGTTCGTGGCGACCTACCTCGAACCCGGGGAGTGGACCGTGCAGGTCTTCATTCAAGCTGACGGACAGATGATCCACGGCGGGGCGAAGGTCGATCTCCCCGAGGAGGGTACGACGACGATCTCCGTGCCTCTCCAGGCGATGAAGCGATAGGTTCTGGCTTCGATTCGGGGCCTAGGACCCACACCCGACGAGAGGTATCCTTGTCCGAGGATGCGCCCGTAGCTCTGCTGGATTAGAGCAGTCGGGTAGTACCCAGCCCTGGCAGGATTCACCGCCTTGAATGACCCTAGCCGCGGTGTTGCCGAGCACTGAGGCAGGGGGGCAGCCCGCCAATCAGATCCCCTACCCCATGCAGTCCATGGGGACGGCTTCACTAGGGCAGGGGCGTGCCGGAAGCGAAAGATAGGCGAAGCATCTCCAGTGCAGTGATCGAGGGCTTTGCCACCAGTGGGCCATCGCAGACACAAGCCAAGGCGGTGAATTTTGCGCGGGCTCGGTACTGCCCCGAGCGCGCCATCACAGCCAGAGCGGCTGCTAAGGAGCTGAACCTTGCAGGCCTGGCGGAGCTACGCCTGGAGGTGCGTGGACGCCTATCGCGCCGCATGCTCAAG
>CAYWNK010000118.1:0-18501 GCA_964459495.1 uncultured Planctomycetaceae bacterium
CCTACGACGACACCCCCCAGCTCCCCGGGCAGGACTACCACGTCCACGGCGAGCGCCCCGTCCCCGCCGTGGTGACGCCGGGCGAGAATTCGAGCGCGCCCTCGGACGCCGTCGTGCTCTTCGACGGCTCCGGCCTCGAGGCCTGGCGTAGCGGAGAGGCCGACGCGACCTGGAAGGTCGTCGGCGACTACATGGAGGTCAACGGCACCGGCTCCATTCAGACACGCGCAGAGTTCGGGGACGTCCAACTCCACCTGGAGTTCGCCACCCCCGCCGAGGTCAAGGGCAACAGCCAAGGTCGCGGCAACAGCGGGGTGTTTTTCTTCGGTCGCTACGAGGTCCAGGTTCTCGACAGCTTCGAGAACCCGACCTACCCCGATGGACAGTGCGCGGCTCTCTACGGGCAGTTTCCGCCCGCCGTCAACGCGAGCCGCGGCCCTGGCGAGTGGCAGACCTACGACATCGCCTTCCGAGCGCCGCGCTTCGGGGAAGACGGCAGCGTGCTCGAGCCCGCCCGCGTGACCGTGATCCACAACGGTGTGTTCGTGCACGTCGACAAGGAGATGATCGGCGCCACCGCCCATCGAAACGTGGGCAAGTACAGCCCCCACGGTCCCAAGGGCCACATCCAGCTCCAGGATCACGGCAACCCGATGCGCTTCCGCAACATCTGGGTCCGGCCCCTGGGCGGCCCTGGCGATTCGGGCGAATAGCCGGCCTTCCCCCAATGGGCCCGCCTCAGGCCCGCCTAGCGATGCGGGCCCGGAAGCGCAGAGCCCCTGCCGCCAGGGCGCGGCGGGGGGTGCGGGCCCGGATACCGCGCCCGTCCGCGTAGATCACCAGCCCGCGCAGCCACTCCCGTGCGCCCAGGGGGTGGTCCCCCACGTCGCCGTGGAGCAGGGCGCCCAGGTCCTTGTGGTGCCAGCGCCGGCGCGGCTGGCGCTCCCACCGGGCCCGTCCAAGGTCCAGGAGCACCAGCCCCCCCCCGGGTCCGAGCACAAAGTGGTTCAGGTAGAGGTCCCGGTGGTACCAGCCGGCCGCGTGCATCCGCGCCGTGATCTGCGCCACCTCGCCCACCAGACGGCGCCTCTCGGTAGCGTCAGCTCCGATCAAACGCTGGGCAACTGTCTCCCGGTGGGGCACGTAGCCCATCACGACCAGGGATCTGGAACCACGCTCGATCCAGCCGAAGGCCTCGGGCACCGGCAGGCCCGCAGCCCCAAGCCCACGCAGCCCGTCGAACTCTCTCCTGGCTGGACTGCGCCGCCGGCCGCGGAATCGCTCGTACCAAACGTCGCGGGCCAAATCCCCTTCGAAGCGCTTCACCACGGCCAAGGGAAGGCCATCGGCGCCTGAGCCCCACGGAAACGTCATGCGCCCGGGGACCTTTCGCCAACACTCCTGGGGCTCGCAGGCCAACAGCTCCTGAAGATCGAACGACACCTCTCCGCCTGGGCTTCCGAGGACTTCGGAGGGCTCCAAGGGCTGGGACATCGAGGCGCTTGATCGGTCCCCACTTCGAAAAAGCCCAGACTCGCGGTTCCACCGGGCAGGATCCATGGCACCAATATGCATGGTCGCACCGCTCAGCGCGGCGTGAATCCGTCCAAGACCCTCCCCCCCACACCCCGGCCGCACCCGCGGCTATGCCGACCCTGCCGGGCCGGCTCGGCGACATGTCCTCCGGCTCCGTCACCGCAGCCCCCTCTGCTCAAGCAGACGAGTTCAACCCCTTCCTGTCCATGGCGGAGGGTTTCGACACCGCCGCAAACCACCTTGGGCTGGACGAGGGAATCCGCGAAGTTCTGCGCGCTCCTGAGCGCGAGCTCAAGGTCAGCCTGCCCGTCCTCATGGACGACGGCAACCTGAAGGTGTTCACGGGCTATCGAGTCCAGCACAACTTCCTCCGCGGCCCCTGCAAGGGCGGCATCCGGTTCGACCCCAACGTCAACCTCGACGAGGTGCGCGCGCTGTCGGCCTGGATGACCTGGAAGTGTTCGGTCGTGAACATCCCCTTCGGCGGCGGCAAGGGCGGGGTGATCTGCGATCCGCGCACGATGTCGATCGGCGAGCTCGAGCGCCTGACCCGTCGCTACACCGTGGCGATCATGGACATCCTCGGCCCCGACCGCGACGTGCCGGCGCCGGACATGAACACCAACGAGCAGACCATGGCGTGGATCATGGACACCTACTCGATGCACGTGCGCCGCACGACCACCGCGATCGTCACCGGTAAGCCCCTCAACATCGGTGGCTCGAAGGGTCGGCGTGAGGCAACCGGACGCGGCGTGATGATCTCGGCCAACGAAGTGCTGAAGATGGCCGGCAAGCGGCCCGAGGACACCCGCGTTGTCGTGCAGGGCTCCGGCAATGTCGGCGGCATCGGCGCCCTGCTTCTGCACCGAGAGGGCTACCGCGTCGTGTCGATCAGCGACATGTACGGCTCGATCTACAACGAGAAAGGCCTGGACGTCACCGCCGTGATGGCGCATCTCACCAAGCACAAGCGGCTTGAGGGGTTCCCCGGCGCCACATCGCTGCCCAACTCCGAGCAGCTTGAGCTGCCCTGTGACCTGCTGGTCCCGGCCGCGACCGAGAACCAGATCACATCCCAGAACGCAGACAAGATCCAGGCCAAGATGATCGTGGAGGGCGCCAACGGCCCCACCACCGCCGTCGCAAGCAAGATCCTCGACGACAAGGGCGTCCTGATCGTGCCCGACATTTTGGCCAACGCCGGCGGCGTCACCGTCTCCTACTTCGAGTGGGTGCAGGATCGCATGGGCTACTTCTGGACCGAGGAGATCGTGAACAGCCGCCTGGAGCAAATCATGGTGCAGTCCTTCGCCGAGGTCGCCGAGACCGCCAAGAAGTACAACGTGTCGCTGCGCACAGGTGCCTACATCCTGTCGATCGATCGGGTAGCCACGGTGTACCGCATGCGCGGCATCTTCGCCTAGGGCCCAGAGGACTTGATCCCATGACCTCTGAAGCAACGGCTCCCGGAGAGCAAGACGCCGACGGAAGCGTCGACGCACTCCCGGCAACTCCCTTGATGGCGGATGAAACGCCGTTCAAGACCATGATGAGCAGCTTCGATGAAGCCGCCCAAAAGCTCGGCCTGCCGAAGAACGAGTACAAGATACTGCGCAAGTCCGACCGTGAAATCGCGGTCTCGGTACCGCTGACCCGCGACGACGGCTCGTTCGACGTCTACGACGGCTACCGCATCCAACACAACGCTGGCCTGGGCCCCTTCCTCGGTCCCCTGCGCATCTCCGCGGACCTACGCATCGAGGAGATGCGTGCGCTCGCGGCCTGGATGACATGGAAGTGCGCGCTGCTCGGAGTCCCCTTCGGTGGCGCCGCCGGCGGCATCGCCGTGGACCCGGTGTCCCTGTCCGCCGGCGAGACCGAACGCGTCGTGCGGCGCTACGCCGCCTGCATGCTCGGCGACGTCGGTCCGGAACGGGACGTGTTCTGCCCCGACCTGCAGGCCGATGAGCGCGTGATGGCCTGGGTGCTCGACACCCTTTCCGGCCACCTGCGCTACACAGCGAACCCCGCGGTCACCGGCAAGCCCCTGGCCATGGCCGGATCCGAGGGCAGCATCGACGCCGTGGCCCAGGGCCTGCGCGCGACGATTCGCCTGGCGACGGCCCACTTTGGCCTTCCGCGCAAGGACCTATCGGTCAAGATCCAGGGCGCCGGCACGGTCGGCGGCAACCTGGCGCGGGTCCTCCACGACCAGGGCGCGAAGGTCACTGGACTCTCGGACCTGCACTCGGCATATCACAACGCTGACGGGCTGGACATTCCCACCCTCCTGAACTGGCGGGCCGAGCACGGAACGCTGGCCGATGCACCCGGGACCTTCGAGGCCCTGGACCCCGACGGCTTCCACGCCGCTCCCTGTGACGTGTTCGTGCCCTGCGCGGTCCCCAACGCCGTCCACTCGGGCAATGCCCTACAGCTCGACTGCAAGCTCGTCGTGGAGGGCGCCCACGGCCCGGTCTCCAGCCGGGCCGACCGGATTCTGACCCAGCGGGGCATTCCAGTGGTGCCCGACATCCTGGCCAACGGCGGTGCCGTGGTCCTGTCCTACTTCGAGTGGGTCCAGAACCGCACCGGCTTGGCCTGGATCGATGAGGTCGTCTCCACTCGCCTCGTGCGCTTCATGCGTGAGGCCTGGGACGGCGTACGCGAAGTCCAGGACGAGTACGACTGTTCCCTGCGCCACGCGGCCAACATCCTCGCCGTCCGTCGGGTCGCCAAGGCAGACGAGTCCCGCGGCGTGTACGCGTAGCGGGAGCGATCCGGAGCCAGGCAGGGATGGAACGCTCGCCGGGAGCGGGGCTGCACGCAGCCCCGCTCCCGGCGGGCGTTTCGTCTTCGCCGGCTCCGGATCGCTCCCGCTCGTCATTCGATCAGGGGCAGCACCGCCCGGGCGAGCACCTCTGCGGCGACAGCCTGCCCACGCTCGCTGTAGTGTGAGTCGCTGTTCGGCCGAAACAGCGACTGCTCCAGGGCCTCCCCCTGCACTTGGAATTCGGGAAGGAGGTCCAAGCAGTTCACCCCCTCCTCTTCGAGGACCGCGGCGATCCTCCGGTTTGGCAGGGTGAGGTCGAAGCGTTCCGAGTCCAGGGCATAGCGCTGTGTGAGCCCGAACCACTGGGACTCATCGACCTGAATCCGGCTTGGAAACACCACCACTAGCATCTTGCCCCCCTGCCGCTTCACCGCCCTGGAGAAATGCCTAAGCACATCTTCGACGCCGCCGTACATCGGCTCGATCTCCGGCATCAAGGGCACCAGAAAGATGCCCAGCGAAACGAAGAAGCCAGCCGCAGCGACGCGCCGACGATTGCTCTCGGGTGGGAAGGGATAGGGAATATCCGCATCACCGATCCAGGACGAATCCCTCCTCGAGTCCCGGCGATCGAACAGGACCTGCTCGCTGCAGTAGGCCCGCTCTGGAAGGTAGAGATCCGGCTGCGCCCAGCTGTCCGCGTCGTAGCGCCCGCTCCATTCCAGCGTGACCACCCCATCCCCGCCGACCACAGGAAGCATGTCGACACCGTAGTTGTTCCAGGTGAAGTCGTTGGTGAGGGTGACCCCTAGGACGACAAGATCCGGCTCGTATCTGCTGCCGTGCTCCTGGTAGCTGTACCAGGCTGTGGTCGGGTTGTTGTGCCCAGAGATGAGCACCTCGCTGCGGACGAAGCTCCCCCTGGGCATACGATCGTTCAGCGCCTCCTCCAACAGGTACCCGATCGTGTTTTCCTGATCCGTACGGTGACCATCCACGAAGGAATCCCCGAGGAAGAGGATCCGATAGGTGCCATCTGGCCTGCGATACGGGAACTCATCCTCGCTGCGAAAGCCCTTGGAATTGGTGATCCAGCGCACGCCCTCGCCCGGTTTCCCCGAGCGCACCAACAGATCCTTGTTGGGCAATAGATGGCCGCCTTCGCGCTCGGGGTCGAAGTCCAGGAGAATCTCGTATCCCGGCAGCTCCGTTGCTTTTTCCCGTCCCGCGAAAAACGCCGCCGCCCCACAGAGCGACAGAGCGGTCGTTGCGCCTGCAACGGCGAATCGGCGCCGTACAGCGCCCTTGTGCTTGTCATGCATGTGACCTTGGCCTGTTCATTGGACACCTAGAACTCAGAGAGGCAAGGTTGGCAGCAGCCCCGGGCAGGCTACGGGGACAGCAAGCAATCCAGGCCCCCTGTATTCTGGCCCGAAGCCCAATCGCAGCGGTCTCGCTCCGAGGAAGCGAGCATACAGCCTCCAAAGAATCCAACACCAAGAGTCATCCATGTGGAGCCCGTTCCAATCCGGAGCCACGATCGGCACCGAAGGGTCCGAGTCCGGCACGATCGTCGCTGACTTGGAACACGAACTTGGCGCCAGAATCACGATCGAGCAGGGCGGAACCACCGCGCCATTCGCCATCACCTGCGGCATCTACGGATCCTTCGGCCACACGTGTTTCTTCAAGACACGCGAGGCGGCCGACTCCCAGTGCGCCGCAATGCAGGCCGAGATGCACAGCATCCTGCAGCTCTTTCCCGAAGAATCGGATCCGGACCATGACGCGAAATCCGAAGCCGTGTTCGAGGCGATTTCGGACTTCGTCGCTTCCCACTAGCCCCCTAAGAAAACCGCGCTCGCCGGCCCAAGCGGGGGCGCCCGTGGCGCGTCCGATCCAAGCAGTCCGATTGCTGGCGTAGCGTTCCAAATCCCCCCCGCCGTCACCCGCCTGCGACGCCAGCACCCCTTGAGCATCGCACTCTTGAAGCAGCCCGGCCCCGGGCTGAACGCCACCCGCAACGGGAAGCACAGGCCTTCCACCCACGGTGTGTTTCAGCCTGAGACGGGCTAGGGACGGGCAAACACCCAATTCCGTCACTAAACGCGAGGGGCATAGCCAGCGGGTTGCCTGGCCGTTAGCGTTCCTGCTCTCGACTTTGCTCTCCCCCGCTCTAGAAGAGCCCCCGAAGTCAGGAACTTGCCATGTCCAATCGAATCGTCCGCACCATCGGTGCAGCTGCCCTCTTAGTCAGCCCCGTTTTCGCCCTACAGGGCCCCGACGTCCTGATTCTCCACGCCGAGACCACCGCCGCCCCGGGCGCTCCTCTGATCGCTGCAGAGCTTCTCGCGACCGGCCAGTTCGGCGCCATCGACTCGTTCGACACCTCCAACACAACCGGCACCAACCCGACGCTCGCTGACCTCGCCGGTTACGACGTCATCCTGTGCTTCTCGGTCGACGAGTTTTTCGATCCGATCGCACTCGGCGACGTACTCGCTGACGCCGCTGACGCCGGGCAGCCCATCGTGCTGGGCCCGGCCGCCGCATCGATCGAGGGGGACTTCGGCCTCGGTGGCCGCTGGGTCACCGACGGACTTTCCCTCCTCGACGGTTCGATGTTCCAGCTCTCCCCCAACGAGATGCTCGGCACCGTGCTCGATCCCGAGCACCCGATCATGCAAGACGTCGCCACCATCGATGGTGGCCCCTTCAGCCCCCGCCCCGACGGCGGAGTGCTGGGTGCGGACGCCATCCTGCTGGGCACCTACGCCGACGGCTCGCCGTTGGCGATCGCCGGTCCCGCGGGCCGCGTGGACCTCGGCGTATGGCCCGGGGACTTCACCGGCCTCAACGGGCTTGGCCTCGGCAGCGACGCCATCGACGTCATCTCCCAAGGCCTGCTCTATGCAGCTCTCGGCGGCGTAGGCACCAGCTACTGCGGCAGCGCCATTCCGAACTCGACCCTCGAGCCTGGCGTGATGTACGTGCGCGGTAGCGCCGTGGCTGGCGATCCCCTGACCCTCGCGGCTAGCAATCTGCCCAACGGCGAGTTTGGCTTCTTCCTCGCCGCGCGCACGACCGGCTTTGTCCCCATGGCCGGCGGAGGCCAGGGCACGCTCTGCCTGGGCAGCGGCTTCGCCCGCTACTCCTCCCTCGCCGCCCAGGTCGTTGGAGGCAACTACAGCATCCAGATCGACACCAGCATGATTCCCTTCTCCACGACGGGCGCCACCGCGATCCTGCCGGGCGAGACCCTGAACTTCACCTGCTGGCACCGGGACGTGAACCCGGGTTCGACGTCGAACTTCACCGACGCCGTCTCCGTCACTTTCCAATAGGCGGATTCTGGCTGGGGCGAAGCACGTCCCAGCCAAAGCGCAGGGCGGAGACCAGCAGGATCACCGCCAAGAGCACCTGGCCTCCGGCAGCAACGGCGGCCAGGTGCACCAGTTGTACCCCGCCGAAGGCCCCCAGCGCCGCCCCGCACGCGATCCAGCGGGCATCCTCAGGCCGCAGCTTCCCCGCCCGCAGGTAGAGATAGGCGGAGCGCGTTGCCGTCACCGACGCCACAGCAAGACTCGTCGCCCGGGCCCCCATGTAGCCCAGCTCGGGTACGAGCAGCAGCATGCCCGGCACCATCAGCATGCCGCCACCGATGCCGAGAATCGGCACGACCAAGCCGGCCCCGAAGCCCAGGGCAGCGGCCGCGAGTTGATCGCGCAGGTCGGGCGCATAGCCCACCAGGACCGCCGCTTGCCCCCCGCCCAGGAGCATCTTCAGGCCCACCGCGGTCAGGGCTAGGGAGAACACTCCCTTGAGCACGCGCGCGCTCAGGCGATGTCCCAGCCGGTAGCCGATCTGCGTGCCGAAAAGAGCGGCGGGAATGATCGCGGCGACGAGGCCAAGGGGAACGGCGGAATCCGCCCGCAGCATCTCGGCCGTCGTCGCCGAGAGCGCCGTGGCGGTCACCAACGCCAGGGACGTGGCGATCGCCCGGCGCAGCACGAAACCGAATCCGTAGTGCAGGATCGGCGTGGAGAACAATCCCCCGCCAATGCCGCAGACCGCACCAAGGGTCGCGATCAGGGCCCCTACCGGCAGCAGCCACGGGCCAGGCGCCTGGACCTCGGAGGTCCCCCGCAAGGGCTCCCCCGGGGCACCGGACGTAGATCCCTCCCCCTGCGGTTCCGACTCCAAACTAGCTCGGATCCTCGGCTTGGCGGTCGGCGGCCTCACCCCGCTGCGCCCGCTCCAGGATCTTGGTCGTCGAACGGCCCGGAACAAGTGGCGCCAATACAACCTGTCCACCGTGGGACTCAACCCACTCCGACCCCACAACCACCTGACCGGCGTAGTCCTCGCCCTTGACCAGCACATCGGGCGTCACCGTCTCGATGATCGCTTTGGGGGTGTCGTCCTCGAACGCCACGACCGCATCGACCATCTCCAGGGCCGCCAGCACGGCGAGCCGATCGTCCAGGGGGTTCACCGGTCGCGTGGGTCCCTTGAGCCGGCTCACGCTCGCATCGGTGTTCACCCCGATGATCAACGCATCGCCCTTATCGCGGGCGAAGCGCAGGTAGTTCACGTGACCCCGGTGCAGGACATCGAAGCAGCCGTTCGTGAAGACGATGCGCTTGCCTTCGCGACGCCAGTCCTCCAGCACCGCCATCAGGCTGCCCTCGTCGAGCACCTTGCCGGTCTTGGGCAAGCTCTCGGTCAGGCGCGCGCGCAGCTCGGTTCGGTGCACCGAGTGCGTCCCCAGCCGTTCGACGACGATGCCGGCGGCGTGGTTCGCCATCGCAACGGCCTCTTCGATCGACCAGCCCTCGGCCAGGTACAGCGCCAGGTGGCTGACCACGGTGTCGCCTGCGCCCGTCACGTCGTAGACCGCGCGGGCCGCTGCTGGGGCACGCCCCTCCCGCGCCGGAGTCTCCGCCGAGCGAAAGTAGATGCCGTCCGCCGACAGCGTGATGACCACCAAATCCAGCTCCGCCAATCGCGCCAGCTCGGCTGCGGCGAGCGACACATCGTCGAGACTCGGGAGCTTGCGCCCCACCGCCTGCTCGGCCTCCTTGCGGTTCGGCGTCACCAGCGTCGCGCCCCGGTACCGGCTGTAGTCCGAACCCTTGGGATCGACAAGCACCGGCACCCCCTTGGCGCGTGCGGCCCGGATGACTCCGGCCAGCACGTTCCCGGTCAGCAGGCCCTTGCCGTAGTCGGAAAGGACCACCGCGTCCGCCTTGGCGATCGCCTCTTCCGCGCGGGCCAGCACGCGGTCCTCGATCTCGCCACGGATGGCGTTGTTGTCCTCCCGGTCCACGCGCAGCATCTGCTGCACACCCGACATCATGCGCGTCTTTTCGATCGTCGGGCGCTCGGCGTCGATGACCATCCCGTCGACGTTTGCCCCCTGCTCCACGAAGATCTCCCCCATCGCTCGGCCGAGACCGTCGTCCCCGACCACACCGACGACACAGACCTCTGCCTCCATCGCGAGCAGGTTCGCCGCCACGTTGCCCGCGCCGCCGAGCCGCAGCTCGTTGGAACGAACGGCCAGCACTGGGATCGGTGCCTCCGGAGATATCCGGCTCACTTCGCCGATCATGTATCGGTCCATGATCAGGTCCCCAACGATCACCACGCGGGGGCGCCCGAGGGACTCGAGTTTCTGTTCCAGCAGTCGGTTTTCGATCATGGTCAATTTCCGCGCGCGGGTGCCTCGAAGCCGGCCTGCTCAAGCTTGGCCAACACGGCCATACGCAGTAGAGGGAGCAGCAATTCGTGTTGTCCGACCAGCGTGAACCCTTTCCCCGGGGGTCGGCGCACGACGTTGGTTTCAGCCCGATACTGCCGGATCATGTCGAGGTTGCCGGTGGTCATATCGTCCAAACGGTGGCCCAAGTTGATAGCGACGCTAACCGCCTTCAGAAACACCTCGGGCAGGATTACCGCACAGCCCACGTTGAGCCACACGCCACCGTCGAGCTCGCTCGCCAGCCTGCAGACGTGCTGGAAGTCAGCCAGGGCCGCGGCCCCCAGATCCGCGCCGTCACAGGCGGGGTGCATGTGGACGATGTCGGCGCCGATGGAGACGTGACAGGTCACGCCAATTCCCAAACGCACCGCATTGGCTGGAACCGAAAGGTGCACGTTTGGAGCCCCGGACTCCAGGAGGTTGCGCCCCAGACCCTGGCCGAAGCCAGGCAGCTCGCCCGGCTTTGGATGGGCCCCGCGCCTGGCGCCAGCCGCGATGCCGAGCCCCGTTTCATCCGCGAATCCAAAGTCACCGGCGGGCAGCTGGGTGTCGACCCGCTCCGACGTGCGCCCCACCGTGGCCAGCTCGAAGTCGTGGATTGCCCCCGCCGAATTGAGGGCGACATGGGTGATCACCCCGCGCTCCATCAAGTCGATCAGCAGCGGCGCCAGCCCGACCTTCAGCACGTGCGCCCCCATGGCCATCGCCACCGGCTTGCCCGCCATGCGCGCGGCGACAATGCGATCGACCAGCTCCTTGAAATGGGTACCCGCGTAGATGTCGGGCAGCGCGTCGACAAACGCGGCGAAGCCGGGCAAGGGGTCGGGCACCTCGCAGAAGTCATCGATGGACACCAGGCTTTCCCGCCCCGCCAGGGGATAGAGGCGCACCTGGCGCATGGCCGGGAAGGGGTGATCGGTCGAGGTCATGGGGTTGGCAAAAATGCTAGGGAGAGCTTCGAGAGACGGTCGTGCGGTGGCCTGGGTGATTCAGACCAGAAGGCGTGATCCGGTGTAGATCCGCTGTAGATCTGATGTCCGGGCCCTTGGAGAAGACGCGGCGCGATCCCCCCGTGCCCGGGCCCCTTGAGGTCGTCGGGGCTCGAAGGCTGGCGATCGCGTCCGGCGGCTTGCTCGAGCTCCTCCGTCTCAGCCATGCAGCCCCCCATGGATGGCATCGCGCTGACGGCGGGCGCCCCCGACCGGCAGGCGCTCCAGCAGGTGCTCAAGTTCCTCCTCGCCCTCGCGGAAGGCCAGCTCGATCTCCAGCGTCCACGGAGCCAGGCCGCCAGCCAGGGGCCGGAGCTCCTCGAGCTTGGGCCGGTCCTTGGCCGTCGTCACAACGGGCCGGTCCCCCAGGCCCACCAGGTCGGCCTGGGTCCAGGGATGGTGGTCGGGGCGCGCGCGATGGTCGATCACCCGCCCCCCCAGGGCTTCGATGCTGGCCTGCACGGCTTCAGGATTGCCAACGCCGCTCAACAAGTCGACCTCCAGACCCTGCAGTTGGTCCAAGGACAGGAATCCGCGGTCCCAGTCCACGAGCGCGACCGGCGCGTGGCTGGCCAGCAGGCATGGAACGCCCGGTGCCGCCCGGGCGAGCTCAGCACGCAAGCGCGCGAGCGAAGCGGCGTCCACCGTGTCCGAGCGAGTGATCACCAGGGCGCTGGCCCGGGCCAGCGCACCCGCCGGCTCCCGCAGCAGGCCGCGCGGCAGCACGGCGCAGACCGGCGCTTCGCCGGGCCCAGGGGCCGGCAGCCCCCAAGGTCGCGCAGCGTCCACCAGCACGAGGTCCAGATCCCGAACCAAACGCCGGTGCTGAAAGCCATCGTCCATCAGCACCACGTCCACCCCGGCGTCGACCAGCCGCTGGGCCCCCGCCACCCGGTCCGGGTTCTGCTCATGGGGCACCCCGGGCAGCTGGTCCGCCAGCATGCGCGCCTCGTCGTTCAGGGCCGCCCCCTGGGCCGCCGCCCCATATCCACGGGAGACGATTCCCGGACGCAGACCTTTGGCCTGGAACCATCGCGCAAGCCAAGCGACCGTCGGGGTCTTGCCGGTGCCACCGGCTGACAGGTTGCCAACGCTCACCACGGGCGCATCCACCCGCAGCCTGGAACGCATTCCCCGGCCGTAAAGCCAGGCATTGGTCTTGGCGGCCGCGCTGTAGGCCAAGGCTGGAAGGCGCAGCAACTCCACCCAGCCGCCCCGGTGGGCCAGCCTGTGGTCGATGCGCTTCCCGGACACGAAGCCGAGCTGGGGGGACTAAAGCCCCGCGGGCGGCGGCGGGCCGCCGGTGTCCTCGTCGGGGATCAGCTCGATCAGGCCCCGTTCCATCTCCAGGAACGCAATCTTGATCGGGTTGGTCTCGCGCGTTTCGATCAGCGGGGCAGCGCCACGGATCAGCTCGCGCACGCGCTTCTGCAGGAGCGCGGTCTTGTGGAACGAGCCCTGGACGGACTGTTGTAGACGCTGAGGGAGAGTGAGGTCCATGGTGGCGCAGTCGTGACCCGTGGGAGGGGTGGGACGAATTCGGGAGTGTAGGAGGACTGCCCTCCCGGACGCAAGCGCCGGTCGCCAGCATGGCGCCGAAAGCGCCCTGGCCCTGACTCCCCCTCAAGCCGCTTCTCGGCCCCTGATCCCCCAAAAACCGCCTTCTAGGCCAAGGCTGGCGCTTATTCGCCCCCTGCCGGGCCGCGCCCGAGCGGATTGCCCCCGGGCTCGATTCGGTGAGCCACGTTCCCCGGCGGCACCGCTGCCACCAAGGCCTGGGCCACAGGCAGATCCCAGCCCCGGAACTGCGCGCTCGCCGGCGGACCATCCAGCCGCCCGTCCCGGCCTTCGATCCGGCGCTCCGCGATCTCCACTGGGGTCTCGATCCACAGGAGTCGATCGACCGCCTGCAGCACCCGACTGTGGAGCAGATAGCGACCCTCGAGGATCCGCACGGTGCCGGGGTCACGGGCCGGTCGCTCCATCCGTTCCACCAGCCTTTCCAGGTCGTAGGCCTGCTGAATCGCGCGCAGGGGATCCCCGTCCACTTGCCATGCTGCGGTGATCGGCCGACGGTAGTGCTCGAGGTCGACCCGCTCGACCGACCAGCCCTGGCGCCGGAGCTCGGCACTGAGGTCCTCCGCCCACAGGCTCTTTCCCGCACCGGGAAGCCCCCCGATCCCGAGCCACGCCGCCGACTCCGCCGGGAATCCCAGCCCCGCCACACACTCCCGCACCGCCTCGCTGCGGCGACCGAGAAGCTCGGGCAGCTGATCCAGGCCCTCCAGCGTGGCCTCGGCCACGGTGGATTCCCCCGCCTGCGCGTAACCCCGCGCCAGGTGCACATGGGGCACCCCGTTCGCCCACGCCGCCTGCCGATCCCCAGACCGATCCCCGACCATCACCGCGCGGCGCGTGCCAAAGGTCTGCAGCAAGTCCTCGATCATGTCCGCCTTGTTGGAGATACCGCGCGTATCCAAACAGCGTCCTTCCGGGATCCACTTCCCAAGACCCAGACCCTTCATCATCGCGTCCAGGTAGCCCTGGGAGCAATTGCTGGCGATGCCCATGCGAACCCCGCGGGCCGCCAGGAAGTTCAGCGCCATCACGGTGCCGGGGAGTAGCCCCGCGGCGCCCTCCTCCAACAGTCGATGCTCCTCCTCCACGCACGCCGCCAGCACCACTTGGCGCTGGGCGGGTTCGAGGTCCGCAAAGACCGAGTCGAAGCCCTCGGCTAGGGGCAGCCCCACCATCCCCATCCAGACTTGGGGGCTGGGTAGCGCGCGCTCAAGGCCCAGCTCGGCAAACGCGCGCAGCGCACCCGCCCGGGCTGCGTCCGGCCAGAATCGGTCGGTAGCCACCAGGGTGCCGTCCAGGTCGAACAGCACCGCGTCAAAGCACAGATCGGAATCCGTCATGGGCACACAACCTACCTTGGATGTGCCCCTCACCCCACGGGCGTCGCGCGCTTCGGTGAACTATGATGTTCCGCCATGTTGCGCCGATTTGCCCTGCTCCTCCCGCTGCTGGCCCAAGCCTCCGGGCAGGAAGCCGACACCGCCCCGCCCTCCCGGGCCTTGCTGCTCGAGCTGTGCGCCTCCACGCGGCTGGCCGGTACCCCCACGTCCAGACGCGGAGCTGAATTCGTGGCCCGCGTCCTCGAACAGGCCGGCTGGCGCGTCGAACTGGATGAGCGCGAGGTGCTCCTGTCCCTGCCCCGCTCCTTGTCGATCAGCGCCTACGGGAACGCTACAACCGACCAGGCAGCCTGGACCTGGGCGCGCTCTTTCGACCCCGACGCCCGGCCGGCCGACGACCTGCCCCTCTTCAATGCCTGGAGCGCAAGCGGCGACGTGCGCGGGCCCCTGGTCGACGTGGGCCGGGGACTGCGCGCCGATTTCGAAGCGCTCGAGACCGAGGGCATCCAGCTCCAGGGCGCCATCGCACTGTGCCGCTACGGCGGCGCCTACCGGGGGATCAAAGCTCAACTCGCCGAGGAATACGGCTGCGAGGGCTTGCTGCTCTTCACCGACCCCGCGGAAGCCGGCGCCGATCGCGGTCCCGTCTGGCCCGCAGGTCCCTGGATGCCGGGCCACGAGGCCCAACGCGGCTCGATTGCGCCCATGGCCCAATACCCCGGTGATCCGTCGTCTCCTGGCTTCGCTTCGCCTGCGCCGGGTCAGGCTCCGCCCAAGGGACGTGAACGACTCGGTGACGAGGCGCTCGCAGCCGTGCTGCCCGGGATTCCCTGTCTGCCGATTGGAGCGGACCATGCGGCGGCCCTGCTGGGCGAACTGCGGTCCAGGCGGATGGCCGGCCCCGACGGCAAACGCTCCAGCCGGCCCGTCGGCCCGGGACCTGTCGAAGTGCGCTTGAGCATCGATGCCCCGCGCGAGCTGCGCACCATTGTGAATGTGATCGGCTGGCTGGACGGCGGCCGCGGCCTTGTCATCGCCGGCAATCACCGGGACGCCTGGGTGCGTGGCGCCCATGACGCGGGCAGCGGCACCGTCTCGCTGCTGCGCGCCGCGCAGCACCTGGGCGCACGCGCCAAGGACGGCTGGAGACCTGAGCAAACCCTGGGCCTAGCGTTCTGGGACGCGGAGGAGTCGGGCTTGATCGGCAGTACCGAGTGGGGCGAGGCCAACGCGCCCCGCCTGCAAAACGAGCTATCCCTGTACGTCAATGCGGACGCCGCGGTATCCGGCCCGGATTTCGGCATCTCCGGTACCCCCGGCCTCGAACGCCTGGTCGAGCAAGCGCTCGAGCGCACCGAGCTCGCGGACGGCACGCTGCGCGATCTCGCCCTTCCCGAAGGCGGCGCATTGAAGCCCTTCGGTCTGCCCGGCTCCGGTTCGGACTACACAGTCTTCCTGCACCACTTGACCAGCCCGATCCTCGATCTCGGCTTTCGCGGCAACAGCGGCGGCCAATACCACACCGCGTTCGATGACTTCGAGTTCGTCGAACGTCACATGGACCCGGGTTTTGTGGGGCACGAACGCTGCGGGAGCTTCCTCGCCCAGCTGCTCACCTTGGCGGCGGAGCAGGGACGTGGAGCCTTTCGCGATCACGACGCCGCCGACACCCTCGCTGCCCACGCCCGCCAGTCCGCGGACGCCCTCGGCACCGATGCAGCGGCGGCCCTCGCCGACTCCCTCGCCGAGCTCGGGGCGGCGGCCGCCGCCGCCGACCGCGAAGCCGGCGCGCTGCCCCCAACCCTGCTGCGCGGTCTACGTCATCCCCAGGGCCTGCCCAGCCGGCCCTGGTTCCGCATTCGCCTGTGGGCCCCTGGAATCGAGAAGGGCTATGGCGCGGACACGTTCCCCGAACTGCGCGCAGCCCGCCTGGCCGGTGACGAAGAGGCCTTTGCCCTAGCCCTCGAAGGCTTGCTCTCGGCGATCGATGAGCTCACCGCTGCGTGGACCGCCCTGCCCCCCAGGGCGCTCCAGCAACCCGAGGCAGTCGAGCGTGGCGGGACCGACCATTGAAGACCATCTTCGGATTCTTCGGCAGGTTTCTGCGCTACAAGCGCGATCTCTGCCTCGGCTTCATGGCGATCCCCCTCGCCCAGCTCCTCGACGTCTACCTCACCGTGGTGATCGGCGACGCGATCAAGCGCGCCCGCACCGCCGAGGACACCGAGTGGCTTCCCGCCGTGGTCGGGCTCCTCGCGGTCTTCGCGATCGGGCACAGCATCTTCCGGTTTTTTCAGCGCTGGTTGCTCGTCGTGGTCTCCCGTCGCGTTGAGGTCGACCTCAAGCAGCAGCTTTTGAACAAGCTCACCAGCCTCTCCTTCGACTTTCACAACCGAACCCGAAGCGGTGATGTCGTCAGCCGGCTGACCTCGGACGTTGAGAACATCCGCATGTTCCTCGGCCCGGGCCTGATGTACACCCTCGGCGCGGTGGTCGTGGTGCCCTTTAGTCTCTACGTCCTGTACGGGTTGAACCCCGCGCTCGCCGCGACAATGGTCCTGCCGATGGTCGCGATGGGCGTAATCATGAAGCTGCTAAGCCCCGGCCTGCACCGGCACAGCATGGCGGTCCAAGAGTCCCTCGCCGACCTCTCCCACCGCGCCCAGGAGAACTTTGGGGGCATCCGCGTGGTGAAGGGCTACAGCCGGGAGGCCTCCCAGGGCCGCCGCTTCGGCGCGTCCTCCGAGATCAATCGCTCCAACCAGGTGGATCTGGGGCGGGCCCGCGGCTGGACCCACGCGGCCGTCAACGGCGCCTTTGATCTGACCTTCGCCACCATCCTGGTGATCGGCGGCCTCGCCGCCGTCGATCGCACATTGCCGGTTGGCGACCTGTTCAAGTTCATCGACCTAACGATCAAGGTCTTCTGGCCCCTGATCGCCCTGGGCTGGATTGCCGGCATGTACCCGCGGGCCGTCGCCAGCGCCCAGCGCGTCAACCAGCTGCTCGACGAGATGCCCAGCATCGGGGAGGACGCACAGCCTGTCCGCCTTCCCCAGGTGCGCGGCGAACTGCATCTCGAGGATGTCTCGTTCTCCTATGCCCCCGACCTCGAGCCGGCCCTGACCGGCATTCGGGTGCACGTGCCCGCGGGCAGCACCCTCGGCGTGGTTGGCCCGACCGGCTCGGGCAAGACCACGCTGCTGCACCTCCTCGGTCGACTCTTCGAGCCTGGCGGAAAGCTCGCCCTCGACGGCGTCGACGTCCAACGCCTCGCGCTCGCCGACCTACGCGGTGCCCTCGGTTACGTCCCCCAGGATTCCTTCCTCTTCTCCGCTCCCTATGAGGACAACATCCGCTTCGGGGCCGACGGACCGATCAGCGATGAGCGCGTCGACGAGCTCATCGCCCGAGCGGCGATGACCGATGAAGTCCGCGGCTTCGCCCAGGGCAAGAGCACGCTTGTCGGGGAGCGCGGCGTGACCCTGTCTGGAGGCCAGCGCCAACGCACCTGCATCG
Source organism: uncultured Planctomycetaceae bacterium (assembly GCA_964459495.1). Taxonomy (GTDB): domain Bacteria; phylum Planctomycetota; class UBA1135; order UBA1135; genus CAYWNK01. The sequence goes on from CAYWNK010000118.1 coordinate 17,503, forward strand.
CCAGGGCTCTGGCGCGGGACCCGCGGGTGCTGATCCTGGACGACTGCCTGTCGGCGGTGGACACGGAAACCGAGAAGGAGCTGCTGCACGGCCTGCGCTCGGAAGGCGAGGGGCGCACCGTCGTGGTCGCCGCCCACCGCCTGTCCAGTGTCTCCGAAGCGGACCTCATCCTCGTGCTCGACGCAAGCGGACACCAGGCGGACCTCGGCACCCACGCGGAGCTGCTCGAAAGGGGCGGCTGGTACCGCGAAACCTGGGACCACCAGCAGCGCAAGAACCAGCTCGTGGAGGGACTGTGAGCAACGCCGCGAAGTCCGCCCGGCAAAAGGGTATGAAGTACACCGCCGAGGGAGAGGAGGTCGCCGTAAAGGTCTGGGACTCGTCCCTGTTTCGGCGCCTGCTGGTCTACGCCGCCCCTCACAAGGGGCTGTTCGTGCGCTGCTTCGCGGTCCTCGCCGCGCTCTTCGCCCTGCAGCTTATGGGGCCATGGATCTGGAAGAGCGCCATCGACGGGCCCGTCACAGAGTCCCTGACCGCGCCCGAGAACGCGGATCGCGGCCCCTACGTCCGCGGCCTACTGGGCTGGATCGGGATCTACCTCGCGGTCCTCGTGGGCGTCGCCACCATGCGCTACTTCGAGGTGGCCACCCTCAACAAGACCGGCCAAGCCGTCATCCACGACCTGCGCACCAAGCTGTTCGCCCATCTGCAGCGACTGGACCTGGGCTTCTTTGATAGCCGTCCGACCGGCTCCCTCGTCACCCGCGTGACCAGCGACGTCGAGAACCTCGCCGAGCTCTTCACGTCGGGCGTGGTTGTCCTCGCGTTCGACCTGCTCAAGGTGTTCGTGCTCGTGGTCTACCTGTTCACGATCCACGTCCAGCTCGCCATCGTCGTGCTCTGCCTGCTGCCCCTCTTGGTCGGGGTGAGCGTCTCGTTCCGCGGCGGCGCGCGCCGCGCCCACCGCTCCGTGCGCGCCAGACTATCCGAGCTGAACGG
>CAYWNK010000119.1:0-18474 GCA_964459495.1 uncultured Planctomycetaceae bacterium
CCCTCACGACACCCACCTCCACCCGCATGATTCTCGATCCCGGCTTCGACCTCACCCTGCGCCCGATGAAGTACCCGGTCTTCTATGACATGTACCGGGACGCGATCAAGAACACCTGGACCGTGGAAGAGGTGGACTTTTCCACCGACGTGGTCGACCTGGAGAAGCGCCTGCTCCCCGCAGAGCGGCACCTGGTGAACCGCCTGGTGGCGTTCTTCGCCACCGGCGACTCCATCGTGTCGAACAACCTTGTGCTGTCGCTGTACAAGCACATCAACTCCCCCGAGGCGCGCATGTACCTGTCGCGCCAGCTCTACGAGGAGGCGCTGCACGTCCAGTTCTATCTGACGCTGCTCGACACCTACATCCCCGACCTGAAGGAGCGCCAGGCCGCCTTCGATGCGGTGGAGAACATCCCCTCGATCGCCCGCAAAGCCGAGTTCTGTTTCAAGTGGATGGACTCGGTGGACAGCCTCCAGGCCTGCAACACGCGCGAGGAGAAGCAGCGCTTCCTCCTCAACCTGATCTGCTTTGCCACCTGCATCGAAGGACTCTTCTTCTTCGCCGCCTTCGCCTACGTCTACTTCCTGCGCAGCAAGGGCCTGCTCAACGGCCTCGCCTCGGGCACCAACTGGGTGTTCCGCGACGAGAGCTGCCACATGGGCTTTGCGTTCGAGGTGGTCAACACGGTTCGCCAGGAGGACCCGACCCTGTTCGACGAGCACATGGAGGCGCGGGTGATCACGATGCTCGAGGAGGCCGTCCAGTGCGAGCTCGAGTTCGCCGAGGACCTGCTCGCCGGCGGCGTCGCCGGCCTGTCCCAGCACGACATGCGCACCTACCTCGAGTTCGTCGCCGACCAGCGCCTGGCCAATCTCGGCATGGACAAGCACTACGGCTCCAAAAACCCCTTCTCCTTCCTCGAGCTCCAGGACGTCCAGGAGCTCAGCAACTTCTTCGAGCGCCGGGTCTCCGCCTACCAGGTTTCGGTGACCGGCGAAGTCGCCTTCGACGAAGCGTTCTAACCCATACGGCTTCCTGATCGCCCGAGCGAAGCGCGGCCGCAACCGCACGCCCCAGGCACAGACGCACCTACCGTGAGAACGGTCTCCCCTATGAGGAGACCAGGATCAGAAGCCTCCAGGGGGCGGCTCGCTTCGGCGAGCCGCCCCCGCCTCTTGGCCCCTGCAAGGTCGCTTCGATCGACGAGGCCCCACAAGGAGCACCTCAGTTCCCAGTTCGGACGAGCGGAGACCTACGAAATGAGGGCCCCGGACTGGATCGTCCAGGGCCCTCCGGCCTTCTCTTCCACAAGAAGCCGTCCAGAACTAGGGCTAGTTCTGAGGGTTGATGCTCCAGACCTTGGTGGAGAGTGAGAGGTCTCCGAAGCCCGGAGTGAGGCCGAAGCAGCCGTTGCTGAAGTCCGGGAGCATATGGTTGGTGAAGTCGACGAAGGCCGTCTCGTCTGCGCCGCTGCCGAAGAGCTGGCCCTCGTAGCCGCTGGTACCGGAGCCGGTCACGAACTGGGGCTGGAAGGCCGCCTGGAAGGACGGGCAGGGGGACTGGTCCTGGAGGTACCCGTAGTAGGTCGTCAACTCGACCCCATCGAGCCAGCCGGGCTGGGTCCAGCGGCCCAGGGGCAGCGTGACTAGGCCGGTGGGCACGGCCGGGTCGAAGCCCTCAACGGTGCGGAAGACGCCCTCGAAGGGACCGCATTCGCCCCTAGCTTTGGTGGCCTGGTGGAACCAGAGGCCTCCGCCACCCGTGCACAGGCAGTTGCTGAACACGGTCTGGAGCTCGCCCTCCTGCAGGGCTGTCTCGTTCAGGCAGCGATAAGAGTCGAAGCACTGGTCCATGCGAGAGTCGCGCATGGAGTCGTTCTCGTAGGAGCCCTCAAGGGGAGCAGCGGCCAGCCAATCGAACGCGGCCGGGGCCACCAGGTGGTAGCTCCTGCTGTCATTGCCCAGGGGTCCGGACTGCGGGTTGGAGCTGAACGGGCCGTAGGAGATGCAGCCGGGCAGGTGGTTCAGGTTCAGAGCCACTTCGATATCACCCAGGCTGTTGGTGCAGGTGTAGTCGATGTGCCCGATGAAGTACGAGGCCGACTGGCTCAGCGGGGTCGCCGGGATCGGGCAACCGAAGCTGCCGACCGAGGTGTCATACTCGAAGTTGCCGTTCAGGCTGAAGCGCCAGACCTGGTTGCCGTTGGGCAAGCTGCGCCATGTGCGGACATACTTGGCGACCACCAATCCGCGCATCGCCGGGGCGCCAGGGGTGCCCGGAGACACGCTCATCTCCATGATGCCCATGTCGCACTGGAAGAACTCGATCGGGCCGGCTTCCACCGCGACGAGGACGGAATCCAGGTTGTCGCAGTCGCTGAGGCAGGCATAGGAGCCCTCCTCTTGGAAGCCGGGGAAGTCGGGGAGGTTGGGGCTGGCCTGCTCGCAGCAGTTGCCGCCAAAGCCGTCGTCGCCAAGGTTGCAGGGGAGTTGCGCCAACGCTTGTGAGCTGAACAGCAAGCCGGCGGCGGTGAACAGTGCGGTGCTCTGCAGGCGGGATAGGAGGGTCATAGTGTGTGAGTTAGGGTTGGGAGATTGCGCCGGGCAAGTGGGGTGCCCGGCCACCCAGCAGGGGCGCCGGCTGCCCCGCTCCCGTGACGGTCATTCCCCGCGGAAATTCCCCTGCGCTCCGCAACTCAGCGAGGATTCTTGGGCCCGGCAATAAAGTGAAATTTCCCCGTCACGCCGCGCACGAAAGGGCGCCTGGGACCCTCCGGACACGCCACACAACCAAGTCCCCCATCCAACCAATGTTCCTTTCTTTCGCCAAAAACACCACCTCGCGCCTTGCATGGCTAGGCCTTCCACTTTGCTTCTGCACGACCCTCACCGAGGCGGCCCCCCAAGGGGTTGGGCCTCACCTGGGACTGTTCTTGGAGACCGCCGAGGGCGCCCAGCTACCCGACAATGCTGGCTTTCAATTCGCCGCGATCGCAATTAGCTCCGGCGAGTTGGCGAGCGGGTTCTACTACGTGCCGGATGGGCTGGTCAGCTGCGCCAACCTGGATGGCTTCATCGCAGCCGACCCGGATGCCCGCGATCCCAATGACTGGGGCAACTGGGACTGGGTTCGTGACCCCTTTGACAATTCCAGCAGCGGGGTCCAACCGGACCACCTGACCTCGCTATTCCCCCAGGACTGGCCGCACTACAACTACTCGGTCCTCACCGACATCGGCGACCCAAGCGACTTTCTGCTGAACATGGAAAAGGCCGGGTTCATGGAGGTCAACCCCACCGATGCCCAGCAGTGGTTCCAGCCGATTCTGACACCTGAAGTTCCGGGCCCGCGGGCTTCCTATTGGAACTGCTTCTACCCCCGCTGGCACCCAACCGGACCCAGCGCAAGCTACTGGCGCAGGATCCATGCCGGTGGAGTGCCCGGGGCCAGGCGCGATCGCTCCCTGGTGAGCTCGACGGCCTGGGCACGCACGCTTCTCTACCAGCAGGCGCTCGCCGCCGGGATCACCCTGGGCCCTGACTTTTTTGAGCAGCACTACGCCGATCTGATCGGCGCTGGTCTGCAGGTGGACGTCCAGGGTCACGCGATCCGTGGCCGCGACTTCGAAGGTCAAGCCGCCCTCCTGTTCCCCGATCGGGATGATCATACCGCCCCCCTTGTGGGGCTGAAGGGCCAACCACCCCACCGCAAGTCCAACACTCCAAAGAAGCGCTTCCCCATCCTGGGCGATCTTCCCCCGGGCAATAGCCTGCAGGAGTTGAACGATCTCTACGGCGTCCAGGCTGGCCAAGAGCCGCTCGTTCCCCGTGGGGAGATCTTCGTCTTCAGGTACCCCTACTTCGGCGGCAACTCCAGCAAGGCTCAGCTGGAGTACTCGGACGGCAGCACCACCTGGGTTGATATCCGCCTCAGTGGCTACTCAGCCGGAACGCCCTTCGGCTTCACCCACGGGGACCTGTGTGAGCTAACGGTGCCCCTGCAGGCGGTAACCGGCCCCTGCCGCATCTCGTCTTTGGTCACCATGAGCGGCTCTTCCCAAGCGAGCTTCAACGGCGTAACCGCCGCGACCTACTCGCTTATCGTCCAGTAGTCCCGGCCTGGCCGAGGTCTTCCTGCAGGCTCTTCGCGAGCTTCAAGAGGACCTCGTGCTTGGGGTCTTGGGAATCCTCGAGAGCGCCCGCCACCGTCGCCAGGGCCGGCTTGCGAATCATCTCGAGCTCGACCAAATCCGGCAGGGCATCGATCAGCTGCTGGATGGCGCGATCCGTCCTTGCACTCGGTTGCTCGGCGATGGTCTGGGCGAGGCTCGCCAAGAGGTGCTCGATCAGCGGATCTGCCCCGCCATACACGGGCTCCTGCACGACCAGACCCAAGTAGTGCGGCACGTGCTCGAGGATTGCCCTGGGAAGCTCCAGGAAATCGCTGGAGAGCGCAGCGCTGCGCAGCAGGTAGGCGTCGAGCACCGACGGGCGCAGGTCGCCCCGCTGCAACTGGGCAAGCACCTCGCTCATGTGCCCGAGTACATCCTCGGCGCAGGCGCGCTGGTAGGGTTCCTCGAGATCGTCACGCTCAACCTCGGCCGCAAGCAGGACCATCAGACGCGAGCGGTAGTCGATTTGGGAGGGCATGCGCTCGGTGGCCTGTCCTAGGTGGAGCAGGGCCATGCTGCGCGGCTCCTGAAATCGCATCTCGGTGTCGTGCAGGTTGGCCATGGCCACATGGGCGCGCGCACGCGGGCCTGCCATGGGGAGCTGATCCAAGACGTGCAAACCCCGCTCCCTCAGGCCAAGGACGCCCTGCTCGTCGAGGCTCTGCTCGGGGAACTCGTAGAAGTTCGTCACCAGCATCGACTCCAGCAGCAGCTGCGTGGCCTGGATCCATTGCCGATCGTGCTGTCCTGGCTCGAGTTCAAGGGCCTGATCCAGGATCTCGAGGGCGCCTTCGAGGTCCGGCACGCGCGCCAACAAGCCCATCATCAGCGCCTTGTCCAGGTAGGCCCGAGGCCCCGCCTGACCGGCTTCCCCCAGCCGGTCGAGGTAGCGCATACCAGCGGCGTAGCCCTCGGTGAACTGCACGTGCACCAGGCCGTAGTGATGCTCGGAAGCGTTGCGTTCTTCGAAGGGGATCTCGGCCAGGAGCTTGCCGGCGCCCTCGCGGTCTCCGCCCTCGAGCCGCGCCCCGATTTCGCGCCAGCGCCGCATGCGCTCAAGGCGCGGACTGCCTTTCACCCCCCGCAGGGCCTGGTGGGCACGGGCGTAGTTGCCCTCCTCGGCCATCAGGTCGGCCTGCATCAGCAGCACCCGCGGGCTGCCTGGGGCGGCGAGGCTCGCCAAGTCCAGCTCCGCCCGCAACTCCAGGCTTGGGCGTCCAGCGAGCCGCAGGGCTAGAACCGTCAGCAGGCGCTCCTGGAGTTCGGTCTGGCCCTTGGCGGGAGGGAGCAGGTCGTAGTCCAGTGCTCCATTGAGCATGCCATGGGTCGCGGCGGCGCTGCGCGAGCCGCTAGCCCGACCCTGAAGGGCCGCGTGTGCTTGCTCCTCATCGCCCTGCTGGTAGCGGGCCAGGGCGATCAGGGTCGAGCGCAGTGCCCCGGAGCCGGGCGCAGGACCAGCCGCCTCGATCTCGCGCAGCACTTCGTCCAGCTCCGCTGGATCCACGAGACCGTTGCGCAACAGCAGCAGGTCCAGCAGGTCCCTTTGGGCGGTGCGGGCGCGCCACTCGCCCTGCAGGCGGCGAATACGCGGATCCTGCGACCCCACGGAGCGGGCCTGGTCCAGGAAGCGCGAAGCCTCGCCAAGGGAGTCCTGCTGCAGGGCCGTGGTAGCACCCTGGAGCGCATGGTCGACGCCCGCGAGGCGGCCGCGGTGGGCTCGGTAGGCGCTTGTGGAGAGCGCCAGGAGTGCGCCCGTGGCCAGGGTGATGCCCAGCGCTGCGCGCGGGTTGCGCTGAATGCGTCGACGCCAGCGGTAAAGCCGGCTGGTCGGCCGGGCCAGCACGGCTTCCCCGTTCACGAAACGGCGTAGGTCCGCGGCAAAGGCGGCCGCGCTTGGATAGCGCCGTTCGCGGTCCTTCTCCAGGGCCTGCTCCACGATCGCCGCTAGGTCCGTGGGCACCCCCATGCGGCGGAGCGAAATCGGCTCGCCCGTCAGGATCTGGTGGATCAGGGCCTCGGTCGTTTCTGCCTGGAAGGGTGGATTCCCGGCCAGGAGCTCGTAGAGGGTCGCACCTAGGCCGTATACGTCGCCCTGGGGATTGAGGGGCGAGGCCCCCCGCTGCAGCTGCTCCGGAGGCATGTAGTGCAGCGTGCCCGCGACCGCACCTTGACGGGTCAAGGTCTGGTTGGTCGTCGAGCGGGCGAGGCCGAAGTCGACGACCACCGCCTGACCACGGTCCAGCAAAACGTTGCTGGGTTTGACGTCGCGGTGAACGACGCCGGCGAGGTGGGCGGCATCGAGGGCGCGGGCCACGTGCTCGCCCCAAACGGCGGCTTGCTCGGCCTCGACGGGCTTTTGGACCTCGCTCAACGAGGGGCCCTCGAGCAGGCGCATGGCGATGTACTCGACCCCGCCTTCGCTGCCGATCGCATGCACCGGCACGATCCCCGGGTGGTCCAGGGAGGCCATCAGCTCGGCTTCGCGCCGCATGCGCGAGTTGCCGCTGGACCCCGCTTGCCACCCCCCGCGCAGGACCTTTAGGGCCACATCCCGCCGCAGACTGGGCTGGTAGGCGCGGTAGACGGTTCCCATGCCCCCTTCCCCAAGGACCATTCGCAAGCGAAAGTCCTCAAAGGTCGGAGCATCCATGGGCTCCGCATCCAGGGAAAGGGCTGCACCCAGGGCGGGCGGTTCGAGCGACAGCAGGCTGCGTAGCTTGAGTTCGAGCTGCAGGTCGCCGCCACACACCTCGGAGGGCTGTGGGTTGCGGCCCTCCTCTTGGGCCAAACAGAAGGCCTCGAGAGCCGAGGACAAGCGCTCGTCGTCGGAGCTGGCCGGGCTATTCAACCGGTCGATCCCCGAGTGGTTTTCGGGCCATCTCCATCATCAGTGCGGCCCGGGCGCGCGCCAGCAGCTGCCGCGATGCGACCGGGGTGATGTCGAGGATCTCGGCGATTTCCTCGTGGCTGTGCTGGTCGACCATGCGCAGGACAAGGACGCGACGGTGGTTGTTCGAGAGGCGCGACATGGCCTCGCTGAGGCGCTGGAGCTCTTCGGCTGAAGCGTATTCCGCGCTCGGGGTGGGCGAGCTGCGGCGGGCTAGCTCGACCAAGTCCAGACCGGAGATTTCGCGCCCCACATCGCGGCGCTCCCTGCGGTGAAAGCGGGCCCGGTCGCGCAGGTTGTTCTTCAGAATGCGCGAGATCCAGGTGCCGAAAGCCTCCTGGTTGTGCCCGCGGAACTTGTCGAGCCCCTGAACCGCTTCGAGGAGGGTCGACTGCACCAGGTCTGAGGGCCTGACGCGCGCGCCCAGGCGAGCTCCCAACTCCGCGCGAGCCTGGTTCATCAGCCTTGGCCGGTGAAGCCTGAGCAGCTCGTCGAGCGCGCCCTCATCCCCGTCGCGCACACGAGCGAGGAGCTCGGGCTGACTGCGGTCGTTGGGGCTTGCGTCCATAGGGTTCGAATGGGTGCTCGGGGGGGCTGCGCTTAGGATCTGTACCAGGCCCGCCAGGGATCGTAACGCCTTGGGACTGGCGCAGTTCGGCCTAGACCCGATCGACTACAAGTGCGAAACCGGCCGCAGCGCCTTCAGCCGATTGCCGGTGGGATGGGAGTTCCAAGCTGGGCGCCAGATGTCGGTTCGGTCAGAGAGTTGCCGGCGGAAGGAAGGATGGATGGAAGTAGACCACACCACCGTCGAGCAGCGGCCCTCCCCCACAGCCAGCTCGCCTTGGGCGCTCGAGCAGGCCGCAAGCCAAGACCCGGGCAACCCCGCTTGGGCACAACAACGGCGAATCCGACCCCATTGGCTACGAAAGACAACCAACTCCATTTTGATGAGTTCCCTCGATATAGAAAATACTCCCACTGACGAACCGACTGCCCGTTGTGCGACCGCACAACATCCCATCCATCTAGACCGTTACGCGCCCCCATTCTAAGGGTAGTTGCAGTGCGACACAGAAGGCCGTCGATCACTTTTACTGGCCGTTTCGTCGCGGTTCCAGGTTCCCTTGCGGCGGACAAGCCCTAGCGAGGAGACACCCGTGAAGATTCCGAGCACCCTACGACTTGCGGCCCCAAGGGAGATGTCGCGCCCCATCGGCATAGCCCTGCTCTCCTTGATCGCGGTCGCCTGTTCGAGAGACAGCGAATCGGGCGGGGTCCACAACTTCCTCAAGCTTGGCCAGGCCCTGGAGGGCTACCGGCTGGATACGGAGGCTCATGCCGCCTATCGCGCCCGGTCTGCCCTGGACCTCCTCGACAGTCGGTTGATGCTCAGGCATGCGAGCCGGCACTGGGCCATGGGAGCGCGCAAGGAAGCCAAGTCCGGCTTCTACGCCAGCACCGCCTCCTAGACAGGATGGGTGGATCGGCCTCCTCAAGGCCGTGGGTTACGGTTCTGCGTGTTCACACTTCCCCGCAGAGCCACATGAGGAACCGATCCATGTCCGATCTAGCCTTGATGCCGGCACAGCGACCGTTGGCCCTGGCGAGGTGGCCGGCATCGGCGCCGTAGCGGTCCCGGGGGCTATTCGTCCTCGTCACCCGCGTAGCCCAGTTCGCGCAGGTGCTCGGTCAAGTCCCTATCCAGTTCCAACGATCCCTGCTCGGCCGCAAGGGGCTCCACCGCGCGCATGGGCTCGAGCAGGTGCATCAAACGCTCGACCTGATCAGGATGCTGCTCCGCCAGGTCGTGCTGGTCTAGAGGATCACCGATCGCATCAAAGAGCTCGAATCGATCTTCGCCTTCCGAGTAGATCAACTTCCAGCCGTCGTCCACCACTGCCCACAGCAAGGGGTCGTAGTTGGGCTTGCGCCTTTGGGCGAACAGGGGCCGAGGCGCCTGTCGGTCCCCCTGGATCAATGGCATCAAAGACAATCCATCCCGTGTAGCTCCATCGGCAAGGCCCGCGATCTCGGTCAGGGTCGGCAGCACGTCGATCAGACTGACCGGCGTGTCGAGGCGTGAACCCGCGTCGGTCACACCTGGAATGTGCATCAGCAATGGCACATTCATGAGCTCGCCGTAGAGACGGTAGCGATGGCCCCGGCCGCCGTGATCTCCGAACTCCTCGCCATGGTCAGCTAGGACTACGATGACCGTGTCTTCGTCCCAAGCAAGCCGTTGGCGCAAGGTGGCCAAGACCCCATCCAGGTAGGCGATTTCACTGTCGTACCTGGCCAGACCTTGATCGCGCCCAGCCCCCTCCAGGGGCGGCCACGGGGGCCTTGCGTCGTAGGGCTTGTGGACATCATTGAAGTGCAGGTACCAGAACGCCGGACGCTCCGCGTCACGTTGCTCGCCCCAGGCCTCCAGAGTTTCGCGTAGCGTCAGCGCATCGGCCTTCGGAGCCAATCGAAACTGATCGAAGCCCCGGTCGAATCCACGTTCGCGAGAGATGTTGATGTTCGAAGCGATCGCGTGGGTCTGGTAGCCCGCCGCATGGAACAGTTCCGGTAGGGTCGCCAGGGCCTTGGGCAGCTTCGATAGGGTCAAGGACGCGGCGTCGCCCGGGACCTCAGCCTCCTCACCCTCTTCGGCGTGCATTCCCAGCGTTAGGCCATGACGGGGTGGATAGAGCCCCGTCAACACCGAGGCTGTCGCCGGTGCGGTCCAGGATGATGTCGAGTAGGCCCGCTCAAAAACAGCCGAGCTCGCTGCCAACTCCCGCAGGTACGGCGCGGTGGGCATGCCGTAGCCGTATAGGTCCAGATGGTCGCGGCGCAGGGTGTCGATCAACACCAGAGCCACATCAGGGCGCGTCCCCCCTTGGGTGCGTCCCGGCTCCTCTGCCCCTCCGCACCCCACGAGCAGTAGACATCCGATCCAGAGCTTGGTCATGGGTCCGAAGTTGTATCAGGGTTCCATGCTGACTGCACCGAGCCCGCCAGCTCAGCCGGCGGGCTCGCCGAAGCGCGACGCACTGCCCGGTCCACCGCAAGCGACCGGAGTGGCATTCCAGCTCCAAGGGTCAGTGAGTCCTGGCCCGGAAACCAACGCTCGGATCCAGCACGCGGCCATGCCGCGGCGGCCTGTGGGCTCGCTTCGATCGCTCAACCATGGCACCCAGGATCTCAGGATGTTCCTTGGCCACGTTGTGCTGCTCCTGGAGATCGACGGCAAGGTTGTAGAGCTCAAACGGCTGATCAGGGCCCGGGCGCACGGCCTTCCAGTCCAGCATGCGCACCGCAGTCGCCCTGCCGTCCTCCCAATAGAGGTACTCGTGTTGCTCCTGCACACGCCCAGCGGATTCCGCCCCCAGCAACGTTGGCACGATCGAAAGCCCGTCGCCCTCGCTGGGCTCTCCCCCACCGGCCAACTCGTTCAACGTGGGCAGGATGTCGGGGAAGTAGCCAAGATGGTTCGAAACCGAGCCGGCCTCGATTTTGCCTGGCCAACGAACCAGAAAGGGGATCCGGATCCCCCCTTCGTAGAACTCGCGCTTGCCACCGCGGAATCGCTCGCCGGTCTTGGGGTTCAGGTTGGGGGCCAGGAAACCGTGGGGATGCTCCTCGCTCTTGAAGTACGGTTGCCCGCCGTTGTCCCCGCAGACGAAGACGATGGTGTTCTCATCGAGCTCAAGCTCTTTCAGCAGCTGCAGGACTTCACCGATCTGCCGGTCGATCATCTCGACCATCGCCGCATAGATCCGCGCATCTTCTGGGCGGCGCTGCCCTACCGCGTCCCATTCCGCATCCTTGTATTTGATCCAGCTAGGATCCTCCTCAGGGATTCCCCAGTGACCATGGGGTGGCGTCCACGGCATGTACGCGAAAAACGGCTCGTCCTTGTGTTCGCGAATGAAGTCCAGCCCCGCCTGGTGGATCAGGTTCTGGGCGAATACTTCCCCGCGATGCACATCCCCGGAGTTGCCCTCGAGGGGAACCTTCTGGCTGTTGCGAATCAGCACGCGCGGAAAGTGATTGTGGGCGTGCACCTGGTGGTAGTACCCAAAGAAGGTGTCGAAGCCGTGTTTCTCGGGGACCCCTGTAGTCCCAACATCTCCCAGGCCCCACTTGCCGAATCCTCCGGTCGCGTAGCCATGTTCGCGCAGAAGGTCCGCCACCGTGCGGTCGTCTTCCCTCAAGGCAGCTCCGCCGCCGTTGCTGCGCACGGTCGTGTGGCCCGTGTGCTGCCCCGTCATCAACGTACTGCGCGTTGGAGCGCAGACGTTGCCACCTGCCAAGAACTGGGTAAACCGCATGCCTTCGCTGGCAATGCGATCGATGTTCGGGGTATCGAGGATGGGGTGACCCATCCCGGAGGACTCGAAGTAGCCCCACTCGTCCATCATGATGTAGACGATGTTGGGTCGATCCTGGGCCCACAGTGGGCTGGAGCAAGAGAACACGAGAAGGGCAGCGAATCGTCCGAACTTCATGGATGAGACGGTAATCTCTCGCACCTGTCTCCGTCACTCGTCAGGTCCACGTTGCCGCTTGGCGGCCGACCAAGGCGCCGCCGATGGAACTCGCCTCGACCGGGGCGGCCCTGCTGGCCAGCGGACGTTGAGGCCAATAATGAGGCGTACGACCCGGCTCGCCTCGCTGTAGGGCGCGGCTTCGGATAGTCTGTCGGACAACCATGTTCCGGCTTGCTCGCCCATCCCGGTGGTTTTCTTGCTCGTTGGTTTGGAGTCTTCTCGCAGTCGCAGCCTCCGGCTGTGGTCCAGACGCTCAACGCACAGAATCACCCACATCCCCTGACTCCTGGGGCTCCGATTCTTGGGGCTCCGCCTATTTTCCGTTCGAAGACGGAGAGTGGGGTCCCGATGGTTTCGTGGGCGACCATGAGCCCTACGCAGGCCAAGGCTGTTTGGAGCTGCCATCCAATCGCTGGGGCATGCGCGCCCTTGGCCGGTTGGTGCCGACATCGGGGACAACGCAGCTCAGCGTCAATGGGTGGTGGCGCTTGGTGACAGGTGGCCAGAGTAGGGCACGCGCGCTGCTGCGCATCTACGACGAGCCCGAGGACACCCATGCCGCCGTCCCCAGCGTGCCTGCGTTCCACGCCACGGTCGAGCTTGGTCGCGTCGATGAAAGCGCGGACTCCTGGACCGAGCTGCAGGAATCCGTGAATCTCCGGGCCTTTGGAGATCCAGCATTCGTCCGACTCGAGTGGGTCTTGGATGCCAGCGATGCCCCTCACGGTTCGACCGTACTCTACGCCGATGAATTTCTGATTTCCCCGGCGGGCCAACCGTGAAATCCAACTTTCAGCGGAAGGAGTTTGCTCCAGATCGCGAGCTCAAGTGGGTGCTGGCCAATGCCCGCGCGCCCCATGTGCTTGGCTACCTCCGGACCCGCCTGATCCCGGATCCGGATTTTCCGGCCGCCTGGGTCATGAGTCTGTACTTCGATACGCCCGATTGGCGCTTCCTCGGGGCCAAGCTGAGCAGCGACTACCGCAAGACCAAGGTACGGGTGCGCTGGTACGAAGATTCAGCGAGTTGTCCGATCGGAGAGACCGCGTTTTTGGAGATCAAGCGCAAGCACGGTGCTGTGCGTGAGAAGGTGCGTGTCCCGCTCGAAGGCGCCTCGCAGGCCCTGGCTACGGGGAAGCTGAATGACGAGTGGATTCAACGCCTACCTGATCGGGCCGCCGGTACGGGACTCCGGCTTCCATCTCCCCTGCGCCCGGCCTTCCTATTGAGCTATCGTCGCGAGCGATTCATCGAACCCGGCTCCGGGCTGCGCGTAGCGCTCGACCGAGACATCCACGTCAAGCAGACCTACTCCGCTCTGTTGCCGACCGCCCGCCGACCGCGACTCCCCGCCGCGGTCCTAGAGATCAAGGGACTTGATCGACCGCTCCCCCCCGTTTTTCAGCGTCTCAGGCTTCTTGGCTGTCGGCGCGAGACCTTCTCCAAGTATGCCGAGTGCTACGCAGCGCTCGCCGCCCCCCTATGGCAGTAGTCAGCATCAGCCCGGACTGGAGTCATCAGTGGTTCACTGCGCCCGGCGAGCTTGGGCTCAATGACCTGGGCTTCAAGGAGTTCCTGTTCCTCATGGTTCTCTCCGCGGTGACCGGTCTCTTCGCCTCGTTCCTGTACCGGATCTTCTTCCGTTCACGGGCCACGGGCAGCGAGCTGCACCGCGCGTTTCCCCTGATCTCCCTCTCAGTGACGGCGATCTTCCTTTGCATCCAGTTCTCCCTGCCGCTGTCCCTGGGACTCTTGGGCGCGCTCTCCATCGTGCGCTTCCGGACACCGGTCAAGGAACCCGAGGAAATCGGCTTCTTGATGCTGGTGATCGCTACAGCGCTGTGCTGCGCCACTTTCAACCTCATGTTCCTCGGGGCGATTCTGGTTGTCGCCCTGGGGGTCCTGCTGCTCTTGAACTGGCGCCGAGGCCTCATATTCGGCAATCGTTCCGACGGCCTACTGGTGCTCACCATGCCGCGAGGTGCCTACGTGGAAGGCGGACTCAAGCTGCTGGCGCTGCTGGACACCCAGCTCAAGCACGGACGCCTTGACGCCCTCACCGAAGGGCAGGACGAGGTCGTCGTGTCCTACGCCTTCCCCAAGCTTGAGCGCAGCCAGCTGCCCGAGCTCCAGGGCGCTTGGCGTGAACTCGTGAGCGACCTTCGGGCGGACATCTACTTCTCAAGGGGAGAGCAGGGGTGAGCAACGGAGCGAGGCAGGGACTTCGTGTTGCGGCCGCCGCGGCCGGAGCACTGGGCTTCTGCGCGCTCGGAATATGGATGGAGAGCTTGCCCGGCTGGCAGCCCCTGGCGCAGGCACTCAGGCGCACCGACGTCCCCAAGCAGGTGCTGGAGGAGGGAGCGCTTGGGGCCATCCTCCAGCAGGGTGAGCTTGTGCATCGGATCGTCGAGCTCCCCCCGGGCGTTTCGGAGACAGCCGTACGGGGGGGCCAGCTGGATCCGGAAAGTGGCCCCTTAGAGGTGGCGTATACCGCCCGCGTCGGAGCGAGCAATCGCCTGCAGCCAGCCATCCTCGACGATGCCGCCCGCAACCACCCTGAGCGCATGGTTGTTTCGATCGTCGTGGACCCCGGCGATCTCGACGGACCAACGGGTGTGCACAAGCTCTATACCGAACGCCTTGAGTACCCCGCGCTCGTGGACTTTTTTGAAGGTGGCGAAGAAGTGCTCTCCGCCCGGGTCGGGTTCAAGCTGCACGGGGGCAGCAGCCGCCGCCCCGGCCTACAGCACAGCTACAGGCTGCACTTCAACGGTCGCTTCGGTCCCGAGCAGGTTTCGCCTGGCTTGCTCTATGACGGGACCCTCGATCCGGTCCGGACCTTGGTTTTGCGCCGCGTGCCGCTGGGTCACTTCACAAGCTCTTTCTCCTACGACCTGGCGAGCATGATCGGCTGCTTCGTCCCGGCGCGGCAGCCCGTTCAGCTCTACATGAACGGCGTCGATCAAGGCATCTATCTCGCCACCGAACACCTATCGCGAGAACAGATCAGCATTCGGATGGGCTGGAATCGCTTCCTGCTCTTCCGCCGCCGAGGTCTGACCGACGAGCAAAGCCGGAAGGCCTACCTGCGCCTGCGCGACTGGATCCTGGATCAAGGACAGAGCTTGCGCGCCGAACAAGTCGCGCAGTACATCGACTTGGACGCGCTGACCTCGCATCTGCTGACGGTGGCGTTCTGCGGAACGAGCGACTGGGAGCAGGGCGCAGCGATCCTGAACCTGGACGACCCCAATGCCCGGTGGCGCTGGATTCTCTGGGACATGGATCGCGGCCTGTTCCACAGCCGCATGGAGGGACGCCTGCCGAGCCTGGGGAGGATCCTCGACGACCCGCAGGAGGGCCGCGACAGCGTCCCGGCGCTGGTCGGGCGTTCCTTGTTGCGGCACGATCCGGCCTACCAGGACAGATTCAGGCGCTTCGCGACCGAGACCTTGAATCACGTCTGGACCAGCAAGCGACTCCTGGCCATCGCCGATCACTACGACGCGATGGCAAAGTCCCAGGCCTTGCTGAGCTCTACGAACACGCGGCGTCGGCAGTTCATTCGAAGCCGCCCCGGAGAACTCATGCAGGACATGCGGAAGCTGATGGGTTTGCCCCCGGTCTTGGGTTGTTTGGTGACCGCGGGCCAAGATGCAGAGGCAGTCCTGCGTGTAAACGGCCGCGAGGTCGAGCTTCCTTTTCGTGGCCTGTACTTCACGGGGGATCACATCGAGGTCGAGGCGCAGGCGAGCCGGCCCGTGGTGGCTTGGCACGTGGATGGCAAGCGCGTTCCGGGGGAGAAGCTGAGCCTTGAGATCCAGTCCGCCACGCGCGTCCTACCGCTCTGGCACTGAGGCCAGTTGCGCCCTCAGCCGGCGCCCCCCCACTCCGGTGGCGGCGCCGCCACGCTCTCCGGCTCCGGGCCCAGCGGCCCAGGCCTGTTCCACCTGGAGTGCAGCTCCCGTCCCTCCGGATCCACTCGGCGACTTCCTGGTCCCCCCCAGCTCATGGGTCCAGGCCTCCCGTTCGCTTCGGGAGTTCTCTGCCTTGGACGCCCCTCGGACCGTTCCGCGGGGCAAGGAGGCGGACTGACCGGGCTCGGCCATTTTGGGCCCCAGGGTCCGCTTCAGAATCTCTCCACGACTTCATCGATTGGCACGGGCTGCGACCCTCCTGGCGCCCTGCCTGCCCGGATCCTGCACCGAGAAGGCGGAGCTGGGTTCGCTGCTGTTGAAAGGCGGCAGCGAACGCTGCAACGTACGGGGGATGGATGACACCAAGCAGCCTTACGGCAAGGATCTCATGCAAGAGGTGGCGAAGCATCTGTTCCAAGGAGTTGCGATTGCTTTCGTCCATCGCGACTACTGCGGCGTTGGCCTGTTTTGCGACGAAGAAGGCGCATATGCAGCCGAAGTCTATGACGGCGCTTCCGGGGCTCCCCTGATGCGCTGGGCCACACCGGAGGACTTCGTCAGCTTCTTCGCCCAGCAGAGCGATGCCACCATGGCGCGCGGCCCCGGCTCTCCGCCCGCCCTCGCCGCGGAGGATTCCTGGCTCCATGGGAACCAAACGCTCACGAGAGTTCGCTTCGAGGGATTCGTCCGACACGCCTCGCGCGGTGACGCGCCCAAGAGCTCATCCCTCATCCAGGAGGAGGCCCCCTTCGCCCTCGTTCTCGATGGAGTGCTCGACAAGCGTGCGCTTCTGACCTGCCTGCGCGACGAATTCGGCTACCAGCTCAAGCAAGCGACCACGATCCTGGCGAATCTCCCCTACGTCCTCTTTGGCCTACCGAGCGAGGAAGCGGGGACCAAGCATGTGGAAGCTATCGCCCGCTCAGGGGGCCGGGCCCGCGTTGCAGCGAGAGGCCAGCAAGACGCCAAGCCAGATCATTGACCGCCAGCGAGGGGGTCCCTGGGCGTGCTCCCTGGGCGGGTGATGAAGGGGGTGTCGCTTCCCGAGTTTCTTTCCTCCAACGGCTCTAGCTCCAACGAAATGCCGGATTGGTTCGCCCACTTGACGCTTCCCAAAGCCATGACAGCGCTACCCTGGCGCCAATGACCAGTTTTCTCCTCGCCCTTCTTCCGGTGGCCTTGATCGTCGCCTTGGGCCGGATCGTCGCGGCGCAGGGCTGGATCGCTCCGGACGGCTGGCGAGGGATCGAGAGGCTCTCCTACACGGTTCTCTTTCCCTCCCTGATTGTGCGCAGCCTCTGCCAGGCGCCGTTTGAAACGGCTCCCTGGCGCCTCGTGGTGGCGCTGATCAGCGCCCAGGTGATCCTCGGGATGGCCGGCCTCCTCGCTCGCGGAGCACGGGGAATCGAACTCCCGGCCGTAGGCTCCATCGTGCAGTCGAACGTGCGCTGGAACACCTTCGTGGCGCTCTCCCTGGGATCGACCCTCTTCGGGGCCGAGGGCCTCGCGCTAGCGACGATCGCCGCCGCCGCCATGATCCCGACGGCCAACGTGCTCTCGGTCTATGGACTCCTCCTCCATGCGGATCCGGCGCAGGGCTGCAAGGTCCGGCCGTTGCGGGCCCTGACGACCAACCCCCTCGTGATCGCGTGCGCGCTCGGAGGTCTTTTGGCCGTCGCTGGCGTCGAGCTTCCGGTGGCGATCGATGGTGCGCTTCGCATTCTAGGGGAAGCGACGATCGCCCTCGGGCTGTTGAGCGCTGGCGCAGGCGTCGATCTCAGCGCCCTTCAGCGCGCGGGCCGGCGCACGGTTCTTTGGTCCCTGGTGAGGCTCCTAGGGCTGCCTGCGTCGACCTACCTGGCCGGAATCGCGATGGACTTGACCGGGACCTCGCTCGCCGTCGCGCTCATTTGCTCAAGCGTCCCGACGGCGACCAACGGCTACATTCTCTCACGCCAGCTGGGGGGCGACACGGCCCTCTCCGCGAACCTGATCGCGGTCCAGACCGTGCTGGCCATGGTCACGATGCCCCTGATTTGGTTGCTCTCCCTCTAGCACTCTCGGCTTCTCAGCGCTCACCCTCGACCTTCGGAGCGATTGGCGCTTTGGGCGATGCTAGCCCCAGCCCATGACGCAGACAAATGGCGGATTCTCGCCGTCAAGCAGGGATCCAAGCGTTCAGGCAGGCTGGAAGCACCATGAGAGAAGGGAGCACCGATTCATCAGAGCCTGACCCCATGCGGCAGCGCGAGGCCTGGGCGCGCCAAGCGACTGCTGACCTGCGACTGGTCGCTCGGAGCCATGTTCGCGGCGTTGCGGCCGCGGAGGACCTCGTTCAGGAAACCCTCCTGCGCGCCCTCAAGTCCTACAAGGGGCCGGGCTTCCCCCCCAGGGCCTACCTCCGCAAAGCCATGCGCAACATCGCGATCAGCATGTCGCGCGCCCCCAAGCTCGGCGTAGAGCCAGGAACCGAAGTCGAGGAGCTGTTCGATCCAGATCGGGCAGAGCAATCCACCATGGAGAGGGCTGAGACCCAGACCCTCGTCGAGCAAGAACTAGCCACCCTTGCCCCCGCGACTCGGGCCGCTATTGAGCAGCGCTACCTAGAGGAGGAATCGCTTGAAGAGGTAGCAGTCAACCTACAAGAAGGCCCCAAGACGACCAGCAGGCGGATCTCCCGGGGCCTCGCGACTCTTCGCTCGAGGTTGGATCGACTCAAGGATCAGGTCAGCGGCGTTTTCGTTGGCGCACTGCAGCTCAGCGCTTCGATCCGCAACCGGAATCCGAGTCCCTGGAGCGCGCTCCCCACACGCCGCTTGGGCGCATTCCTGGCCATCGGAATCCCCCTCGTGATCCTGCCGCTGGCAAGCAAAAAGACCCGGCTGCCATCGAAGCGAGAGGCATCGATCACGATCGCGGCAGCTGAGAATACGAGCGCCCTCCCCTCGTCCCCCT
>CAYWNK010000120.1:0-18232 GCA_964459495.1 uncultured Planctomycetaceae bacterium
TTTCCGAGCTCTACGTGAACATGGTCGAGGCCGGCCAGGCCGCGGGCAACCTGGACACGGTGCTCTCGCGGATCGCTGATTACATGCAGAATCAGCGGGCGCTGCGGCGCAAGATCGTTGGTGCGCTCATGTATCCCGGCATGATGGTCGGCATCGGCATGATCGTCGTCAGCGTGCTGATGGCGAAGGTGGTGCCTGAGATCACCAACATGCTGCTCGAACAGGGCAAGGCTCTGCCCCCTTCCACGAAGCTGCTCGTCAGCATCAGCAACGTGTTCAAGGAATACTGGTGGTTGATGGCTGCCGGCATCGGCCTGCTTGCCTTCGTTCTCGAGCGCTTCTATCGCAACTCGGACAAGGGACGGCTCTGGATCGACAAGACCCTGCTCAAGGTGCCGGTCCTGGGGGAACTCCTGCGCAAGGCCGCTGTCAGCCGCTTCACCCGCACCCTCGCGACCCTGCTGCAGTCGGGCGTGCCCGTCATCCAGTCCCTGGTGATCACCCGCAAGGTCGTCGGCAACCGCGTCATCGCAGACGCCACGGCCCACATCCAGGAGCGCGTGGTCGAGGGCACCGACATGTCGACGCCCCTCAAGGCGACCGGCGCCTTCCCCTCCACCGTGGGCTACATGGTCTCGATTGGAGAACAGTCCGGCGAGCTCGAGGAGATGCTCGACCGCATCGCAGGCGCCTACGACGAAGAAATCGACGTTGTCACCGAGCGCCTGGCTGCCCTGCTCGAGCCCATTATGATCGTCGTTCTGGCGGGTATCGTGGGCTATATCGTGTACGCCATCGTCCAGCCCATCCTCGAGATCGGCCAGATTTAGGATCCCGGACTTGGCGGCCAGCCGAATCCACCGGTCCTTCCGGAAAGAAACCTGCGCCTGCCGCGTCCAACTCTGTCTAGAGCCATGAATCAGTCCCTCAACCTGCAAACACGCCTCCGCCGGCGGCGCTCCCAAGCCGGCTTCTCGATCGCGGAACTCATGGTGGTCATTTTGATCATCGGCCTGCTCGCGACCCAGGTCGTCCCGAGCGTGCTGAGTCGCCTCGGGGACGCCAAATGGGGCAAGGCCAAAGCGGACCTCTCTCAAATCAACCAGGCGATCACCCAGTACGCCATCAACAACGGCGGCCGGGAGCCCGACACTCTGGACGTGCTCGTCGCCCCGGACAACAACAACACCCGGTACCTGGAGCAGACCGTGGTGCCGAAGGACCCGTGGACCAACGAGTACTTCTACCAGCCCTCCAACGGCGGCCAGCCGCGTGAGCTAACCTGCTACGGCGCCGACGGCGCGCCTGGTGGAGAAGGCGAGGACCGCGACATGACCATTCAGCAGGTGCTGAACGGCGAGGTCTAGGCGACCCCGCCCAAGCATCATGCAGGTCCGCAAGCTTCGGCCTCATTCCTCCGCGGGCGGGTTCACGCTCGTCGAGCTCGGGGTCGTGCTGATGATCGTGGGCCTGATGACTTTCACCGTCGGCGCCAGCTTTGATTCGCTGGTGCCTGGTGAGCGTCTGAACACGTCCGTCCGCAAGCTGGCCTCGGTGCTGCGCGAGGCCCGTTCGGAGGCCTTCACCCGCAACGCCGAGTTTCTGATCGAGTACGACCTCGATGAGAACAAGTACCGTCTGGTCACTCCGTTCCTGCAAGGCGGGGGCGTTTTTCTGCCCGGTATCCACCATGAGGACGAACGCTACCTCAGCGAGTGGAACCCCCTGCGCAGCGGGGTCGAGTTCGGCTCGATTGTGCTCGCCGGCGAGGTCTTCGTCTCCGGTCGCGTACTGGCCCGATTCGATCCTTCGGGCTCAGCCTCCGACCACTGGGTCGTTCTAACCCAGCCCAAGTACAACTCGGTCTTCACGGTCGAAGTACTCGCCCTGACCGGCATGATCCGCTTCCACGAGGGCAATTACTCGCGCCCGATCCCCGAAGACTCGGAGTTCGACTGATGCACGCGCCCATAGGCAGACGCTCCCCGGTAGCCCAGAGGTTCGGGGGCAGCCCCCAGGCCGGCTTCACCCTCGCCGAGATGGCGATCACCATCGCCATCGTGGCCATCGCTCTCTCGTCCACCATGCAGGCGCTACAGAGCGCCCAGGTCACAGCGGGCCACAGCCGCAACGTCAAGGTGGCGCGCGAGCTGGCGATGACCACCCTGTCCGAGATCGCGACCGGGCGCTGGTGGGATGACATCCTGACTGAACGCAGCGGCTCCTACGCCGACCAGAATTACCCGGACTACTCCTTCGAGCTCGCCATCGGTGACGAGACGTTCTCCGACTCCGACGGGGACTACTACGACCCCGATCGCCACGACACCTATCTGTACCGCGAGCAGATCGCAGAGACGGATGAAGAGGACGAGGAGGCCGCCCTGGCCTTCGAAAAGGTGCAGGTGCGCGTCACCTTCCCGCGCCTCTCCGAGAAGCTCGACAACCAGGTGTCCATGGAGCTTTGGATTCCCTGGGCCCAAGTCTACGGGGAGGACGAGGAGGTCGACGACGGCCGCGATGGCTTCGGCTCCCAGGGCGGCGGTCCGGGGGGTGGAACCCAGGGTGGCGGCCCCGGTGGCGGCCCCGGTGGCGGTCCAGGGGGAGGCCAAGGCCGGTGATGCGCCCCAATCGTTTGCGCAGGCAGCGCCGGCATGGGCAGGGCTTCACCATCATCGAGGTCCTGATCGCTGTCGCCATCATGGGCATGATGATGGTCGCTGTGACCAAAATCCTGACCACGGTGCGGGTGACCCGTGACCGGATCCACAACATCCAGGAGACCCAGCTCGCAGGCCCCGTGATCGTCGACATGATCATTCGCGACCTGCGAGGGCTTGTGGTGACCGACCGTCCGCAAATGCTGCACATCGCGATCGAGGATCGCGTGGAGTACGGCCTAGACGCGGACCGCATCGACTTCGTCACAACCACCAACTCACGCGAAGCGTTTGTCTTTGACGACCGCCCACTGCGCGCAGACATCTGCGAGGTCGGCTACGTCACCCGCGTGCGCCCCGACGACGACCAGTTTCTCGAGCTGTATCGGCGCGAGGACTTTGGTGTCGACGAAGAGCCATTCGCCGGTGGCAGCTATTCCTTTTTGTCGGACCGGGTGAAGGCGCTCACGATCGACGTTTACGCCGAAGACGGCCCCGACGTTGAGCCGCTGACCGACTGGGGCATAGATCTCAACGACCCCGAGACGCAGGGTTTGCCTGCCTGGATCGAGGTGCGTCTCCAGCTCGAGAACACTCCGCGCCTGCTGCGCGAACAGATCGAGCGCAGCAGCCGCGAACGCGCCACCGTGACCTACGTGCGCTCCTACCGCTTTCCCGAGGCGCTACGCTTCGAGGACGATGGCCAGGTTCCGAGCTACGGCATTCCCACCCGACCCAGCGGCGGAGAGACCGACGACGGTTCGACCACCACGGGCGGCGGTGACGGGGAGGGCGGCAACCAAGGTGGTGCTGGTAACAACCAGTCAGGCAACGAGGATGAGGTCATCACCGCGGACTCGAACGGAATCCGCGGCGGCGGCAGCGACAGCTAACCCAGCGCAGAGCGGCATGGAAGCGGGGATCGATCCACCGCTTCCAGAACTGGGTTTGTCCCTGCCGTTACATCGCTTTGCCGAGCAGCTCACGACCACCCAGATACGCCCGCAGCGGCTCGGGAACAGCCACCTGCCCGCTCGCCGTCTGGTGGTTCTCCACCACCGCGATCAACATCCGCGTTGAAGCCGCCACCGTGTTGTTGAGCGTGTGACAGTACTGCACCTTGCCGTCTGCGTCCCGGTAGCGCAGCTTGAGGCGGCGAGCCTGGAACTCGTGGAAGCGCGACGCGGAGTGGGTCTCGCCGTAGCTGGCCCGCGAGGGCATCCAGGTCTCGATGTCGTACTTCTGGATCTGCGGCTGGCCCAGGTCGCCGCCGCAGACGTTGACCACCCGGTAGGGCAGGTCGAGACTCTGCAGCAGATCCTCGGCGTTTTGCAGGATGCTCTGGTGATGGGCGAGGCTTTGAGACTCGTCGTTCACGTCGAGCACCACCTGCTCGACCTTCTGGAACTGGTGCACCCGGTACAGGCCCTTGGTGTCCTTGCCGTAGGTTCCGGCCTCGCGCCGGTAGCACGACGACAGGGCCACGTACTTCCGGGGCAGATCCGCGAGCGACAGGATCTCGTCCTGGTGGAGCGCGGTAATCGGGACCTCAGCGGTGCCGACCAGGCACAGATCGTCGCGCTCGTCGGTCTTGTATGCCTGGTCTTCCCCGCCGGGGAAGTAGCCCGTGCCCACCATGACCTCCGAGCGCACGAGCGTCGGCACCGACAGGGGGGTGAATCCGCGCCCGACCATCAGGTCCAAGGCATAGCGCATGATCGCGCCCTCCAATAGGGAGAGATCCCCCTTGAGGACGTAATTGCGGCTGCCCGCCAGGCGCGCCCCGGCCAGGATATCGAGCCAGCCCTGGGCATCCGCGAGGTCCTGGTGACTGCGGGCCTCGAAGTCGAAGGAGCGTGGCTCCCCCACCTTGCGGAGCTCGACGTTGTCCTCATCGCTGGCCCCGTCCGGGACCGCCTCGGCGGGCACATTGGGAACGAGCAGCAGCAGCCCGTCGAGCTCGGTTTGCAGGCCTCCCATGCGCTCCTCGAGCCCCTTCATCTGCTCCTTCGCCACGCGCTGCTCGCCCAGGATCTTCTGCCGCTCCTCGTCGCTGCCCGCCTGGCGAACGGCCTTGCCGCCCGCCTTTTGGGCAGCCCGCATCGCATCGACTTCCGAGCCCAAGGTGCGAACCTCTGCGTCCAGCTCGAGGATGCGGTCGACGTCACACGGGATGCGCTTCTTAGCAGCTCCGGCACGCACGACGTCGGGATTCTGGCGGATGAACTTGAGATCGAGCACGGCGGGATAGGGCGCAGGGAGAGTCGGGGGGCCAAGCGGTCCAGCATGGCCGCCCGGCAGGCTAATTCTTCCAGGCCGACTCGATCTTGCCGAACAGCTTGTTTTTCTTCTCCGTCAACTGGACCTCGGGATCGGTGACCCCACCCTTGAGATCCAGCTCCAGGTCGTAGGGGAACCAGGCCGCCGAGAAGCCGAAGGTCGAGCTATAGAGGTCGTCCTGCGAGAGCATGATGGGCATGTCCTCCCCCTTGCTCCCCTTTTTCGCCCCGGGCTTGCGATAGCTCACGTCGGGCCGCGGCACGCAGCCGTATAGCCGCTCGTAGCGTTCCCCGCCCACGCCGGTGACCGCGACACTCTTGCCGATCACCTTGACCTTGCCGTCGTCGACGTCCGTCTTGAAGTCGAAGCCGTAGGGGGAGCCGATCTTGACCTCGGCGGTTTCGCCCGCAGCCACCTTGTAGCTTTCGCCGGACCCCGGGACGATCAGGGCCTTCATCAGCTGGCGCTTCTTGCCCTTGGACACCATCCCGCTGTACAGCTTGTAGACACCGGCCGGCACTTCGACAGCCTTGCCCTTGTTGGCACTCACGTCGAAGAAGCTGGTCGCCATCTTGCCCTGGCCCTGCACGATCAGGAAGTCCGGCTTCAGGCCCTTGACCGACAGCTTGAGGAAGCCGGTCGCAAGGTTCGGCAACGGGCTGGCCTTCAGCTTGGTCCCAGCCGTCTGAGACTCCATTTTGTACCAGACGCCATCGATCTGCATGTGCTCGCTCCAGGGCAGCGCGCGCTTGCTGCTGCCGATCACCACGGAGTCGATCTCAGGCTGATAGTTGCCCTCGGTGAGCCCAACGTGCGCCCATTTCTGGGGGATGCCGCCGTAGACGCCGTTCATGTCCTCATCGATCACGCGCACAGGCGTGCCGGCCACATCGCCGACCATCGAGCCCGCAGGGACTGTGTAGATGTTCAGGAACTGATCGGTCGGCTGAAGGTTGACTTGGATGGACTGGTAGGTGTCGGTGTCGATGCCAATCACGGCCATGAAGGCGTTCTGGCGCAGGTCCTCTCCGCTGCCCACCTTGGTTTCAACCAGGATCGGCTTGCCGCGCAGGGGCACGTCGGTATCGGGCTTGCCGTCACCGTCTTCATCCAAGCCCACCTTCGCGGCCGAGTGTCGGATCGCCAGCAGCCCCGTGTCCTGCAGGCGTCCCACCGGGGATGTGGAATCGACCGCCTTCAGGCCAATCGCCCCCCAGATCGGGTAGTGCGCATCGAGGAAGAAGTTCGGGCGCACGTAGGTGTCGATTTTCGGCACGGCCTCGAATGCCATGGTCGCCACGACCGGCGCGGCGGGCACTGTCGCCACCGGCTCGGCCCCCCCTTCCTTGCCCTTCTCTCCGGCCTTGCCTTCGGTGGCGACGGGGGCGTCGGGGCGAACGGGCTGGGGCCCGAACCCGAGCCCCTGCAGCGTCAGTTGGCGCGCGGCGTTTTCCTTGTACGTGCGATCCTTGAGACCGACGTCTTCCCGTGCGGCGAGCCCCGCCCGGTAATACTCCTCGGCCTTCTCCAGGTTGCCGTCGTCCCCGCGCAGGCCCTCGTCGGTGCAGGCCGCAGCAAAGAACCAGGACTGGGAGCAGTGGTACATATCGGCCACCTTCCCGAACTGTTCGGCCAGGGCTTTGAACTCTGTCCCCAGCAGCCCGAGGCCCTCGTTCTTGCCGCCCTTGGAGGTTTCATCGAAGAAGCGGCGAACGCTCTTCTGGTAGTCCACCTTGAGCTTGTTCCGCTCACGCTTGCGCGGACCATCCAGCAGGGAGAAATACTCCTCCATCTTCTCGCAAAAGGGCGAATTGTGGACGCTCTTCCAGGTGCCCCGCAGGGCGTTCATGCGCTTGTACAGCTCCTCGTTCGCCTTCCTCGAGATCCCCTCAGCGGTGGCGATGATCAGCTCGACCGTCTCCTGCGGGTAGTCGCGCATCAGCTTCTCCATCTGACGCTTGGAGTTGACCTGCATTGCCTGGTCGAACTTGCCTTTGAATTCAGCCGTCTTGTCTTGGACAACCGACTCGGCGGCGGCCATCCCCGGACCTTGGGTGAAGGGGCCAAGGCTGACGGCGAAGCAGATCAGAATCGTACGCAGGGGGGAGCTCATGGATCTTGCGGTGCAGAACGGGAGGACGAAGGGTCGCAGTCTAGACGATCTTGTGGGATGCCCCCAGCCAGCTTTCGAGGGGTCCCCCCACCTCCAGCCGATTGTCGGGCCCTGTGCCGGGTCCACGGTGGCCGGCTGCCCGGAGCCAAGCCGAAGCCCCCAGGGGAAACAGGGAGGTCCTCGCCTGCCCTGGGCCCTATTTCTTGCGCTGGGAGGCCTTCTTGAGGAAGTCCTTCTCGCGCTTGCTGAGGGCCCCCAGGCCCTCGCGCTGGATCTTGACCAACAGGTCGTCGACCTTGAGCTCGACCTCGCGCTCGTGATCCTGCGCCGCCCGAGCACGGCGCGCCTCGAGCTGGGAAACCGGGTCCCGCCAGATCCACCCGCGCCAGGCCCACAGGAAACCAAAGATCGCCCCCCCAAGGTGCACCCAGTGCGCAGTCCCGCTGCCGCGCCCGTCACGCAAGCCCACCAGGATGCCAAAGACGTCCATCAGCACGATGAACCCAGCGACCCACTTGAGCCGAACGGGGAACAGGATGAAGTAGACGATGGCATTCGGCTGAAGGGCCGCGCAAGCGACGATGATGCCGAGCACCCCGCCGGACGCCCCCACCGCCGGCAGCGAAGCGCCCGTGGCAAAGGAATAGATCAGGTGCGTCAAGCCGCCGACGACAACCGCAGCGAGGTAGGTCACGAGGAAACGCCGCGAGCCGACGAGCCCCTCCAGCATGGTGCCGAAGAAGTACAGGCCCAGCATGTTGAAGAGCAGGTGCCCGAGGTCGTTCACGCTGTGCAGGAAGCCGTAGGTAAGCAGCTGCCAGACGGGAAAGAAAGGTGCAAAGCTCCTCCAGGAGTCCGGCGCTAACCCGGCGGTATCGGTGACGAAGGAGTGCACTCCCTTGTCGAAGGACAGCGCGAAGGTCAGTAGGAAGACCACCGCGTTGGCCAACAGCAGGTGCTTGGCCACGGGGGTTACCGGCGGGAACCCCATCCGGGGTCCACCGTCCTGATACCCGCCGCCACCGATCGATCCGGACGGACTCATGCGGAGCGCCCCTCGCTGTTGTCCGTGAACAGCGAAGCTGGATCCATCCCCGCGCTGCGCGCCGCGCCCTCCAGGGTGTTCTTCAGCAGCATCGCAATCGTCATTGGGCCGATCCCACCGGGAACCGGCGTGATCGCCCCAGCGCGCCGGGAGGCGGCAGCGAAATCCACGTCCCCCACCAGCTTGCCGTCGTCTCCACGATTGATGCCCACATCGAGCACCGTCGCACCTTCACGCACCCAGTCCCCCTGGACCAGGCGCGCCCGCCCGACCGCGGCGACCAAGATATCTGCCCCGCGGCAGGCAGCGATGAGCTCGTCCTTGTGCGTTCGACTGTGACAGACCGTGACGGTAGCGTTGCGCGCTAGCGCCAGCTGCACCAGCGGCTTACCCACCAACATCGAGCGCCCGATGATCGTCACCTTGCGCCCTTCGAGCGGGATGTCGTGGCGATCCAACAGCTCGATGCAGCCTGCGGGAGTGCAGGGCCGATGGCCAGGGGCCCCGATCACCAGCGCCGCCACGCTCTCGGGGGAAAGCCCGTCCACGTCCTTCGCCGGCGCCAGCCTGCGCACCACCGCATCGGCGTCCAGCCCCTTGGGCAGGGGCAGCTGCACCAGGATCCCGTGAACGGCGTCGTCTTCGTTGAGCCGCTCGACACAAGCCTCAAGCTCGGCCTGGCCGGTGCTCGCGGGCAAGCGGATCGTCTCCACGGCAAAGCCAGCGCCCGTCGCCGCGCGATCCTTATTGCGTACGTAAACCTGGCTAGCGGGATCTTCCCCGACGAGCACGACCGACAGGCCGGGCACAACACCCGATTCTTTGAGCCGGGCGGCGGCGACCGCCACTTCCGCGCGCACGGCCTGGGCCGTCGCCTTCCCGTCGAGGATGCGAGCTGTCGTGGGTTGCGTCATGGTTGGTGCCTGGGCCTGCCCCAAATTATAGCGGGGGCCTCCCCCCGTTCCCACGGGGGGAGGCCCAGACCGACCTTCGGGTCCCAGGGGTCGTATTCAGTCAGGGAAGCGCAGTCCGCCGGCTCAGCCCATCGCCGGCTTGTCGCGAAGCTGACCGATCATCGAGGACACCAAGGCGATGGCGATCACGCACACCTCCAGGACATAGAAGAGCGTCAGGTACCCGAGCACCCCATCCGTGAAGCCATAGCTGTGGAGCCCCACGCCTAGCAGGTTCACGTGCCACCAAGAGAAAGCCACGATCATGCCTCCGAAGATGGTCGCCAACACCAGGCCGAGATCCTTCAGTAGGCCCCCCAGGCGGGCATGCAGGATTGCGAGCTGGCTCAGGCAGATGAGCAGGGCACCGTTTTCCTTGGGGTCCCAGCCCCAAAATCGCCCCCAGGAGTCGTTCGCCCACACGCCGCCGAGGATGGTGCCAACCACGGAGAAGAGGAGTGCGAAGCAGAGCACCCCGTACATCATGTTCTTGACTTCGCGCATCAGCTTGGGGTTGCTGCGCTTCTTGCCCAGCGCCCACATCACCAGCCAGGCATGGCCCATGGCCGACGCGAGCAGCCCGGCCGCATAGCCCAGGGTGATCGAGGTCACGTGGGTCGCTAGCCAGAAATTCGTGTCGAGCACCGCCACCAAGCTGGGCATCGTGTCGCCCGCCGAAGCGGCTTCCCGCAGCTCGTATCTACCGGCGATGAACATGCCCAGCATGCCCATGATCACTGCCACGTTGAGCGCCATGCGCTTGCGCGTGATCCACTCGGTGACGAGCGCCACCAGTACGCCGGTGCCAGCGATGAACAAGATGGTCTCGTACAGCGTGCTCACCGGCGGGCGTGAACGCAGGATGCAGCGCATCACAATGCCACCGATCAGCAAGCCCTCGGCGACCAGCGCCGGAATCCAAATCGCCTTGCCGACCCAGCCCGTCCTGGGCAGCATCCAGCTGATCGTACAGAACAGAAACGCCATTCCGAACAGCAGCAGAGCCTTGTAGAAGAAGTCCACGGCGTAGAAGCTGCGCTCCATGGGGATTTTGGCGTACTCACCGCGCGCCTCCGCCCTGGATTTCAGGCTCACGTGGAGCTTTCCAAGGGCAGTGGTCAGGGCGACGGGGTCCAGCTTGGCCTGCTCGACGGCCTCGAATTCCGCGAGGACCGGAACGAGCCCTTCGACTTCATCCGCCTGTTGGAAGGTCCGTTCGATCACCTGACCGACGTCCATCCACTCCGCCTGCTGCTTCTTGGAGACCGAAGGTGCAAACAAACCCATCCCGCCGCGCGCCCGGGTCATTTGCCCATCGAGTGCATTGACCAGGCCCACCAGCGCATCACGGTCCTCCGGCGCCGCATCTGGCCCCATCTCGCCGAACGCCTCGCGAAGTGCTGGGAACCGCTCGAGCGCAGCGGATAGTCCTGGACGCTCTTCCGGGTAGATCTCAGCGACGGCCGGAGCGGAGCGCAGCGGCAGCTGGACGCGGGTGAACGACAGGGTGTCGGTCAAGCGCTCATAGTCGACCAGATTGCTCCATAGGGCCATGGACTGGTTGTCGAGCAGGTTGCGATCCTTTTGCTCCTTCCGGAAGGCAGCCTGCGCCATCTCGCCGAGCGCTCTACGGCTGGGAGCGATGTCCTCGTAGCTGTACCAGCCTCGCCGGCTCTCCTTGCTGTCAGCTCCGATCGCCGTCAGCAAGTCGCTGTTGTCGATCCGAAAGACCTCATAGTGGTCGGCGTGACCGGGGAACAGAAGCGCGTCCAGCATCCAGGCCGTCGAGCTCAGCTTACCTTCCGTCGGCTCGCCTCCACGGCCCATCAAGCGTTTCCACCACGCCTTCGGACCTAGCTTCCCCTCCGGCGAATCGACTCCGACACGCAGCTCCCGCTTGCCATTGGTCTTGAGCAGCTTGAAGTCCGCAACCGTCGAAAGCGGCTTGACTCGACCGCCGTCCTGCACCGGTAGGGAACCGGCCAGCTCCAAGATTTCGTCCGAGTACACGAAGTCCCGGAAGGGATGGTTGTGCCCCTGGGAAGAGTCGTGCCCGGAGTGATCCCCGGCCGCGTGATCGTGGCCCGCGTGGGGATCGGTCCCATCGAGCGCGGCGTCCTGGGCCTCGACTCGGCCGGCCAAGCCGCCTGCCAGAAGCGCTGCACAGAAGCTGACCGTGAATACTCGTCTCATGATTTGGATTCGCATGGGATCAGGCTCCTTGTCCTTGGGTTTCATCGCGTCGCGCGCGCATCTGCTTGCCAATGAATCCAATCAGGCGTATGGCGAAGGCAATGAGCATTCCAAGGCCGATGATGATGCAGGAGATCAATGGCCACTGGTCGGAGGGATTGCGCACCACCGAGAAGGTCGAGAACAGCGGCGTGCCCGGCGGCGCGTCCTGCGGGCCCCAGCCCGACTGGAACAGGATCATCCCCTCGTGGCGAAGGGGCTCATTCATGCGGATGTGAACGGGGGTGCGCTCCTCGCCCTCGATGCGCAACACGTCGCTCGAGTACGAGGCCGCCATACGCATGCGCGCGTGATCCTCCTTCTTGAAGTCCACCAGCTCGATGCCGAAGGGCATCTCAAAACGCTCGTGCCGCAGGCGGATCGACCACTGCTTGCCGCCCGCCTCGACGACGAGCGGGTAGCTGTCCTGGCCCCACAGGATGCCGTCCTGGATCGAGCCAGTAGCCCGGTCCAGGATGCTCACGTAGATCGCGGCGACGTTGAGTTGGTTCTGCGTGTTGCGATCCTGGGGAACCACCGTGTAGCCATCGACCACAGGCAGAGCCGTGCGCATGCCCTCGCGGGCCCGCACCACCGTGGCGTTTTCGACAAAGCCCCGAATCGTCAGCTCCATCGGCAGATCGGGGGAGTTGACCTTGCGCTCCAGATCGCCCTTAAGCACCTCGATGTCCTCGTCCGCGATCAGCCATTCCTTCACGTTCTCGGTGGGCCCGACCTCGTGGATCGCGATTTCCCAGTCGTGGTAGTGAATGAACTCTGCCCCAGACTCGCCCTCGTAGAGGGTCAGGCGGCCATCCTCCGAGAAGCGGTGCTTCACCAGGGACGAAACCAGCAGGACCACGATCCCGATGTGCACGACGATGATGCCCGCCGTTCGCGTGTTCTTGCGGATACGGAATAGCCCCCCGAAGAACAGGTTCACCGCGAGCGCCGCCATCAGCAGCTGACCACCGGGCAGCGGCAGGGAGAGCAGCCACAAAGGCTGGCTGACGAACCAGGACTCGAAGTACATCTTCTGAGCGACGTAGAGCCCGTGGTCCACCTGCGCCAGCGTTCCGAAGAACGTGATGACCATCAGGAACATCAGGATGCTGACCGAGAGCTCGAACGAAGCAAGGGCGTTCGTAAGTCGAACCAGCAGGCCCTTCCTCGGCTTATTGGATGCGTCGTTCGTCATCAGACGTCTTCCTCGGTCAAGGACTGGGCGAAGGCCAGGAAGGCCTCCCGGTGGGCGGAGACCACCTCGGCCGGCCCTACCATTTTCACGAACACCGCCCGATCGGGCAGCTCCACCATCGCGGCCATGAGGCCCTGGTCTGCGGCGCTGGCTGCGCCCATTCCCTCGAAGTCGCCACTGCCCTCCACGAGCATGCCCTCCTTGCCGAGCATGGACACCCGGGGCAGGCTCGCGAGCTCCGATTCACCGATGGCCGGCTTGCCGATCTGGCCGAGCCAACGGTTGACGTTCGCCAGGGCGCCGCCACCACCTCCGCCGAGCACGGACACGTAACACTCGCCGCCGCCTTCGAGCTGGAAGTTCACCAGCCGCATGGGCTTGGGAGCGGTTTGGCTCCAGGCCTCAGGCACCTGCCAATTGCCCCCGGCGACGGGACCGCCGGCCGTTGGGGCACCGCCGTGGGGATCGCCACCAGCGCCACCGTGTGGTCCCTGTCCGCCAGATGGCGGCCCCTCGATATCCAAATTGGCGCAGAACTCGAAGAACGCCTCCATCTCCGCGTCCACCGCTTCGGCGGGCCCGGTGAGCTTCACGAACAGGGTAAACGCAGGCAGCGAGTGGATCAGACCCACCAGCTTGGCGTTCGGGATCGTGGGGGCTCCCATGTTGCTGTAGTCACCGCTCACCTCCACGAGCGGAGCGGGCGTTCGGAATAGCGTTCGCTTGGGCAGGTCCGCCAGTGCCGCCTCGTCGACGGGTGCAGCGCCCACCTGGCCGCGCCAGCGGTTCACGTTCGCGAGCAAGCCTCCGCCGTCGCCGCGCATGGCGACCACGTAGCACTCAAGATCTGGATCCCGATCCATCGAGAAGTCGGCAACCCGCAGGGACGACCGAGGCGGCACTTCGCTCCAACCTTCCGGCGTCTGCCACGTGAAGGGCGCCGGGCCACGCTCGTCCGAGCCAGGATTTTGCGCCTTCGCCGCTCGTTGCCGGAGCACCGAAAGCGGCGTGAAACGCTCCTCACTGGAGACCGGGCCTGTGACGCGGGAATCGGGCTTGTCGACGACGCGCGTTTCATCGATCGTGATCGGCGTGGTCGGATCGCTGCAGGCGCCAAGGCCCGCGAGTACGCCGAGCGCGAACGCAGCGGCCCCGCGTCGAAGCGTGCGGACAGGGCGGGGCCCATCGCATTTCTGCGGAGGGCTGAGGAAGTCCAGATGGGGCGACATGAGGATCTCTGCGCTCATGGAATCGGCGGATTGGCGGTTGGAGTTCCTGGAGGGGTGAATGGAGGTCCGGGCGGCTACCAGCGGCGGGCGAGGATGAACTCCCCCACCCGCTCAAGGTCGCGGCGGGCGTCGGATTCGGGCAGCCGCTCGAGACGGGCCATGGCACTGGCGAGCAGTTCATCGGCGCGGGCACGCGCGAACTCGACGCCAGGCCCAAGGTCGCAGACCGAGCGCAAATGGGCAGCGCGATCCTCGATTCCGGGCTGCGCATAGGCCGCTTCGATCGCCGCGCGAGTGCCTGCGTCGGCAGCCGCATAGACATGCAGAACCGGCAGCGTAACCTTGCCGTCTTCAACGTCGTTGCCGACGTTCTTGCCGACCTCTTCCTCGGTGCCGACCACGTCGAGCACGTCGTCGATGATCTGGAACGCCAAACCCACCTCCCAGCCGAAGGCGCGCAGCTCCGCACCGGGACTTCCCGGCTCTGGCTCTTCGCCCTCGTCGGGAAAGCGCGCGCCCAGCTCGCAGGCAGCAGCGTACAGCTCGGCGGTCTTGGCGGCCGCGATGCTCTCGTAGTCGGCCTGGGACAAGCCAAAGTCATAGCGGCGCCTGGCCTGCTCGATCTCGCCGGCACAGATGCGCTGGGTCGTGGCCGACAGCACCTGACTCGCCAGGCGGCTTTCCAGCCGCGTGGAAAGATGGAATGCGCGCGCGTACAGAAAGTCCCCCAACAGCACCGCGGTCTGGTTGTCCCAGCGCTGGTTGACGCTGGCCACCCGCCGGCGCATATCTGCGCCGTCGAGCACATCGTCGTGCACGAGGGTCGCGAGGTGGATGAGCTCCACGATCGCGGCCACCTTGGCGAGTTCCCCTGCGCTGGTGCGGCTCGGACCCGCCGCCCGGCTCGCCAGCAGGACGAGCGCCCCACGCAGCTGCTTGCCGCGGAACCGACCGATGTGATCGATCATGTCCTGGGCCGCGGGCCTGTCCGAGTGCAGCTCAGCACGCAGCACCTCCCCCATCGCCTCGAGGTCTTGGGCCACGGGCTGCAGCAGGATTCCCAGGTCGGTCTTCATCGGCATCGTCATCCAGAGCGGGCCGCAGTCCATTCGGCGGCCGTGTTCACGTTCCACAGACTCTTGCGTACGGATTCGCTCGGTGACAGGCCATGGACGCGCAGGGGCCGACCTTCCGTCGGCTCATCCCAAAACGCGATCACCCGCCTGCGTCCGCGGTCCAGGGCCAGCCCTGCGGCGTCCGCGCAGGCTGCGCGCACGAGACAACACAGCGGCTGGAGCTGATCACCCCCGTGCCAGTGCCAAATGTCGGGCCGCAGGTCGGAGGCCACCCCCGCAGGCAGGTCGCCATCGGCCGCCGCCTGCAGCAGCCCGTCGAGGGCGGGCAGGTCTAGGAGCGGCAGGTCACAGGGAATCGCCAGGACCCAAGGGGTCGTTGCCGCCCGCAGCCCTGCCTCCAAGCCAGCGAGGGGCCCCAGACCTGCAGCCCGGTCGAGCACCACCTCTAGGCCGCGATCGGAGTAGCGGGCCCCAGAGCCGGTGGCTAGGAGCACCCTGCCGCAGCGCTCGGCTAGCAGTCCGGCGCTGCGCCCGAGCAAATCCCGAGCTGGACCCAACCCAGCGGGGACCTGCAGCGCCGGCAGGAGCGCCTTGTCCTTGCCCATGCGGCGGCTGGCTCCGCCGCATAGCAGCAGTCCGGTGACCTGGGATCGCTCGAGCATGGGTTTGGGGATTCCGAACGGAACCGGGGACCGGCTCCTGAGGATCTCAGCTTTCGTCCTTGCTGTGCCCGTCCGAGGCAGCCAATTCGGGGTTCTCTTCCTCGTCCTTCAGGCCGCGCTTGAACTGGGTGATCGAAGAGCCCATCGAGCGCGCCAGCTCGGGCAATTTGCGGCCTCCGAAGAGCAGCAGGACGATCAGTAGGATTGGCAGGATTTCCTGCCATCCGAGCATGGCGAATACGGGCTGAATCATGGTCGAAGCGAGGGGTCTGAGAGTCCGAAGGCTCCGCCGATCCCTTCGGACCGGTCGGAGGACGCCCAGTGGGCGTCCCGGACACCCGGGAAGTTTGGGCCGCTTTGCTCCCAATCTATAGGAGAACCTTCACGTGGCCCGATGGATCGACTCGGAATTCCTGGCCAATCGGCGCCGCAGCTTCGCGCTCGCCCGCGGATCCAGTTCCGACCACGGGTGCGCGGGCGTGCCGCCCCCAGGGCGGATCCCCAGTGTGCCCTGTGCCTTGCCCCCGACCCGCGGACCGCGCCCCACACTGAGGCCGGCCGCCGCCAGGGAAGTGCGCACCGCCAGCGAGGAGCTATAGGTCGAAAGCCGGGCCCCTGGCGCCATTCGGGCCGCGATTTGGGCGACGAAACCAGGCTCCCAGAGGGCCCCCTCCTGGGCAGGTGCGAAGGGATCCAGGAAAACCCCCTGGAAGGTTCCCGCTGGATCCATGCGCGGCATAATGTCGCGCCCATCCCCCAGCAGGAGGGTCGCCTGGGCCCCCCGTGTGGCTCCCGCAGCGATTCCCGTAGCTCGGAGGCCCAGGAGCTCCAGCGCCATGCGATGCCAGGGTCGCCAGTCGGGCAGCTGCGGCCCCTGCACTCCTTCCCCACCCTGTTGTGTCCCCTCGATCTCCGCCTCGGGCTCCCCAGGGCCGGTCCGGGACCATGCCCCGGATGCCTCCAAGCCCTCTGGATCCAGCTCGATGCAGGTCGCGTCGAGCCCGATCCCGCGCGGCACGGTCCAAGCCAGGGCCGCCGCCAGATTCAGCCCGCTCCCGGCGCCGATATCGAGCAGCCGCAGTCGCCCGCCGGGAGCTTCCGGCCGGTCCCCCGCAAGCCGGTCTGGGGTCCAGACGCAGGCCGCATAGCGCAGGCAGGCTTGGGTCCAGGCCCCGTCCAGGGAGTGCATGACCGCCCCGTCCGCTCCCCGCTCGAGAGTCGGTGAGCCGTCCGCCGTCCAGCGCGTCAGCCAGGTTGCCATCGGCCTGCAGGATATCCGCCGGCAACGCAGAACGCCCCCCGCGCCGCGGGGCGCAGGGGGCGTTTCCGTGCAGGTGATCCCGACCAGGCTCTGCGGCACCGAGGGTGGCCAACGGGGGGTGGCCAGCCCACAGTCGGGCAGGGTGGGTCGCGAATCCGACTGCTTAGGCGGTGCGCTCGGCGTCGCGATCGTAGAGCGAGAGCTCCCCCTCACCGCGGCTGAACAGGCTGCTGAGATCGCCCGAGATTCCGGAGAGGGCATCCTGGAACAGGCCCGTGACGCGCTCGGCCGAAATGCTGCCGTCGGCGCTGCCCGCGGACAGGCCCTCGAGCAGGCTCAAGAACTCGGCGCCTGCGCTGCGCACGGCCCCGCCTTCGGGCCCACTGAGATCCAGGTTGCCCAAGCGCTCGGCGAACGTCTCAGCGAAGGCGTCCAGGCGCGGCGCCAAACTCTCGGTGGGCACGGCGTCTGCCACAGGGAGGCCGCTGTCCGGTCCCTGGTTGATCTCCGTCTCCTCGGTCGGCTGAGCCAGAGCGTCCTGGACCTCACCACCCAAGGAAGCGATCGCCGACTGCACGGCTCGGCCCAAGGTCGCGCCGTCGAAGCGGCCGTCCGCAATCCCCTCGCGCAGACCATCCAGGCCGGCCGCAAAGGTCTGCTGGGCTTCGCGCAGCTGGGCGATGGTCTCGGGGTCGGCTCCCTCGGCGATCGAGCCCAGGCGATCGTTCACCCTCTGCTCGAAGGCGTCGATGCGCTCAGACGGCGACTGGGGCCGGGGGCCAGGCGCGAAGTCCTCCCCTTCGTCATTCGTGCTCAGTGCATCGCGCACGTTGGCCGTGGTCAGGGCCAGGGCGTTGCGCACCCCGCGCTCCAGATCGGCGCCATTCAGGCTGCCGTCGGCGATGCCGTTCTGGATGCGGTCGACGAAACCACCGAAGGCTTCCTGGACGGACGACAGGTCCTGACCGGTTTCCTTGGCCAGGTTGCTGAGCCGCTCGTCGATCTTGTCGGCGAAGTTCGCCACGCGATCGGGCAGGCCCTCGCCCGGGGGCGGCGGCGTCACGTCGGCGCGGTCGCGACCCCGCGGTCCCTCCACACCATCACTGGGGCGCTCGGGACTCGCCTCCGGACGGGTATTGGGCTGTACGTCCCCGTAACGCACTGCCGAAATTTGTGAAGGGCGGACTTGCATACTGGGGTTATCGACGTGCCTCCGCCTGACTCCAGGACTTTCCTCGGTTCCTTCGAAGGGCTCCCAGTCCTTGGCTCGCAAGCACTTGAGGCCGCCCGGAAAAAACTTCCCGCCCACTCGGGAAAAGACTTCCGCGCCACGGTGTCCCATGCTGATGCCATGGACAGCCAGGGCGAGTTCGACTACGTGTGCTGGGCCTGCGGAGAGAGCATCGTCGTGCCCGTCGATCCCTCCCAGGGACCCCAGCAGGACTACACCGAGGACTGCCCCGTCTGCTGCCGACCCAACCGCCTCCACGTGACCCTCTTCCCGGACGGGGATGCCCGCATCT
>CAYWNK010000121.1:0-16110 GCA_964459495.1 uncultured Planctomycetaceae bacterium
GGGCTGTTCGTCGCGTCCGCTGTGGCATCGGCCACCAGGTAGATCGCGTCCGCAGCGGCGGCGGGAGCCGGGAGGGCGGGGAAGGTCGCTACCCCGATCGTCGCAATCGTGTCGAGGCTGTCGAGCTTCTCCTTGTCGGTTGCGAGCAGCAGGCCCGCTGTACCGCCGACGCCGTTGGCCGAGGGTCCAGCCGCCGGGAGGGTGGCGTTGTTTCCGGAGTCCGACTCCACTTCCAGGGCCGAGGGAGTGACGTTCCCGACCGATAGGTGGGTGATGCCCTTGTGCGCGGCGAGGTTCGCGGCATGCGCGGTGTTCGCAGCGATCAGGGCGTCCTGGGCCGCCTGCTCGGCGTCTGTGGACGCGATCTCGGCGGCTAGGGCAGTCTGGTCCGCCTTGGCAGCGATCGCCGTATCCTGGGCCGCTTGAGCAGCCGCAAGGCCATTGACAGCGGTCTCGGCCGCATCATCGTAGATGTTGGTGTCAGGCTCGCCGTCGAGAGCCGTCCTGATCTGGGCGCCGGTTGTGAAGCCTCCAGCGGGTGCGTTCTCCAGGGTGGTCACCCGTCCGTCTAGAGCCGCATCCCCAGCAGTCCTCGCGGTAACCTCCGCAGCCAGGTCGGTCTGATCGGCCTTGGCCGCCAGGGCTGCGGTTAGGCCCCCTGGAACGCCGTCGAGCTTGACCTTGTCCGCGTTGGACATCAGGCCAGCTTTGTTGTCGCCCGCCGAGGCAATCGGGATTGCTCCACTCCGGCCGTTCGGGAAGCGAACCGTGGCTTGAGTAGCGCTTCGGTCGACCTGACCCACCGTCTGCTGAGCATCGAAAGCGGCGATCGATGCAGCCTGCGCGGCGGTAAGGCCAGCACCACCAGACCCAATCTCCCCGTTGTCGACCCAGTTGGTCCCGTCGTGGGTCTGCTTGTGGATCGCCGTCCCAACCAGGGCCATGCGCACATGCCCGTTTGCGGGAGCGTCCGCGCTGGCCGGATTGAAGTAGTAGACGCCGTCGGCGTGGGCCTTGGCGATAGCCGCATCGAACGCGGGCCCAGTCCAGAATGCGGGGATAACGTGGTCAGCCATTTAGGTCCATTCCTGCTGGTTCTCGAGGAACACGTCGACGTTCGCGCCCGTGTCGAGGCGCATGTTTCCTGTGATGATCCCAGTCGGCTGGGCGTACGAGATCGGACCGAAGTTCCAGTCCATGCCGAAGCCGTTGTCGATCAGCGACCAGTCCTCGGTGAGCGTGTACTGGGCCTTCGGCTCGGTGATGTAGACCGTCTGGTTTCCACCGTTCAGGCGGTTGCGCTCCAGGCGAAGCGAGCCCGTGATGCTCCCGCCCTTGGCCTGGTAGATCAGGCAGGCGTTGGGGTGGAACTGCGCGCCGTGGCCCGCAATCTGGATGTTGTTCTCAAACATGATGAGCGCGCCGCCCTTGTCGCTGCGCGTCTGCACCCCATCCGCGTGGATGTCGTTCGGGTTGGCCGCCCAGACCTCGTATCCGAGCCTGTGCATGTAGTTCTGGCGCAGGTTGACCGCTGTGGTGATCGCCTCTGCCTTGATGCCGTCCGCTCCGCTGTCGTGGATGTTGCAGAGCTGGACTAGACCCTCGTGCATGAGGAGCGCGGAGGAAACGCACTCCTCGAATTCGCAGCTCTCGACCACCAGGCCGGTGTAGAAGTCCTCCTCACCATTCGGGCCCTTCTGCCTGTGATTGATGCAGTAGGTCTTCCCGTTCACCTTGAAGTGGCAGTTCCGGATCGTGACGCCATGCGCCTGAATCAGGATGTCGCTGGTGAAGAGGAAGTTCTCCAGGACGATCCCGTCCGTGGTGATCTTGTGCGAGCCCTGCTGGGGGTTGGCCGCGAAGTAGTCAACGAGCGAGCCAGCAGCGACCGTCAGGCCCGTATTGGTCTCATCGAACAGCGGGAGCGATGTGGGGTCGCCTTCCACCAGGGATCCGCCTACGCCAGCCTGCGCCCCGCCGGGTAC
Organism: uncultured Planctomycetaceae bacterium; assembly: GCA_964459495.1. Taxonomy (GTDB): domain Bacteria; phylum Planctomycetota; class UBA1135; order UBA1135; genus CAYWNK01. The sequence continues at coordinate 1,986 of CAYWNK010000121.1, forward strand.
CGCTGAGCCCGATCCAGTCTGTGTGCCGCTCGCGCCGTTCAGGCCCGAGCCGCCAGGGACGACACCGCCACCCCCGCCGGTTGTGGTGGTGACCTCGAGGACGATGTTGTCCCCGTTGGGCAGGCAGATCGCGTCACCGTTCGGCAGAAGGATCTTGCAGAGTTCGGTCGAGGTTGTGCCCGATGGCGTGCTGCCTAGTACGCTCCGGTCCACACCGCCGACCACCGCGTCCACGCGATCGATGCGCCGGGTCCGGCCCAGGACGTTGGTATCGTTCACGCCCAGCGCCTTGATTTCGCCAGCCGTTGAGTAGGACCCGTCGAGCTCGGCCTCGCCGCCCTCACCCAGCCAGGAGAAGGTGCAGAAGGGCATTCCGCTGGGGGACGTGGCCATCGCGCGCAGGTAGCGCTTGTGGCGCCCACGGTCGAGCTGCCAAAGGTGCTGGCCGATGCCGCTCACCGGCTTGTGCACCCGCTTGCCCGAGATCTCGGTCCAGGTAACCTCGTCGTCCGACTCCTCGATCCAGGCGTGCAGGACCGTAGAGGCGCCTTTGTAGACGACCCACAGGCGCGCAATGCGGTCGCCCCGCATCTCACGGGTGGCGCCCACAAAGTCGACGCCAGCCGAGGACAGGCGCCCAGAGCGGACAGCACGCCCGCCGAATCGATCCGAGCGGCCCACTAGGCGAACTCCTCGAAGGTCACGTCCGGGTGGACTTCGTTTGAGGTGTTCTTGCTCATGTACTCGAAGACCCCAACGGTCAGCGGGGGAATGCCGCCGGCAGCCAGCGATGTCGTGATCACGACGCGGAGATGGAGCTTGAGCAGGTTGCGCTCGAGCGTCACCGGGAACGTGTCCGGGCCGCCGGTCAGCGTGGCGCCGCCGTTGGGTACGGTCTCCCAGGTCAACTGATCGGAAGAGTCCTGGACCTCGAAGGTCAGGCGTCCACCGACCAGGTCCCCGTAGATGAAGTTCAGGATCAGCCCGTCGCGGTAGCCGGTAGGCTTGAACGGACCCACGTACAGAGGCCCGTCCTGCGCTGCGTCGTACGCATCGCAGAAGACGGGGATCGTGTCGCGGAGCCGGTCGTGCCTGGGCATGGCTATTTGCGCTTGCCCTTGCTCTGGGGAGCCTTCTCGCTGGCCTTAGCAGCGGTGAGGGAGGCAACCTGCTTCTTGAGGTCGGCAACCTCCGCCTTGAGGCTCTCGTTCTCCGTGCCAAGCGCTGCCATCTGAGGGGTGGCGATGGCAGGAGCCGAGTTCGGATCCATCTCCTTGCCGCGCCCTTGGCCCGTGATCGGGTCCTTGGCGTTGTTCTCGCGCGCCTGGTCGTAGCGATGCCGTAGGGCGGCTAGGCCAGGGTGATTCCAGGTGACCGAGGTCTCACCAGCGGGCATCTCCTGGAGCCCCTCCAGCTTGAACCACTGGGTCGGGTCGTCGATCCACTGCCGGGCCAGCGCGTGGGTGATGTCGAGCACCTGGCCGCCGGTCGCCCAGGCTTCCATCGTTCCATTCGCCCTTGGCGTGTGCAGGACGCACCCGGGAAGAACTCGGACGATGTTGAAGGCGGCTGAGTTTGCGGAGTTCAGCGCGACAGGGGGAGTTTGCGTTTCTTGCGTCATGGTTGGTTAGGTGGGGCGACCAGGCGAGTGGGGACCTGGCCGCCCCGGGGCGACGGGGGGGAGGTGCTAGGAAAGCTGGGAGAGCCGGCCTATGCCTTCTTGTGACCGAGAACCAGCGTGAACTGCTTGTCAGCCTCGGTGATCACCTGGCGGGCGTCGTGCGCCTGCTGGAGAATCACCACACCGCAGAGGTCGGTCGGGCCACCAGGGGCCACCGACATCCGCAGGTATTGCTGGGTGTTCTGGGCGTCAACCCGGACGCTCACGACGCTCGAATCCAGCGCGGTCAGCGCCGTATCAGACCAGGCCAGCTCGGCCTTTTGGGTCGTGCCGATCGTGGTGAAGTCGTCCTCGATGTCGATCCAGACAATGCCGTCCTCGGACTGCTGGACCGTCACGGTTCCATTGGCGCGGGTGGCGCCGAAGAGGACCGAGAAGTGAGCCCAGCGCCATCCGAGGGTGTCGATCACCGCGCCATCGGTCGCAGCCGCGAGGCCAGAGGCGGGGGGGATTGCAACCAGCGGCTTGCCGTTGCTTACGAAATCAGAGCTGCTCATTGAATCGGTCTCCTAGATGAGGTCGGAGTCAAGGCCGCTCGCAACGCGGAACGACTCGGGGTAGCGATGCGCGAAGTCGACATCGGTGTGCGCCATGAGCAAGGTCTGACGCTTCTTGAATGTCCCTTCGCCTTCATTGGTGGAGCGCAAGACCATGCCGCCCCAGCGGCCCATGGTGATCGTCGACCAGGAGCCAAGGATCATCTCGCAGAGGGTTCGGCCAGCGAATGCACCCGCGCCAGGCACGCTGCTGAGCGCCCGCGTGTTGCGGACAATCTCGTATTGCAACATGCGGTCAACATCGCCCTGCTGGATAAGGTGGCGCTGCATGTCCATGGTGGCGGTCGCGCCGCTACCAAGGGTCACCTGCTCGCCATGCACCATAGAGGCGATGTCGTTCGCGGCGGTGGATTGCAGCCAGCGAGTGTTTCCGAGATCGAGCGCCTCTGCGTCTTCAATCTCTCGGCGCATCTGGCGGACCTTGCGGACGAAATCCGAGGTCGGGATTCGCTGGCCGCCGACAACCTCCGTGGTGCCGGTGAAGTCAACGCGGTTGACACCGGGGGCGCTCAGGACGCCGATCGGCTCACCGGACGCACCAGTGCCGCGAAGGCCCCAGCGGTCGTACTCGAGCGCCAGGGACAGGCCGATGTGCTCCTGTGCCATGCGGTTGGCACCAGCGCCCATCTGCCAGAAGCGATTAGATCCACGGATCATCGCCTGGGTGGTCTTGGGCGTCATGGTCAGCATGGCAAATTCCATGTCCGACTCGGTACCTGCCTGGTTTTCCGCAACGGTGTCCGCCGTGGGTACCCTGGTTAGGGAGATGATCTCAACCGGGGTCGAGGTAAACGTCTGTTCACTGACGCCCAGTAGCGGGAGAACCTGCTTCGGGCGCAGGAAGTCAACGAAGAGCGACTCGGCGTGGACCGTCGGGATGATGATCCCGCCTGCGCTATCCGGGACGGAACCCTGGGCGTAGAGCTTGTCCTCCATCTGCCGGGACAGGGAGAGCTCGCGGGAGCAGTAGCGCTCCAGCTGCCCAGACTGAAGGCCTTTCCAGACCCCGGCCCAGTTGTATTCCTTGCGCGATTCCTCGTCGTCGCGGTAGCCGGTGACCTCGTAGGCGTCGGCGCGGTCCTTCTGAGCCTTGAGGTGTGCAGAGACTTCGTCCATGGACGCAAAGCCGCGATCCTTGGCCCATTCGTCCTGCTTCTTCTTAGCCGCCCGGTCGAGCAGCTCTTTCGCTTCTGCGGAAAGTTCCATTCTAGTTCTCGCCGATATAGGCGAGCAGTTCAGATTCGAGGGTCGATTCGTCGGGCCCGGCTACGCCATCGCCCTCGGGAGCTGCGCCCCCGTTCAGTCCGAAACCCGTGAGAAGGGCCTCGATGCTCTTGATGCGCTTGCCCTGGTCGGCGTTCTCCGCCTCAAGGGCTCGCGTCTGGGTGCGGAGGCTTCGCAGCTCCTCATCGCGCTCGGTTAGCTCGCCATAGGTGGCGGGGCGCTGCTTGTTCTCCGAGGCGCGGGCCTGCATCTCCGCGTAGGCCGTGGGTGCGTTCTGCGGATCGCCTCCCTGGGATACGTAGAGCGCGGTGAATTGCTCCTCGGGAGTGGCCTGCGGCTCCTCCTTGGGTTCCTCGCGCGCTGTCTCCTGCGGCTCCTCCTTGAGGGTCTCGCCGAGGGTCACGACCTTGCGGTCCGACTTTGCACCGAACAGCGTCATGCGGAAGCGGCGCTTGTCGTCAGCGCTGCCGTCCTGACCCACGAGCCAGGCGTCGAGCTCTTCCTGGCGCTTTGCGTAGGCCATCACGCCCGCGCGGGGGTCGCGGCCCACGGGGACGATCGAGCCCTCCGTGAGGCTGGTCTTGGTGAAGATCGTCGCGTACTCGTTCAGCTCGAACTGCTTGACCTCTTCCGGGGTGGGCTCGCGCCCCTCCAGGATGTCGAAGCCGACCGAAAAGCCATTGAGGAAGCCCCGATCGATGGCGCTGTAAACCATCGCGTTGAACTCCGAGCCGGTGTCAAATTGCACCCCGCCGGTCATGGAGCGGACGCCGTCGACCACCTGATTGGTCTTGACCTCAAAGGCGCGGCCAATCGGGGGGCGATCCTCGTCCAGGTTGTGGCCGAACAGGATCGGATTGCGGCGCTTCTCGAAGCTGTCGAGCTGCCAGGCGTCCGCGCGGGGAACGTCGTGGAAGTGGCCAATCGCCGATTCCGTGACGAATACGTACCGGCGCCGAGCGTCCTCGCCCGTGGCTCCGAGGTCGTATTTCGCGGCCTTGCTCACCCCGAACATCTGCGGGTGATTCATCCTCAGCTTCCGGAAATCGGCGGGGTCCAGGGCGTCCTTCCGAACGTCCTCAAGGGTCAGCGTGCCCTCTCCTAGGGCCTTCGCGTACTGGGCAAACTTCGGGGTCGAAACCATGTCAATCGGGGCGCCTGCGGCGCGTAGCCACGAAATCGCACCTACAGGAGGCGATCTCGGAGATGTGCCCTTCCGGATCCAGCGGATACCGAAGGCCGTTCGAAAACTTGTCACCGATTACGCGGGTGACGTTGTTGTTCCCCTTGTGCGAGTCGCGCACGAACTCATCGGAGGAAGTGATCCATTGGATCTCCTCGACCCCGCTCTCGAGATATTGCTCGTACTTCCCGCCACCGTGAGCAATGCCGACCTCGGTGCGGGCGATGTTGGCAGCCCGGGCCTCGGTGCTGATCCGCTGTGTGAGCGCGTCTCCGAGCTCGTCGATGCTCTGCTCGATCGACTGCCGCAGGGTCTGGCCGTCAGGCAGCTGCGCGTTGCTGAGCGTGCGGGCGATGGTCTCCCGCAGCTGCTTAGACAGCGTCGAGGTCACACCCTCGGTTACCCGGATCTGGCGCTGATAGAGGAACCGCTGGGTGCGCAGCGAGTCACGGCCAACAATCGGGCCACCCACCTGGGCGTGCGCCTGCTGAGCTGCCCCCATGAACACGTCGCGCAGGATCTCGCGCGTGTCCTGGTTGAGTTGGGCAATCCAGGGGGCGCTAGACAGGAGCAGCTCGTCGATCTGGGCATCGGTCAGAGCGCCGATCACCGTGGGCTCATCGATGTTGAACGTGACCGAGGCTTCACCGGACTGGCGGCGCTCGAGCGATCCGCCGTTGGCGATGCGTCGCAGGTTGGCGATCGTCTCCCTGCGGTACTCCTCGAAGGTGCGCTCCAGCCGGCGGGCGAGGGCGGCCTCGGCATCGGCGAACGCCCGGTCATCCTCGCGCTTGTCGGACGTGGCGCGGTTCTGCTGGGCCTGGGGTGGCTGGTTCCCGGCGGGAGGCGGCGGGGCAGCAGCGGCTAGCTCGGCCTCTGTCGGGGGGATCAGAGGCTCGCCAGTGTCCAGGTCGGCGTAGGAGCCGGTCTTGGCTAGGTGGATGTCACCTGTGGGGAGCTGCTCGGTATCGACGCCATGGAGCTCCAGGCTCTCGTTCAAGCTCACGCCCAGGCCCTTCTCAGCCGCAGCAAAGGCAGCTGTGATCTGCTCGATCTGGTCCTCCTGTAGCTCCTCGATCATCGAGCGATCGAAGCGCGGGTATAGCTCTGCGACACCCTTCCATTCGCGGACATTCTCGGCACGCCGGAAGACCACCTCCTTGAAACACCGCTCGATCTTCTCGGCCAGGGCGATGATCCCGTTGGGGCCCTGCCACATCATCCGAACGGCGGTCTCGACGTTGTTCATCGTCGCCGTCTCGAAGAGCCCGAGCACTGGGGGCGGAACGCCAATCGCCGCCAGGATCTCGGACAGGGCGCGGTCGTACGCATCCCCGAACTCCATGTCCTTGGGGGAGTGCGGATTCCAGGACCATGTGGGGTCGCCGTAGAGCAGCAGGATGCCGCCGTCGTCTACACCATCGATCCGGTCGGCCATTGCCTGCTGACTGCGCTCGGCCTCGTCCGGAGTGGTCTGCGTCTTGTGCGTGCAGACCCCGCCCAGGTTGCCCCCGGAGCGGAAAGCGCTATAGACGTAGGCCCAGCTCTCGTGCTGCACCTCGATAGCGCCTGCAGCCGAGCCCACGTCCGAGGATCCCCGGGTCAGGTTGTCCGGGTCGATGTCGGCGATCTTGACCACCGAAGGCCAGTCCCAGCGGACGGAGAAGTCGTTCTCACGAACCGGACCCTCCTGGAAGCTGTATCCGAACCATTCAGGCCATCCGCCTCTACTGGTGCTCTCGTAGACGTACTTCTGGGGGACGCAGAGGACGGTATCGGGGGCCTCCGTCCAGCGCCCAGTGAGCCTGTTGCTGCCCACTGGCTGAGCGATACCGTCTGGGTCGAGCTTGCCGAAGAACAGGTAAGCGCCGCCGAATTTGATCGCGGAGACGATGCGCTCGAGGAGCTCGCTGCCCGAGTAGCGCGGGCTAGGCTCCCGCAGGGTCTTCAGGAATGGGTGATCCCCCTCCCGCATCGTGGACTCTTTGTCGGAGGTGGGTCCGGTCCACAACCCCAACGGCATGCGCTGGATACCCCCAAGCAGTGCCTTTATCGCAGACCGGACCCATGCGTTCTCCGTGAACGGGCTGGTTACCTGGTCGCTGTCGACTCGGGTCGTTAGCTGGGTGATCGCGTCCCCGGATAGGTCCGCGTTGTAATTGATGCCCCGCTTGCTGAAATGCGCTCGCAGGCGCTCAGTCACCGGATCCGCCATCACGCGGCTCTCGGTCAGGAGATCCTTCCCACGGAAAGGACTGCGCTCCTCCCACCTCGGCATGACCGCGCCTTCCGAGCTTTTGCTCGTTCCACCACCGGCACCGCCGGGGGAGATTGCGCGGGTCTCAGCCTTCACCCACTTGGGTTTATCTGCGCCCCCACTACAATGGGAGCGCATTCATTTTGAGTGCCCCTCTATTCAATCGATCAGGAAGCTATGGGCAGAAAATCACTCCACCCCAATCAGCGCAAGAGCGTCGACTTCCGTGTGCGTCTGCGACCGGGATCGGCCGCTCGGATGCAAGAGTTGACCGGGAACTACAACCCTCGCGAGAATATGCTTCGGCTCGCAGTGATTGGCGCAAGGGTGCTGGAGGCTAAGCGAGCGCTCAGACCCAAGTCCTAGATTGGCAGCAGGACCGGCTTATCGATGCTCGTGAGCGTGTAGGCCGCGCCGGTCCCCACGTTCACCAGGCCATCGCCGGAGAAGTGGATCTGATCGATGTCCGCGTTCCGCTGGCCTGAATCGGTGTCAGACCATCCGGCGTCAGCGGTTGCTTCCGCGAGGTCCATCTGGGCTCGACGCACATCGGGCGTACCGCTCAGGTTGGAGAAATAGCTGCCATCTTCGATCTGGTAGTTCTGCAGGCGGGTGATGGCGATGGGCACCCCAGGCGTCAAAGCACGCCAGCCGTCGATCTGCGCCTGAAGGGCAGCGCTGTACGCAGGTGCATCGTTCGGCCTGGCGTCCTTCGTCCCGTGCACGAACACATGCCCAAGGTGATAGATCGGAACCTTGGGGCCAACCTCGGCGCGCAGGGCCGGTAGAGCATCGGTGCGATACCGGACCCACACATCCCACATTCTCACCGCCGGATCGTTCTTGGGCGCGCTCTTGGGGTTGAAGTCGCGCTCATCCGGGCCCTTGTCGAGGATCGAGGTCCCCCCCTGGGAGCACTTGATGCAGTAGATCGGGATGCCAAAGAAGGCGTGCAGGTAGTACGCAATCACCCGCTCGGGCCCGATGTTGGGGTTCGCCGCATTCCAGGGCTTAGCCCCCTGCAGGCCATACCCCGTGGTCATCGGTCGCCATTGGTCCACCTGCGTTTCAGGCGGCGTAGGCGTGCCTAGGTTGAGTGTGTCGGGGTCGTACTGAAAGTCAGACCGGCATCGGCTCCAGATGCGCGCGTAGTTCTCCACGTCCTGCCAGAGCGCCTGCGTGTTCGCGGACTGGTCCGTCTCGGGACCGTTCGTGCCCCCTGCGTTCGATTGGCCGGTGAGCTCGAACACCCCCACCGCATCGGAGGGGATGCCGGACCTGGTCCGGTGCAGCAAATGCGGCAGGGGCAGGAAGGGCATCTAGGCTACCCTGATCTCGAGTGAGCCGCCGTCGCGCAGGCGGACCTCATTGGCGCCGTTCTGCGTGAGCATGACGCATCGGACCACATCACCAACCTCGAACATCCGGCGCCGGGTGATGTGGATCGAGCCCACCGTCTCGGGATCTGCCACGTCGAGCTTAGGTGCAATCCCATAGTTGAGGTGGGGACCAGAGAAGTCGATGGCAGCCGGAGGGCCAGATTGGACATCCGCCTGAGTTCCAGCCTGAAGCACCAGCTGTGCATAGCCGCCGATGTTTCCAGGGGAGACCCTGTAGGGAACATCGGCGGTGATCGAGTACCAATCTCGCTTGGTGCACTCCCACCACCTCTCAGTGGCGTTGTAGTTCCAACCAGCGAAGGTCGATCGTGCCGCCGTCACATCCCAGGGGACGTTGACCCCCGTGTCCGTAACCACGTCGTTGGTGGTCTGGGGGACAGAGCTGGAGACCATGAGCTTGGAGCGGTTCTCCCCGGTCGCAAACGCATAGCGCTGGTTGTCTAGGGGTACGTGCTCAGCCATCCCCTGGCCAAAGGAACGCAGGAAGATGTTGGCGTTAGAACTCGCTGGATCCGCGACGTTTGGCGCGAGGATTAGGGAGTTCGTCAGCTGCGAAGCGTCCTGGTCGTTCTTGCCGACCGTCACCGCTAACCCGATAAAGTTGGTGTCGTCTGGGCTGCCGATCACGTTCAGCTTCAGGAGCTTCACCCCAGCCGGGTTCTGGATCTCCTGCTCCGCTGGCTCGGTGAAGACGATTGGAGCGTCGAAGGTGTTACCCGTGGCAGAGAAGACCAGCGGGTCTCCGTTCTCGTCGTTCCAGCCCGACCCTGATCGCTTCGGGCCCCAAAGCGCAACGATCTGGCCGCCCGCGTTGGTCTGGGCGTAGATGTCCCGCACGATGCCGATAGAGGCGTCCGGCGCCGCATCGCCGCTCAGGTTGGATCCCGCCAGGCGTGCGATCAGCTTCTGGCCGTCACCGACCAGCTGGGCGCCCTCTGTGTACCCAACAGCCCCCAGGTCCACCTGCACCGCAGCGGAGTTCGCCCACTTACCAGCGACTCGGAGAAGCGTCTGGCCATCGACCGCGCCGACGATATCGGAGTCAGCGAGCTGCTCGAAGAGGAGCTGCAGCTGATCGGTAGCGGGGAGCTCGGAGAAGCGGGAGAGCGTCGCGCCCCCGTTGCCATCGGGGATGGCTACGACTAGGTCTCGGATATCCATTCTAGGCAGCCTCCACTGGCACAAGCAGGCTATCGACGGGGATCGATCCTGCGACTTGATCCACGAGCAAGGCGTCGACGGGTAGCTGCCCCTGGACGTTCAGGCTCACCTTGAGGCTGTCGAGGTTGACCACCCCGCCGCCGCCGGTAGTCGTGCCGCCAGAGTCGTCGAAGACGTAGTCCAAAACTCGGATGTTGCTCATAGGGGATTCGTCCCGTCGTAGGCGTCGATCTGCGTATCGCTCAGCTGGGTCATCGTGCTGTAGTCGATGTAGTTGCCGTGCAGCACCTTCGGTCCATCGTCACTCCAGCCCGAATCTTGCGATGGCGATGAGCCCATCGCGGGCCCCCATTCCACGTTTCCAGGGGTGTTCTGGTATCCGTCGTTACCGCTCACCGCGTACTCGTTGAAAGTGATCTGAGGCCACCCCGGCGTGGTGCGCACGAAATTGATCGACTCGATTCGCACGGTGTTGCACCCCGTGATCTTGACGTGCCCTCGAGGGGCATCCGGCAAGTCGATCGTGTGCCCACGGATCTGCAAGAACCGCGTGGTGTACTGGTTGCCCTGGTTGTCGAAGAGCGGATAGACGCCATGGGGTCCGTTGCCGTCGCACCACACCGCAATCGAGCCGCGAGCCGAGCTAGCAATCTGGCTTGACCCACCGATGCTCTGGTTGTCGGTCATGTAGACCTCGCCATCGAAGCCTACGACCGTAAAGTCGCTTCCCCCTGAGGGGATGGTAAGGCTGTTGTCCCGGGCGATATTCCGCGCCCAGTAGATGACCCCGAATCCGCTCGGCCCCGGGTTGTTCGAAGGGTTGGTATCGCCTGGAGCTGAGTAGCGATTGACCACTTGGAACATCGTCCTGCCATTGCCGCCGGGGGCTATCTCGCAGTCGATGGCCACGAAGAACCCCTGCGGGCTGTCCACATAGGCCGAGTGTTCTTCTGCCGGGTTGAAATAGCAATTGCGCAGATCCCACGCCGCGCGCCCAGAGCCCTTGCAGCCCCACTTCATGCCCGTTCCGCCGAAGGTCCCGGTGGGGTGGCCCTCGAAGGTGGAGTCGTAGACGCGAATGGCCCCACAAAATGGCGCGGTCTCGCCCGATTGCTTGGAGACCAAGATCGGCGCCGAGTTGAACGCCCCATTGCGTAGGGTGAGGTTCTGATAGCGGATGTTGGCGACCCAGGCGTCTCCGATCCCGTCGTATTGGATCGCACCCACAATGTCCGTACCGGGTCCGCTGGTGCCGACGAAGGCAACATCCCTGAGCACGTTCCCGATCCATCCAAGCGTGCTCGCGCTGTTCGCCCCCACCCGCATGAAGGAGTCACGCGCAGACCAGATGTCCCCCTCAATATCGATGCGCACTAGCTGCCCCTGGGCAAGCCTCCCCGCCTGGCTGCGCAGGAAGTCGATATTGCCCTGGTTCTTGTTGATCCAGAAATCCTCTGCCATCCGGAGTACCTGGAAGGCCCAGCCGGGGTTCCCACTCCAAGGGTGGAAGGTCCCGGTGGTTCCCCACTGGGTAACGGCGACATCGGACATCACCGTGATCCCGCTCGGCGTCAGCTTGAGGTCAGCCGCCGGGAGGCTCTGCCGGACAGAAACCTGCCCCTCGTTGTCCCCATCATCCGCCGGGATATCCGGATTGCCGTCGTCATCGTTGATCGAGAGCGTGTGCGTATTCTGGCCCAGCGTGGCGCCAGTTGCGCTATCGAGCGTAAAGATGAGCGTGCGGGTCGGGTCGTCGTCCGTGTCGTCGATCGGCGTTACGGTGATCACGCCTTGGCTTTGCCCGGTCGGGATGACCAGCGGAGAACCCGTTGCCGTGTAGTCATCCGGGGCGCTGGCAGTGCCCATGGTGCTGAATTCGATCGAGACCTCAGCAGGGGCCGGCGCGTCCAGGTTCACCGTGATATCGATCGGGCCTGCGTTCTCGACTACGCTCGAGGCTTCAAGCGCGAAGCTTGCAATGGGTGGATCTCCTGCACCGCCCGAGTCCGTATCCGCGATCGTGAGCCGGTAGTTCAGGGTGTCGCCAGGCTCACCGTTGATCAGATCCCCGATGGACAGCACCACGTTCTCGCTAGCCTCACGCGCGGTGTCGTCTAGCACCTGGACGAGGATCTGGCCCTGCGTGCTGCCCGAGGGGATCACCAACGGTGAGGCGGTCAGGACCGTGTAGTCCGTCGCAGGGTCAGCCGTGCCCGAGACCGCGAAGGATACGGACGTGTCCGCCGTGTAGGTGTTTGAGAGGTTGACGAGGACAGAGTGCGTCCCCACCTCCTCGGCTACCTGCTCCTCTTGGACCGCGAAGTTGACGGTAGGGATATCCCTGCCATTGTCCGGCGTGTCATCGTCCTGGATTTCGAGCGTGAAGACGTTGCCTAGGCCGCCAGGAAGCGTGCCCGGGGAGGTCACGCTCAACATGCGCACAGCGACTTCCTCGCGGCTCTCGGGCAGTACGTCGTCGATCCAGTTGATCTGCACCGTCTGCGCGGACTGCCCTATGTCGATCGTGACCAGGGACGAGGACAGGGTCGGGCTGTTGGAGCCATTGACCCCCAGGCTCACCGTCAGCGGCGCCAAGGGCGGGGGCGTGGCGACCAGGGTGGCGGTGTAGCTCTGGTCGGCCTCGTTCGCGTTGGCGGTTGCCGTCTGCCAGCTGATCGCCACCGGGACAATCTCGGGATCCGGCTCAAAGGTGAGCGTGTAGGTGGGGTTCGCGCCGATCGTGGCCAGGTTGAGCATCTCCCCGCCCGACTGCTGCGCCAGGGTGATTGCGAGTTCCGCGCCCGCCCCGGTGAGGATCTTGATGCGCAGCTCCACCGTGGACTGCCCGGCCACAGGCTCGAGCGCACTGCTCGTGAGGGTGTTCCCCTCAGCATCCACGCGAACGAAGTCCGTCCCACGAATGGCACCGCCGAAGGTGATAGGCAGGACGGTCCCGAAAAAGAAAGGGGCGTTTCCTGCAACCGTGATTGTCACGGTCTGGTCCCTCGGCGCGGCGCTCTCAGTCTCCGTGAAGGACGCAGCGGGCAGCTCGGGATCGAAACCGAACTCCCCGCCGAATTGGTAGTCGATGACCCGAAGGACCGTCATCTAGACACCAACGCCGGGGATCGTGTCGAAGGTCTCTCGCGTGACCCCTTGGGAGATCTCGTAGGTGCCTTCGACCACGCGGTCCTTGTTGGCGAAGCCGGCGGTGAAGTCATTCACCGTGTTCCAGCGCCAGGCCTCGAGGTCCCAGGATCCGGAGAGCGTGCCAGCCGCTGAGACCTCATCCGCATCGATGTCGAAGAGCAGCCCCTGGGCCAGGTTGGCGGGATCGAAGACGATGGACGACCGATTGCTATCCGTCTGGCCCGGAACGCTCAAGAGAGCCGTGTAGTAGGCGTCGGGGCTGTTCGCCGGGCTCCGGAAGTGCGTGATCCAGAAGTATTCCGCCACGTTCGTGATCAGCGGGAAGTGGAGCCGAAAGATGATGTTCGACCCCTGCTTGATCACGGGGTAATGGAACACGCCCGAATTGTCCGCCAGGCCATTGAGGTGCCAGGGGTCCTGCCCATCGAAGTTGAGCTTGATCGCAGGCGTGAGAGCCATGCGACGACGCTAGCGAAGCGCTGGGTCTATTTCGCGGCACTCGAAATGATTGATCCCCTCAATGGCGCGGACTCGCCACACCATGAGAGTCGATGACGGTGCTGATGAGCATCTAGCTTCGGGAGACGACGGGCCCTCGGCTGCTGTAGCGGCTGGGGGCCTTTTTTCGTGCTAGGATCAGCGGATGAGCAGTGTCGAACTCAAGGGCCTCAAGGTGCCGTGGTCGATCGCATCCGAGCAGCTTAGGAGTGCTGTCCTCGCTGAATACATGCGCAATAATTCCGCCCCGGTATTTGTCGTCCACCTAGCCGGGCAGACGTACGCGGTAGCGAAGAGCGCTCAGGATCTACCTAAGGGCCTTACGCAGGTCAACTTCGCTATCCATTGGTGGCTAGGCGAATGGCCCGACCAAGCGCCGAAATAGAGTGGCAAAGTTCAGGAGGCTAAAAGCGTCACGCCGCTCCCGTACACGAGACGCACAGGCTTGGATACGCCGTGAATCGAAGAGGGTTCGAGCCAAGCAGGAGCAGACAAACGCCCTTATTCGCAGGCTGAATGCGTCTCGTGGCCTTTTTGGATTCACGACTTCAACCAGCTAGCCCGGCGGCCAGGCTCCCATTCACTTCGGAAGGGAGGAGCGGGCCCGGCAACCGCTCTCAGTGCGACTAACACTGAGTCCCGTCCTTGAAAGGGGGATGGATTGCCGGGCGTCCGCGATGTCAAACGCGCGTGCCCTAGCAGGGGCATGACAGCCAGCCCGAGGACCGTCGTCACAGAGCAGACCCTACCTACTCCTCAAACACATGCGCAACCTTCACCGGCTTATTTCCATAACGGAAGCTCGCCAGATGCGTGAACTCCGGGGGGACGCTTAGGTCCTTGTCGAGCTCCTCGGTCACCACCAAGAATCGCCTGGGCTGGCCTCTAAGCTTCGGGTCCACCCGAGCCATCACGTCGACCTTGTTGCCGTTCTTGCGCGCCCAAAGGGTCTGGTGGCCCGGCGGCATCGGGACTTTGGTCTCCCCGCGTAGGGCGATCTTGTAGGTGCGGATT
>CAYWNK010000121.1:16210-17913 GCA_964459495.1 uncultured Planctomycetaceae bacterium
GGCCTCTTCGGCGGCGGATACCCCACGCGCTCCTTCTGGCCCTTGGCGGACTCCTTGGTCTGGATCACCTGCCCAGTGCCATCACGGCCCACGCGCACGCCCAGGACGTTTGTGCGCCCGCTGCGGCAGGCTAGGACGAAGGCATCGGACCAGTCGGTAGACCGCCCCTTGCGCTCCTTGATCTTCTCCTTCGGCTCGCACGTCACGATGTACTCGCCCCCTACCAGGTCCATGCTGTACTGCGTCCATGGCAGCTCCTCCCAGAGGCGCCTGGCGAAGGTCATGGACTCGACTCCATGGATCTCTACCGGCACCTGGAAGACGCCGTCCTGGAGCCCCCTGCGCGCTGCCCAGAACATCTCGGCGCGTAGATTCCTCGGTCGCACGTCCCGGGTTAGCTCAGGCCAGTCACCTGAGGGGCCAGCGGCGAAGTTGCAGCGGTCCACGTCGATCCCCCTCGCAGCCAGGATATCGGCCACCCCGCTCGAGCCCGACGTGTCGATCGAGACCCGCGAGGCGTTTACAGTGAGCGGTTGCCCGTCCCACTCCTGCGGGTAGATCTGGCCGATCTGGGCGCCCCAGCCAGCGGCGAGCTCCATGATCCGGTCCGCGATCTGGACCTGGGCCGTCTGCGAGCCGTCCGGCACGCGCCACTCCTCACCGGCAAGGGCGCGCCCGTTGTGCATGAGCACGGCCACGCAGGGATCGTTGCCCCCGTACCCGATATCGATACCCATGCGCGGGCCTAGGTAGGCGTTGGCCGGCGACATCACGTAGCGGTCACGGCCAGAGACCAGGGCGGTCCTGGGGATGACTACCTGCTCTGTGCTGCCCGTGCCGAAGAGCCCGAGCCAGTCAGCCCGGAACATGATGCTCGCCGGGTCGTAGTCGCTCAGCGCGCCAGCACGCGCCTCGTCCGTGACGATCCAGCCGGGCACCGTGAACTCCTCGTCGTAGTGCAGGTCGGTGTCGTTCGGGTACTCATCCACGTCGAAGGCGGAGACTCGGAACGTGTAGTAGCTCGAGCCCGGGCGGAAGCAGTTCACGTAGTCGTGATCATCGTCCTGGCCCAGCGCGGGGTTGGCCGTCTTCACCACGTACACGTTGGGCTTGGTCGCCATGCCCTGCACGACCTGGTGCACCGCCGGGATGATCGCGCTCGCCTCGTCCATCACGACAAGCAAGTCCTCGCCCGTGTTCGCTGCGTCCACCAGCGCGTCTAGGTAGGCCTCTTCTTCCTCGGTCAGGCCATCCGAGTTCGGGTCCCCAGGCACGCGAGGGGCCGCGTTCCAGCCCCGCATGGCGTCGGAGTCCTTGGCTGCGAAGCCGATGGCGAAGCGCTTCTCGTCGATCCTGATCTTTCTCTGATTGAGGCCCAGATCCCCCTCAAGCCCCGCGCGCTTGGCTGCCGCTACAGCGCCACCCATCAGGTTGTCATCGACCGTACGCGCCACCTGGGCGGTCACGACCACGCGAGACTTCCGCGTGAGCAGGAACGCCAGGATCAGGAACGTGATCGTGTGCGACTTGGACGAGCCCCGGCAGCCAGCGACAGCTACGAATCGGTGCTTGAATACCGCCTCAATCAGAGCCTCGGAGAACGCCCACCAGGTACTCCCGCCTGGGTTGTTCGGGTGGTCGTCCCGGTGGCGCTCGCCGAGTACGTCGCGGATGAACTCTAGCTCGCGGCCTTTGTAGGCGAG
>CAYWNK010000122.1:0-17863 GCA_964459495.1 uncultured Planctomycetaceae bacterium
CCAGCACCCAGCTGCGCCCCGCCCGGTGCCCGAGCGCCAGCGGTGTGGGCATTCGCAGGACCTCGCGCACCAGACCGTCCGCGTCGAGCCCCACCAGAGCGCCGCCTTCCGGCCCCCGCCCCAGGCCCGCATCCGCGACCCACAAGATGGGCGGTCCAGGACCCCCAAGCGCGAATCGCCTGCCGCAGTGGCCAAGGGACGCGAGCCCAGCGCCAAGTGCCATACCAAACCACCGCCTGCGGGTCTCCATGCCTGCTGGAACCGCCCTGACACCCGATCGGTTGCCCAGCTCTTGCCATCCGGCCTTCCCTGCACGACCATCCAGGCGTGCAGCGCCCCATCGCCCTCGCCCTGGTCCTTGTGGCCTTTCTGCTGTTGGCATTCGGTGGCGTCACAGGCTTGGGCTTTCTCGGCTTCGATGACCCCGTCTACGTGACGGAGAACCCCGCTGTTCTCGAGACCTTGCAGAACGGACTCTCGGGCGAAACCGCGAGTTGGGCCTTCAGCACATTCCACGGCTCGACTTGGCTGCCCCTTACGTGGCTGTCCCACCTGCTCGATGCCGCCACCTTCGGGACCGATCCCGCGGGGCATCACCGCACGAGTCTGCTTCTGCACGGGCTGAACGCGCTGCTGTGCTTTCACCTGTTGCGGCGCGCCACGGGACGGACCTTACCGGCGTTCCTCGCGGCAGCCCTGTGGGCGGTCCATCCCCTGCGGGTCGAATCGGTCGCTTGGGTTTCCAGCCGCAAGGACGTGCTGTCGGGCCTGTTCTTCCTCGCCATGCTGCTGAGCTGGGTGCGCTATACCGAGCGCCCCGGGGGGCTGCGCTACGCTCTTTCCCTTCTTCTCTGCGCGGCCGGCCTAGCCTCCAAGCAGGTGCTCGTCACGGCACCTTTCGTGCTGCTGCTGCTCGACCTTTGGCCCCTGGGCCGTCGCGGCTTTGCGGAGTCCGCAACGGAGCCGGGTCAACCGAACCGGACGGATCTCCACCCAATGCGCGGCGACCGGCGGTGCAGCTGGGGGCGGCTGCTCATCGAGAAGCTGCCGTTTCTAGCGCTCGCCATCGCCGCGTCGGTGGTCGCGACCCGCAGCCAGCAAAGCGGCATCGAGGCCAAGGAAGTGGCCCTGGGCTTCGCCGCAAGGGCGGCCAACGCTCTGCTCGCCTATGGGGCCTACCTGCGCCAGACCTTCCTCCCCCACGGGCTCGCAGCCCACTATCCCCATCCGGGGCCCAACGTTCCCATGGGAGCCGCAGCCGCAGCTGGAGTGCTGCTGTTCCTGCTCACCGGCGGGGCCGCCGCCCTGCGCCGCCGGGCCCCGGCGCTCCTCGTGGGCTGGCTCTGGTTTGCGGGCATGCTGGTGCCCATGCTCGGGCTGGTGAGCTTCGGCAACTCCATCGCCCACGCCGACCGCTTCACGTACCTGCCCCATATGGGCCTGGCTGTTGCGCTGGTCTTCGGCGCGGAGGCCCTCTTGCGCGGGCCCTTGCGCATCGGCGCCGCCGCGTTCGGCGCCGCGTTCGCCCTAGCATGCACCTTCATCAGCGACGCCCAAGTCTCCCACTGGTCCAGCGATCGGGCCCTCTGGGAGAACGCGTTAGCCCACGGCTCGGACGCCACGATTCGCACCAACCTCGCCGAGGAACGCCGCCGGGCAGGCGACGTGGACGGGGCAATCGAACACTTGGAGATCGCAGTCCAGGCGGACCCCGATGCGGGCCACGCGCTGAAGCGCCTCGGCGCCCTGCTCGCGGGCAAGGGTCGCACGCGGGAGGCGGCCCCCCTGCTCGCTCGTGCGGCCGAACTGCTGCCGGACGACTTTGAGGCGCAGGTGAACAAGGGCAGCCTGCTCGTTCAGCTAGGGGACCAACGCAATGCACTCGACCACCTCGAACGCGCCCTCGAGCTCGGTCCCGATCAGCCCGGCCTGCGCCAACAGGTCGCCACTCTGCACGACTCCCTCGCCAGCCAAGCCGCCACCGCGGGCAAGCTTGCCGAGGCGATCCAAAGCCTGCGCCGCGCGGACACCGTCGAGCCTGGAAGTGCTCGCCGGCTGAAAGCGCTGCGCCAGCTGCAGCTCGAAGCCGGGCGTGACAAGGCCGCCACGCGCACCGCCGAACGCATCAAGGCTCTGGGTCAGACGCCCTAGCCAGGGCTCGTCGCCAGACACAGGCGGACTGAGCGCGGTCCCGGTGAGCAGTTGGAGCTAGCCCGTGCCAGCCTGGACAACTGTGGCTAGCTCTGCGATCCGTCCGCTGTTGGCAGCAAGACGCCTTCGAGCCGTAGCAGCTCGATCTTGCGTTCGCGACCTCCGCTGAAGCCGCCCAGCCCCTTGGAAGCGACGACGCGGTGACAGGGGATCACGATCGGCAGGGGGTTCGCCCCGTTGGCGGATCCGACCGCCCGCGAGCCGCCGGGCTTGGCCAGGCGCCGGGCAAGGTCGCCGTAGGTGATGGTCTGCCCGAAGGGAATGCGACGCAGCTCGCGCCAAACCTCGCGCTGAAACTCGGTGCCGCGGGGATCAAGGGGCAGTTCGAAGCGCTGCAGCCGCCCGCCGAAGTAGGCCCCTAGGGCCCCTGCCAGCTCGCCGAGGATCGGATGGGTGTCCGCCCCGGGCTTTAGGTCCGATGCCGGGGCGTAGCGACGTCTCCAGCGATCGAGGCTGACGCACGCATTCGCCGCATCCAGATACAGCCCACAAAGCCCAGTCTCCGAGGCTACGCCGAGCAGTTCGCCCAGGGGCGAGGTGACGGAGATCGTGTGCAGCGTCTCCATGGCGCGGGGTTCCCGGCGCTACTTGGCGACCTGCTGGAGTGACTGCTCGGCACGTCCATCCAGCTCGCCTTCCACGGTCCAGCGTTGGCGCCCGGACCCTGGGTCAAAGCCGTCGCGCCGGCCTGCCCGGCGTGTGCTCCACGTCAGAAAGACCACGAGCCCAGGGATCAAGACAAAGACCACGCCCAGCATGAAGTACACGCTGTACGCGAAGCCCGCCGCGAGCCCCCCACCGTCGGAAGCGACCGCTTCCTTGCAGGAGTCTCAGGTGAATCCGGCCGGCGCGAGGGTGGCCATGGCCAGGATCAGGCCGGCGGTGATGCGTAGGTTGCGCTGCATGACTGTCAGGCAAGATGGTACAGGACGACGTAGACCGCGACCCCTGTGACCGAAACATACAGCCAAAGGGGGAAGGTGAGCTTCGCCAGGCGCTTGTGGCGCTCCCAGTCCTCGCGGTGGGCCAGCCAGAAGGTGCGCAGCACCATGGGCAGATTCACGACCGCCAGGATGACGTGGCTGGCCAACAGAAGCAGATATAGGGTCTTTCCTAGCCCCTCGCCGGGGTAGCGAGTCGGGCCCGAACCACGGGTCACGACGAGGTGGTAGTAGAGGTAGGAGGAGAGAAAGACCGCGCTCGCCACGAACGCAGCCTTCATCCAGCGCTCGTGGGCGCGCTTCTTGCCCCCCTTGATCGCGAAGAGCCCAAACACGAGGCAGAAGGCGGCCAGAGCGTTGAGACAGGCGTTGAGCGGAGGCAGCGGGCTGAACGGGCGCACCCCCGCCAAGGCCTTCGCGCGTGCCGCCAGGGCCTCAAAGTTCGACACGATCCCCTCGCGCCCCAGGGCATCGGCGGCGCACTCGTACCAACCGGCAATCCGGCCGCTTTCGTCGATGACCGGCAGCTTGGTGCCGTGGGTCACCATTTCCCCGGCGGGCAAACCCGAATCGGCCGCTGCCCTCGCCACTGGCACCCCCAGCGCATCGCGAACGAAGGCCGGCACCTCGCCCTCGGGGCCGGTCACAAAGAGCCAGCGATCTCCCTCGATCTTGAAGCGCTCGGCGTAGTTCGCCAACTCCTCAGGTGTGTCGAACTCCGGGTCGACCGAGAACGACACGATGCGCACATCGGTGCCCGCCAGCTCTTCGTAGAGCATGGCGCGAATGTCCCCCGTCAGACTGGGGCAAGGCCCCGTGCAGCGCACGAAGAAAGGCACCGCAACCCAGGGCGCCCCCAGCAGGCTCTCGAGGGTGACGGTCGCGCCGGAGCGTTCGGTGAACGAAAACGGCGGGATCTCACCGAAGCGCTGCTCGGAGTAGGGAGCCGGCGAGGTCGAGAGCGTCTGATCGCTCGGGATGCCCTGCTGTCCCGCAACGGGCGGCCCCAGGGACAGACCAAGAGTCACCGGCGCAGCGGCTGCGACAAAGCAGCGCATCAGGACGGCGCCAAACGACACCCGGCTTGACCAGCGGCGTGGAGCGCCGTCGATCAAGCCGGGTGCGGGACGGGCGGAATTCTCTCCGCCGGCCTGTCGCTGGACTTGGTGCACTAGTGACCCGAGTGGTCGTCCCCGTGGGCCTCTTCCTCATCGAGGCCGAGCGAAACCACTTCGCCGGTTTCCGGGTCGAGCTGGTCGCCGATCTTGTAGTTCATGCGACCGTTGAACGCCGTGTCGGGCATCAGCATGGTCATCATGTAGATCACCAGCGGGATCGTGAAAAGCACGTTGCCCTTCACGATGATGCCCTCGTACTTCATGTGCATGAAGTACAGGAAGATCAGAGACCCCTTCCAAACGGCGAAACCCAGCAGGCCGGTCCAGAGCAGCGCCTTGTTCTCGTACGGGATCAACACGCCCCAGGCCACTTCGAGGGCCGTCAGGACGAGGAGGGTGATGAAGATCTTGAAGACGCTGAAGTGCTCGTGGCCTTCCTCGCCGTGGTCTTCGGCGCCGCCGGCGCCTGTCGTTGCTTCGCTCATGGCTTGTGCCCGCTCGGGCTACATCAAGTAGACGAGGGTGAACAGAAGGACCCAGACAAGGTCCACGAAGTGCCAATACAGGCCGCACAGCTCGACGCCGACGAAGTCCTTCGGGCTGTACTTGCCACGCAGCGCCGCGATGTACACCGCGACGAGCCAGATCACTCCGACCACCACGTGCAGGCCGTGGAAGCCGGTCATCGCGTAGAAGGTCGACCAGAACAGGTCGACGTTCGGCGTGGCGCCGTGGCCGATCAGGGCGTAGTACTCGTAGGCCTGGACGCCGACGAAGAACGTGCCGAACAGGATCGACATCCCCCACCACTGGAGGAACTTCGTTCGATCTCCCCGCTGGAGTGCGTTCAGTCCCGCCACCACCGTCGCCGAGCTGACGATCAGGATGAAGGTGTTGAACGCGGTCAGGTCCACCGCCAGGCGCGTGGCCGGGTTCGGCCACGCGGGCGAGCCGGTGCGCAGCACCAGATAGGTCCCGATGAGCCCGGTGAAGAACATGATCTCGGTGCCAAGGAAGCACCAGATCGCGAACTTGCCCCGATCGACGGGGGGGCCGGAGTCGTAGTCGTAGACCGGATGGTGATGCCGGGGAGCATCGACCGCGGGGTCGTAGGAGGGGATGGCTTTGCTCATCGCGTTCCGGCTTTAGGACGCCGTGGTGGCGCGGACGACCGGGTCCAGGAGGATCAGGGCGAACAGGAGAGGGAGGTAGACGAGGGAGACCAGCATTAGGGCGCGAGCCCGGGGGCGGGTTTCCTGCATGGCGAACCGAACGGCAGGCCACAGATAGACGAAGCCCAGGACCAGCGCCCCCAGACCGTAGATCGGTCCGGCGACGCCGCGAGTCAGGGGCAAAAGCGAGACCGGGATCATGGCCAAGCCATAGATCAGCGCCTGGCGCCCCGCGTCCCCGTCGGAATCGGGCACCGAGGGAATCATGCGCATGCCTCCCGCCACGTAGTCGTCGCGGTACATCCAGGCGATCGCCATGAAATGCGGGAACTGCCAGGTGAACAAGATCGCAAACAGCGACCAGGCCCAGGGACCCACGTCTCCAGCGACCGCGGCGTAACCGAGCAGCGGCGGGGCCGCGCCAGGGATGGCTCCGACGACGGTGTTGAAGGTGCTGACGCGCTTCAGCGGCGTGTAGATCACGACGTAAACCAGCAGCGTCGCCAAGGACAGCAGTGCCGCCAGGAGGTTGAAGCGCAGCGCTAGGCCTGCGGTACCGGCTACGCCCATGACCAGGCCATAGACCAGGGCCGGCGCCACGCCGATCGCTCCGGTCACCAACGGCCGGTGCTTGGTGCGCTCCATGCGCCCGTCCGTGTCACGCTCGACCACCTGGTTGAAGACGCTCGCGGCGCCGGTCACCAGGGTGATGTAGAGGGCGGCTTCCAGGGCGGTGAGCCAGGTTGCCTCAAGGCTCAGGTGCTTGGCCAGCATTCCGCCCAGCAGGGCCATCAGCGCCACCATGACCGCGATCCGCGGACGGATGAGCGTCAGCCATCCGGCGAAGGGACTCAGCTCGGTCCCCGCTTGGACTTGGGCCTTCATGCGGCTCCCCCGCCGGCGGGCAGCTGCATGCCGCGCGTCCATAGGGTTGTGACCGTGGCGGCCGCGAGCAGCGACGCACCGACGATGACATGGCCGGTGGCGGTGATCAGCTCCAGCGGGTGAATATCCAGGCCTTCGGGTCCGCCCGAGAGGGCGAAGATCGAATAGGCCGCCAGCACCCCGAGCAGGATCTGGCTGTGCAGGAAGGCGGTCAGGAAGATCGCGCACTTGCGCAGCACCCCCGCGGCGCAGGCGGGCACCTCGGGACGCTTGCAGGCCTCCTTTAGGCGGCGCGTCAACGTCAGGATGCTCAATAGAACCCCCACCGCGAGCAGCACGTGCATCCCGAGCGCCGCGTGGCTACCGAGGTGGCGGAAGTAGCCGCCGATCGCGCCCTGCAACCAGATGAGCACCATCGCCGTGGTAGCCAGGCCGGCGAGCTTGGGATCTTCTGTCCACGGCACGTGCTTGACCGTGCGCCACTTGGACGAGAGTACCAGGGCCACCGCCGCGAGGATCGCGAACACCGCCTGGCCGATGGCACCATGCAGGAACGCGAGCTGGATGTTGTTCTCGAGCACACGGTAGCCGCCGATGACGCCCTGACCGGTCACGGCCAGCAGGCCGAAGACCGCGAAGGCCTTGGCGCGCTTGCGCCCATCGAAGGCCAGCGTCGTGACGACCGTCAGCACCGAGAGCAGGCCCACCAGGGAGCCCAGCTCGCGGTGATGATGCTCCACAAAGACCCCGGCCGAGCTGATCCGCTTGGCCCAGGGATAGAGCCAGAGCAGGTGACCCTCAGGCCGGAGCCAGCCGTGCTCGGCCATCCCCGCACGCATCGTCGTCACCGCACCCCCGAACAGAATCAGGGGCACGGCGGCGATCAGCGTCCACAGAGCGAAGCGCCCCGGCCAGCGGCTGGGGGCTTGCTCGGGCGCCAGGGCGCCGGCTGCGGGGGCTACGGTCACGGCCTTGGATACGCGGAGCTAGGCGTTCTTGCTGGTCTGCGGCAGGTAGTCCTCTTCCGATTCGGGAGAGGAGTACTCGTAGGCGCCGCGGTAGACGGTCAGCTCGTTGTCAAAGTTGCCGTGGCCGGGGGGCGACGGTGCGTCCCACTCGAGGCTGTTGGCACGCCAAGGGTTCCGCCCCACTCGCTTGCCCCAGAACATCGAGTAGAAGAAGTTGCCGACGAAGAAGATCTGCCACACGAACAGGCAGAACGCGCTGATCGTGATGAACTGGTTCAGCGGCTGCAGGTGAGCGTAGGCCTCGTAGGCGTAGGGATCCGCGGTGCGCCGCATCAGGCCGGCCATGCCGAGCTGGTGCATCATGTAGAAGACGCCGTTGGTGAAGATGAACGACCCGACGAAGTGAATCTTGCCGAGCGTCTCATTCATCATCCGGCCGAACATCTTCGGGAACCAGTGGTAGATGGCCGCGAAGATGCCGAACACCGAGCCGCCGAAGACCACGTAGTGGAAGTGGGCGACCACGATGTAGGTGTCGTGGATGTAGATGTCGACCGGCGCGGCGGCCATCCAAAGGCCGGAGAGACCACCGATGATGAACATCGCCACAAAGCCCAGGGCATTCAGCATCGGCGTCGTCAGCTGGATGCGTGAGCCCCAGATCGTGCCGAGCCAGTTGAAGACCTTAATGGCGCTGGGCAGGGCGATCATGATCGTCGCCAGCATGAACGTGGTGCCGAGCACCGGGTTCATGCCGGACATGAACATGTGGTGACCCCACACGATGAAGCCCAGACCCGCGATGGCGCTCATGGAGTAGACCATCGGGCGGTAGCCGAAGACGGGCTTGCGGCAGTGCACCGACAGGATGTCGGAGACCATGCCCATGGCGGGCAGCACCATGATGTAGACCGCGGGGTGGCTGTAGAACCAGAAGAGGTGCTGCCAAAGCAGGGGCTGTCCACCGGCGCCCGCGCCGGCCATCTCGGAGTTCACCTGGTTGACGACCAGGTTCGTGGGCGTGAAGAAGCCGGTGTCGAGGACCCGGTCCATCAGCTGCATGATCGAAGCGGCCGTCAGCACGGGCAGCGCGAAGAGCTGCAGCACGGCCGCGATGAACAGGCCCCAGATCGTCAGGGGCATGCGGAACATCGTCATGCCGGGCGCGCGCATCTTGACGATAGTGGTCACGTAGTTGACCGCGCCCATCATCGAGGACACACCCACCCAGGTCAGGGCCATCAGCCACCAGGTTTGACCGGACAGTGAACCGGGTGCCGCGTCCTTCAGGGTGGAGAGCGGCGGGTAAGCCGTCCAGCCTGCGGCCGGGCCTCCGCCCGGCGAAAGGAAGGCCATGAACACGCAGGCGATCGCAGGGACCATCGCCCAGTAGCCGAACATGTTCAGCTTGGGGAAGGCCATGTCGGGCGCACCGATCTGCAGCGGAATCAGGTAGTTCCCGAACGCTCCCGTGAGCAATGGGATGATCACGAAGAAGATCATGATCGTCCCATGCATCGTAAAGAGCATGGTGTAGAACTCCGGCGTGATGGCCTGCCCGGTGTTCGGGAAGAGCACCGAGCCAATCACCGGCATCTTCTCCCAGGGCCAGGCAAGCTGGTACCGGATCGCCATGGCGAACAGACCGCCGAGCGCGAAGAAGATCAGCCCGGTGAACAGGAACTGCAGGCCGATGACCTTGTGGTCCACCGAGAAGATGTACTTCCGGATGAATCCGAGCTCGTGATGATCGTGGTGCTCACGGACGGTGCCGGGCTCCCCCATGCCGGGGCGATCGTGACTCGCACCGTGATGGGGAGTCGTGTGGGGTGCGTGTGTATCGACCATGGGATCAGTTGCTGCTGTATTTGGCTTCGACTTGGTCCTTCATCCACTGCTCGAACTCAGCATCGGGAAGGACCCGCAGCCGGCCGGCCATCTTGTAGTGGCCCCACCCGCACAGCTCGGTGCAGATGATGTCCATGCTCTTGTCCTCTTCGTCGCCGAAGACCTCATCGAATTCGTCGGGCTCGACCTGGAACCAGATCGGGATGGTCATGCCGGGCACAGCGTCCTGCTTGATGCGCAGGTTCGGGACGAAGAAACTGTGCAGCACGTCCTTGGTTCGCAGGTGAAAGACCAGCTTCTGTCCGCCCTTGACGCCCTTGCCCTTGGGCAGGGTGTCCCCCATCGGGACCACCATGTCGTACTGGCTTTCGATGTCATCCGCCGTGCCGAACTGACCGTCCTCACCGGGGTAGCGGAACATCCAGTTGAACTGGTTGGCCCAGATTTCGGCGAAGGCCGGAAGGGGGTTGCCCTCCTCGTCCTGGAAGGCGCCGGGGTACTTGATCTCGGCCCAGCTCTGCATTTGGGTGACCGCAATCACCACCAGCAGGACGGCCGGGACGCTGGTCCAGATCATCTCCAGCTTGTGACTGCCGTGGCTGAACACCGCCTTGTCACCGCGCCGCGCCGAGTACTTCCAGATGAACCACGCGAGCGCGCCCATCGTGCCGACGAACGCGATCAGGATCAGCAGGGAGATGAAGTAGAAAAGACCATCGACGCCCTCACCGATGGAGGACAGCTCTTTCGGCCACCACCAGGCGTAGTCGTCGGGGTTGGGTCCGAACAGGAACGTCTCGTGATCGATGAAGCTCCAGACTCCGAAGATCGTCAGAGCGATCATCAGGACGGTTGTCAGTAGGCGCATGGGATCTTGATTGCTTGGGGGATCGAGGCTCTTCCAGCCCTACTAGTGTTCTCCGGCTTCCTCGCCGCCTTCCTCGTGGCCATCGTCATCGTCGTGACCGTGTCCGTCGTCTGCGTGCTCAGCGTCGTGCCCGTGCTCGTCCCCGTGCCCCCCGTGGGCCCCGTGGGCCCCGTGGGCGGCCTTCTCCGCAGCGTGATGCGCGCGAATTTCGGCGTGCTTGCGCTCGGTGACCCGCGCGATGTCGTACTCCGAGGCGATCGAGCGCACGTAGTACACCAGGTCCCAGATGTCGTCGTCGGTCAAGGCAGGATCCGCGGCAGGCATGATCGTGCCGCTGATGCCCACCTTGATGCGGCGGAAGACGTCCGCGGGACGCCCGCCGAAGCGGAACTCACCCAGGCGGAAATTCCGCGGCAGGGTCTCGTTCCCCCATTCGTCCAGGCGACGGCGCAGCTCTGTCGTGTCCTCGCCGTTCTCGTCGACGATCGCAACCTCTTCCCAGGCGGATTCACCGTTGCCCCGGCCATCGCTGCCGTGGCAGGTGTAGCAGTTCGCCACGGTGCCGTTGAACAGCTCGCGGCCGTTCTCCAGACGTTCCAGGGTGATGTCCTCCGCGCGCGGGATGTCCTCGGGCACGGCGATGACCTTGTCGGGGGCATCGTTCCACCGCTCCCACACCAGACTGTAAGTCGCGTCGATTTCGCCCTGGGGCAAATCGCCGTAGTCGCTGTTGACGGTGGCGTCGGCGAGCATCAACTCGTTCTCGCCGCGCATGGAGAGCAGGCGCACGTAGTCCACAAGGCCCTCGAGCTCCCCCCGGGAGAAGCGCCCGAAGTTCGGCATGGCGGAACCGTAGATCCCCTCGTGAAGGATCGTGTACAGGTCCTCGCGGGTGGGCCGGCCGTTGCGGTCGACGGAAACGCGCTTGAACTTGCCCTGGCGGTAGTCGCGCGGACGGGGCACGAGGTAGGCAGCGGTGGGGCCGTCGCCGCCGCCCGCTGCACCGTGGCAGTGCAAACACTGCTGCCGGTACATCTCACCGGACTCGCGCATGGTCGGGTACCAGGTCTCGAAGAGGGCCACCGCCTCCTCGCGCCAGGTGGGAGCCTCGGAGGGCTCCCCCAGGAACATCGCGTTGTCCTCCGTGGCGTAGTACGGCTCGGGGTGAGCGCTGTCGGGGTCGACGGGGGTGCTGGCCTCTTCGCCGTCTTCATCCGCAATGCCGGCGGCCAAGACTTCGTCCCCGCCGGCATCGGGGCTGTGGAGCGGGGCGAACTCGGTCTGCCAGGCTTCCCAGAGGTCGTTCGCGTACAGCGGCTTGGGAACCGCGTCGAAGCGATCGTCGGCGATCAGCTCCAGCTGCCGCTCGAAGCGCCGGGCGCGGTTGTGCTCGGTGATCTCCGCGAGAACGTCCTCACCGACTTCGTACTTCCCGCCGTCGTTGGGGAAGACATCGTCGTCGACCATCTGATCGGTCTGCAGGTAGCGCGGCTGCTGCGCGTTGCCGAACATCAGGCCGAGGGCTCCCTCGAGGTGCGCGGCCGCCGAGGGCTGCGCGTTCCCCTCTTCGAGCTTCTGCAGCGTCGCTTCCGAGAGGTGCCACGTAACCGGCGCGTGGCCCGGCTGGTAGTCGCAGGAAACAACGCTGGCTGCAACGGCGACGCAGAGGAGCGCACCGGCCTTCAGCGGGGAGTGGTTGGGTTTCGACTGGTCTGACATCGTTTGTGTCTCGCGGGGCCGGTCCTGGATCGAGGAACCTGTCGTGGATCGAAGGGCCGTACTTGGCTTGCAGGTCCTGTCGGCTGAGGCGGGCGAACACCGGAGTCAGGGGCACCGTCGTGCTCCGAATCCAAATCGCCCACGTACAGGACTTAAGCACCCGTCATCTTCGCGCTACAAGCCTCGAAGTCAAGGAACCCGAGCGAGCCCTAGAAGGCCTGGACAAGCCAATGCGACATTCCGCCGCAGACTCGTTCTCCTTGCGACAGGAGCCCGCTATCGGGCGCTAAGATCCCCCATTGACATGAGCCAGCTAGCCGAACTCCACAGCGCCGAAGGCGCCCGCACCACCGCCGACGGCATGGTGCTCATCACCTACGGGGATGTGCCCGCCGAATACACCGCCGGACGCGAATCCGCCCTTCTCCTGGATCGCACGGACGACACGGCCGTGCGGGTCACCGGGAGCGAGGCCGAGGCCTTCCTGCACCGGATCCTCGCGAGCACCGTCAAGGGCCTGGAGCCCGGCCGCACGGTGCGCAACCTGCTCCTGTCCGCCAAGGGCAAGATCCTCCACAGCATGGAGCTGGAGCGCGAAGCCGAGGGTTTCCGTCTCGTCACCGAGGCCGGCCGGGCCGGGGAGCTCATCCAGGCCCTCGACATGTACCTGTTCTCCGAGGACGTGCAGCTGGTCGACGACAGCGCCCAATCCGCCCCCCTGGTGCTAACAGGCCCCGCCGCCGGCCCCCTGCTCGCCCAGCTTTTCGGAGGCGATCTGCCGGGCCCCGGGGAGCATCGCTCCGCCAGCCTGGCGGGGCATCCGGTTCGCATGGCCCAGCGCCCCTTTGCGGCCATGCCGGCCTTCTGGCTCGACGCCGGCCCCCGGGCCGCCGAACTCTGGCGCGCCCTCACCGCGGCTGGGGCCGTCCCCGGCGGCGTGGCCGCGCTGGACTCGCTGCGCGTGGAGGCGGGCGGCGCCCTCTGGGGCCGCGACGTCGACGACAACGTCTACCCCCAGGAGGCCCGTTGGGACGACGCCTTCTCCCTCGACAAGGGCTGCTACATCGGCCAGGAGGTGGTCGCCAAGATCGACACCTACGGGGGACTCAACAAGCTGCTCATGGGATTGCGCCTGGACAGCGACGACCCGGTGGCTCCCGGCACCCGGCTCTTCAAGGACGACGGCGGGGAGTGGCGGGACCTCGGGGTCGTGACCACCTGGGCCTACTCATTCGCGCTCGATGGCGGAATGGCCCTGGGCTACATCAAGCGCAAGCACCAGGAGATCGGCACCCGCTTCCGCGTCGGTGATGGCCCGCAAACCGCGACCCTCGTGGAGTTTCCGCGCGGGTGTGCGGAGCCCGGACAATCTTCACCGCCTTAGGAAGCACTGGGGGTCGTGCTCTGGGCGATCCCCGGTGCTTCCCAAGGCGGTGAGAATTGCCCGGGCTCCCTACCCCGCCACCTACTTGGCCGGTGTAAAGCCGGGGGGAGCCCCTTTGACCTCCCGCAGCTCCACCGACACGTCCAGGTTCATCGGACCCAGGGGCACCAAGCCCTCGATCTGCACCGGGACTCCAGTGCTCTCTTCCAGCCAGACCGACAGGGATCCGTGGATGCCGAAGAGCCCCTTGAAGCGCTCTTCGCGCTCCTCCCCCGTGGGCGGCACCGGGGAGAGCTTGATCGCGCGGGCGGTGTAGGTTCCTGACGGAACCTTGAGGGTTTGCACCTCGCCCTTGCTGAGCGTCAGATCCCACCAGCGCGATTTGTCGAGCAGCGGCAGCGTCACCTGGTCGACGTCGGACAACACCAAAGAACGCGCGAGATGGATCGCCGAGATCATGTCGACCGCCCCCTCGGGGATCGCCCCCAGGGAAGGTGAGTCCCAGACCCGATGCTCGCCCCGCTTGCAGCCCTCGCAATGGTGCGGGGGGCGGCGCGTGAGCCCGCCTTCGATGAAATGCTCGTCGCGCTCGCAGTTCTTGCAATGGCGGTTGCGCCGGTACCAGAGGGTGGGCGTGTCCTCGCGCAGGCCGTACATGAGCTCGCGGCGGCGGTTCTCCGAGCCGGATTGCACGTCGCGCACGATGACCGCCGGCCAGTCCTGCGGCAGCATGCGCGCCTCGATCACGTGCTGCAGGCTGTAGCCGAGATAGCCACCTTTGGCGGTTGCGCGCACCCAGCCGGCACGTTTGGACGAAGCCTCGACCGGCTGCCCCGGCTTCGGCAATCCGCTGCGGAACGGCTCCACGCCGCTCGAGAGCACCATGCTCCCCACACGCGTGCGCCCGATGAGCGCCACGTCCAGGACCACGTCGTAGACCAGGTGCTCGTCCACGGGAACCGTGATCGGCAGCCGTCCCTCGCCGCGGTCGACGCGCAGGGCTTGCTGGGGCGCAGCGACCACGCCGCCCCCACCCTGCAATGGCGCCGACCGCGGGACGGGCTGCGTCCCATCCTGGAGGGCGGCGAGGGCGGGGCCTGCGAGCAGTAGTGCTGCAGCGATGCTGCGGGCCACAAGGCGCTTGGGTTGGTTCCACATAGGCGTTCGATGTCCGGTGGGTTAGCCCAACGCTCGTCGTGATTCGAGCCTCGTCTCCGCCATCTCCGCGGCGACGCGTGCGGGGGGTCGATCCTCGTCGATGGCTTTTGCCAAGACGCTTCGAACCGTTCCCGCCACACGCCGACCGATGTCTTCTGGCGCCAGCCGCTCCCCCTCCAGGTGGAAAAGCGTACCGCGAATCAGGGCGCCCGAGTTGGCCAAGAAGTCGGGGACGTACAAAATTCCTCGCTCGTGGAGACGGTCTCCGTGGAGGGAACGCGCCAGGACATTGTTGGCCCCGCCGACCACGGCCCGGCAGCGCAGCCGCTCGACGGAGAGGTCGTGCAGGATGCCTCCCAGGGCACAGGGTGAAAAGACGTCGCAGTCCACCGCGAACCCGTGCTCGGCCTTGAGGAGCTCGATGCCCAGCTCCTGGGCGGCCGCTTCGGCCCGCTCGCTATCCAGCTCGGAGGCAAGCACCTTGGCCCCCTGCGCCACGAGGCGTCTGGCGAGGGCCAGACCCACAACCCCAAGCCCCTGGATGGCCACCGTGCGCCGGGGCCAGTCCACTTCGCCGTCCAGCTGCTCCAGAGCCGCCGCCATGCTCGCGAAGACCCCCTCGGCCGTGGATTCCCCCAGCAGGCCCGGCCCGCTGGGCCCAGGATCGGTGACGAAGCGCGTTTCGGCCACCATGGCCCGCAGCTCCTCCTCCCCCGTGTTGACGTCCGGCCCCGTGTAGAGGCGTCCGCCCAAGCGCTCGACGCTCCGTCCGAGCGCCCCATAGGCCATGGGCCAGTCGACGTCCTCCCCGTCCAGCAGCACGATTTTGGCTCCGCCCGCCGGCAGCTCAGCGAGGACGCACTTATGGCTCATCGCTCGACTGAGCCGCAGGCAGTCCAGCAGGGCCTGCTCCTCGGTGCGATAGTCCATGCGCCGCACGCCGCCGAACGCCGGCCCGGCGCTGGTGTCATGGATCGCGATGAATCCGCGTAGGCCCGAAGCCTGGTCGTGGAGGCAATGAACCTCCTCAAAGCCCATCCGGGCCATGGCATCGAGCACTTGCAAAGTCATAGTGGGTGGGCTCCAGCCTAGCCCGCCGGGCTGCCCCGCCAGGGCATCCCCCTGGCCCTTGTCCTAGACTTGGGCCGGCTTTTCCCCAGCCCTCGGGAAGGGAAACCCTACACCTTCGTCCATCAAGCCCATGGCTGCGTCGATCCGATCCACCCCTCCCCCCCCCCGAACGGCAGCCCTCCGGATCCGCCGGACGGCCGCAATCCTGGTCACGGGCCTCCTGCTCGGGGCCTGCGCCTCCTCGGGGTCAAATGACTCGAAGGACAAGGAGCCCGTCCCGATTCGGGCCTATAGCCCCGAAATGCTGAAGGGCAGCGGCTCCTCCGGTGCCGTTCTGCTCGACATCGACACCAGCCTGAAAGCCTGGCACCAGCTGCTGCTGACCGCCAAGGACGAGACCGATGCGCGCACCGCCCGCGCCCTTGAGGAGGACCTGGCCTACAAGTCCACCAAGCATCAGGCCCTGCTGATCGAACAGCTCGAATCCGGCGGCATCACCAACCGGCGCGTGGCCGCCATGGCCCTGGGCTTCACCCGCGGCAACGTGAGCATGACCGCCACCGACCTGAGCCGCAGCAAGGTGCGCGACCCGCTGCCCGTCCTGTTGGCCGCCCTCGAGGATCCCGAGGCCAAAGTCGCTGCGAACGCGGCCTTTGCGGTCGGCTTGCTCGCGGCCCCCAAAACGCCCACCGGCGGACTGGTCCACATGCTGGAATTCTCCCAGGCGACGGAGGCTCGCACGAACGCGGCTTGGGCCCTCAAGCAGCTGGTCGACAAGGGCACCGACCCCGTGCCCCTGATCCCCGCCGCCCGCCGGGGACTGCACACCGACCTGCCGGGGGTCCGTTCGACCTGCGCCCTGATCCTCGCCGCCGCCCTGGACCTGGACGCGATGGACGACCTGGCGCTGCAGCTGTACGACGACGAGAACCTGCCCGCAGTCGCCGCCGCCCAAGCCCTCGGCTACATCGGCAGCCGGGACGACAGCGCCTACGGCAGCAGCGCACGCGCCCTGACCGCCGCGCTGCCGAAGGTCCGCAAACACGTGCGCGAGCGGATCCTCACCGTGCTTTCCCAAATGGGCGAGCGCAACTACGGCCCGGACAACGACGAAGCTTGGATCGAATGGGCGCACAAGATCCCCTAGTCGCCCAGCGGCTCGATCTCCCCGCCTGGCCACGGTGCGCCCCTTGCGCCTAGCCCGCCGCCGGCGGGCACTGCGGCCACGGCGACTCCCGCTGGCATCCGCCACCGGGAGCGGGATCCTGCTGTTTCTCGCGGTCCTGGCCGCCGAGCAGCCAGTGGCTGCAGCCAGGCCGATTCCCTCCGCCTCCGCCCTAGCCTGGGCCCTTCCCAACAGCTGGCAAGAACCCGCCACCCAGGCGCCTGAAGGCGATCCGGCTGATCCTGCACCCCGCATCGCCATCGGGGGACTGCGATCCATCAAGGCCGCGAGCACGATCACCTTTGCCGCCAATCCCGAGCGGCCCCACACCCTCGAGTGGATCCTGGCCTTCCCCCAGCGCTCGCGCTCCTCGCTGGCGGCGGCCGACACGCCCGGCGGCAGACGCCTAACCTACGAGTTCGGCAGCCAGCACTGGAGCATCGCACCCGGATCGGGGACCAGCGTCCCGCTCGCCCCGGACGACGCTTTATTCGCCGCACGAGAATTCGCCCTGCGGCGCGCCTTCTGGGCCTGGCCAGCGGACCACGACTGGCAGGAGGAGGGGCCCAGCCGGAGCTGCGACCTGGGCCCCCTTGGCCGCCTGTCCGCTGGGGACTTCGAGGACGGTCGACCCACCACTCTGCGCAGCCTCCAACCCGACGGCGCCGAAGACCAGGCCCTTCGAAACATCCGCTGGGAAGACCGCGATGGCCGCATCTGGCCGGTCTCCGCCGAGCTCTGGAGCGGTCCGGATCAGGTCTGGGTCGAGCGCCTGGTCGCGGTCGAGACCAGGCAGCGCTTCCTCGATGCGTTTTTCCAGCCCCCCGACCGGCGCCGAGCCGGCCGCGACCAGGGCAGCTTGGTCGTCACCCCACGCCCCGTCCAGCTTCCCGCGGCCTGGGTTCGCTCCCGGCCCCTGAACCCCGGGGAGGATGGCTGGACGAGCGCAGGCAGCTGGTCCGAGCGCAAGCAGCTGGCCCAGGGCCTGGAGGGCAGCGGCTGGACCCTCGGAGCTGTGCCCGATTTGCTACTCGACGAAGACGGCAAGCCCAAGGCCCTGCGCTGGGCCGTCACCGGAGGCGAGACCGGGCCTACAGAGCGCATCCTGCGCGCCCACGGCTGGCGCCCCGAGGCGGGCACCAGCGCCATCGCGTGCCCTGTCAAGCGATTGACCGACCTCCACCCCGCCGTTTGGTCGGCGACCCGCCGGCGCGCTTTCGGGGGGGCAAAAAAGCTGCTGACGCCCTATCTTCGGAGAAAGGTGGGCCCCGAGGGCCAGCTGACGACCCTGGAGCTCATCCAGCCCCTAGGGCCGAGGTGACCTCTCCAGGGGTCACCTCCCCAGAGGACTCCCC
>CAYWNK010000123.1:0-17820 GCA_964459495.1 uncultured Planctomycetaceae bacterium
TCCACGGTAGACGCGCATGTGCTCAAGGTTCCAGCGCTCTGGAACAATGTGCCCCAGACCGCTCAGCAGCACCAAAGCCGTGAGCGTCAGTCCCACCCTTGCCTGCCAGGGCCTCCCCCCCTGACTCCAGCTCGCGCTGAGCCACGACACCAGGATGAGGACCGCGAGCTGCATGCTGTAGGTGTAACGTCGCCCCACCACTTCCATGGGCCGTCCAAACTCTGGAAAGCCCAAGTTGCTAAACGAAAACGCGAGCACCACACCGGGTAGGAATAGGACCAACGGGAGGATGACGAAACGCTCGGTGACTCGCCACACCCGCAGTGCAGCGCACGCAAGCGCGAGGCAGCCGAGGCCAAGGAACAGCAGGTCGAACCAGCGTCCTGGAATCCCGGCGACCCCAGGGCTGCTGGCAGCCGCAGCTAGCACCTCGGAGGCGAAGCGCGCCATGCGCTCAACGGGTCGACCGAGGTCCGGCTCCCACGTTCCATCCAGGATGTGCGCGAAGAACCCGCTAGGCCTCCCCCCCGTACTTTGCTCGATCCACACCAAGGGGATCGCCCCCAACGCGCACGCCACCAGGGCTGGTACCGCCAGGCGAAGGGCATGCTTGCCGTGCTCCCAGATCAGGGAGACGGCGCAGCAGCTCGCCAGCACGATGGTTCCGAAGTAGAAGCTGATGCCCAATGCGATCATCAGCCCAAAAACTGCAGCGCGCAGCACACCGGGTCGAGCGCGCAACTCAAGGTAGGCCGCCCAAACCACCGCGTGGGCGAATAGCCCCTCATAGTGGTTGCCCATCGCGAGCGTAGAGGCCTGAAGCAGGGCCGGCGTACCGATGGCGAACAGCCATGCGAAGCGGCTTGCCGACCGCGCGCTGACATGGCGCTGGAGGCTCCACCAGATCAACAGCAGCGTACCGACCCCAAACCCGATCGGAACCAGCTTGAGCACGGCGTAGTAGCTCCCGGCAAGCGCGTAGAGCCAGCCCGCGATCCAGCCCACGACCATATGCCCGCCACAGTTGTCGTAGAGCTCGACGGGCCCGAGATTCGGAATGCCCTCGGCCTCGGCCCAAGCCAGCATGCCCATCGGCATGAGCTCATAGTTCGGAACGCAGGTGGCCTCGAAGTTGGTGGCGAGAAAGCACAACCTCAGGACCAAGAAGACGAGCAAGGGAAGGACCGGGAAACGCATGGCAGGAAGCAAGGGCGGTGGGTCTGGTGGTTGGATCCCGCGGACCGCAGAAAGACCCCACAAAACACCATTAAACAACGAATCGAAATCGCCAAGGAGCAGCAAAGGATTGGACCCAGAGATCCTTGCCTCAGAATGGGCGCCAGCGCTGGCCGCTGGGACGGTTGACGGGATCGCTTGGTCCGGCCCCTCGCTGGCGGGGGCCAGAGGAACGCCTGACGTCCAGGCGCTACTTTGGATCCGCCGGACCGAAGAAGCGCACGCGGCGCTTGCTATCGCGACCAACGATGCGAATGTCCTTCGCAATCGTGCGCAGGTTGGCCCCGTCGACCACTGCGAGCGCCCGCTCCATCAACGCTCCCTCCTCCCCGAGCGCCTCATAGATCGCATCGGTGAGCGCCGCCCGCTGGTGTGTTCGTCGCCCGAAGGCGACGGCTAGCGCCGCGGCCTGACGATCGCCGGCGTCCTCGGAACCGAGGCTCCCCAACAGGACTTCGTCGACCGATTGGTGCAGATGTGAGCCGAGGGCGAGCAGGGCATTGCGCCTCAGAACGGGATCCTTGTCCCCCGCGAACTTGATCAAGGTGGAGCGGGCGCTTTTGTCGTCCGCCCCGGCCGTACCCAGCGCGCGCAACATGTTCTTCTTCACCAGAATCTCTTTCTCTCGAATCGCAGCCGATCTCAGCAGCTTCGCCGACTTCGCTGCGGCCAGCTGCTCAAGAGCGAGCGCCGCGGCCGATCGCACCTCTGGGTCCTTCGCCTTCAACAGGGGAGCTGCCGCCTCCCAATAGCTGGGCGGTGACCACTCCGCCATGCGCTCCAGCGTGCCCACCTGATGGCTTGGCTGCCTCCCAAGAATTCCGTTGGCCAGTTCCCGGCGCACGAATTGGATCGCGTCCTTGTGGTCGGTCACCAGCAGGCGATCGAATCCGTCTGACCGAAGGCTCATCATCCAGTCCTTCTTGACCGCAGCGATCGTCTCCTTGAGCTCTGGGCCAGATAGGGGCTGAAGGCCGACCTTGGCGGGGGCAGCTTGCCCACCGACCGAGAGCCGGCGGGGTGCCCGTGTCCCCGACGGGGCCTGAAACTCTCCCTCCGGCTTCAGCTGATGGGCCGCCTTGGCGAAACACCAGGCGAGCTCCTCAGCGCTCACCTCCCAGGTAACCGCCAGAAGGACCTTACCGTCTGGAGCGAGAAAGACGTGCTGTGGCGAGATCGCGTTGCCGCGTGCATCGACCTCGAGGTACTTGGAACGCACAGCCTTTTCGGCGGTCTGATGCTGGCCGCAGCTCACGGTTCCAAATCGCGTGCACTCTCCGGGTCCATGCCCGAAGGCGGAAGCGATCAGATTCACCGTCTCCTCTGCGGCGCCCTGGATTCGGCCGTTCCCATAGACATCGAGCATGCGCTCGTTCCCGGGCTCGTTGTCGATGTTGACGGCTAGGAAAACCACCCGCTCCTCGGCTTGGGCACGCGCGAGGGCACTGTCGAGCGAAGGCTCCCAGACGGGGGCATCGATTGCGGGGGAACTCAGGCCGGCGAGCAGCAAAAGCGAAAAGAACATGGTGCGAGGTGGGCGAGGACTGCGAGGGTGCAAATTGAGCTAGGTCCAATTGTGCCCGACTCCAATCCTGCGGGACAGAGCCAGGCTCCCGAGCTATGTTCGAGCCATGCATACCCTGTCCAGCACATGCCTCCTGGCCCCCATCGCCCTCCTGATCGGCTGTGCGTCCACCCCAACTTCGGCCGATCCCGGCAGCAGCGCCGCCATCGGCGCGGGCGAGTACGCCGGCATCTACACCGTGGTCCCCTTGACCGCCGATCTGTCGGGGCTCAGCCCTGCTGAGCGACGCATGCTGCCGCTGCTCATCGAAGCGGCCCAGCAAATGGACGCCATCTTCTGGCAGCAGGCCTGGGGCGACAGGGACAGGCTGCTGGCCGAGATCGCCGACCCCGCGATGGCACGCTACGCCGAAACGAACTATGGGCCTTGGGATCGACTGGACGGCAATGCGCCCTTCGTTGCGGGCGTCGGCCCCAAGCCGCTGGGCGCACGTTTCTATCCCAACGACATGACCAAGGAGGAGTTCGAGACCTACGTCGCGACCCACCCCGCGGAGAAGGAGGCCCTGTCAAGCCTGTACACGCTCGTCGAACGCGGGGTCACGGGCAAACTGGTCGCGCTGCCCTACTCGCAGGCCTTCGCCGCCGAGACTCAAGCAGCCGCTGCGCTGCTCGAGCAGGCCGCTGATCTGGCCGAAGAGCCGGGCCTTGAGCGCTACCTGCGTCTTCGCGCAAAGGCCCTGCTCAGCGATGAGTTCCGCGCCAGCGACATGGCCTGGCTCGATATGCGCGACAACGGGCTCGACGTGGTGATCGGCCCGATCGAGACCTACGAGGACCAGCTATTCGGTCTCAAGGCCGCGCACGAGGGATACGTGCTGATCAAGGACAAGGCCTGGAGCCAGCGACTGACGCGCTATGCCCAGTTCCTGCCTGAGCTGCAGCAGGGTCTGCCGGTTCCTGCCCGGTACAAGGCAGAGGAGCCGGGTACCGATACCGACCTCAATGCCTACGACGTCGTCTACTACGCAGGCGACTGCAACGCTGGCTCGAAGACGATCGCGATCAACTTGCCCAACGATGAACAGGTCCAGCTCGAGAAGGGCTCACGGCGCCTCCAGCTAAAGAACGCAATGCGCGCCAAGTTTGACGCCATCCTCCTGCCGATCGCGGGCGAGCTCATCGCAGAGGAACTCCAGCAGCACATCACCTTCGACGCCTTCTTTGGCAACACGATGTTCCACGAGGTCGCCCACGGTCTTGGCATCAAGCGCACCCTGACTACGGGCGGCACGGTCCGCGAGGCCCTCAAGGAGCACTCCTCCACGCTCGAAGAAGGCAAAGCTGACATCCTCGGACTCTCCATGGTGACCCAGCTCTTCGCCAAGGGCGAGATCCCCGAAGGCACGCTCAAGGACAACTACGTGACCTTTCTCGCCGGCATTTTCCGCTCGGTGCGCTTCGGAGCCTCAAGCGCACACGGCCGTGCGAACATGATTCGCTTCAACTTCTTCGAATCGATGGGCGCCTTCGAGCGAGACGGGGCCACCGGCCGCTATCGCGTCGACATGGACAAGATGCAGGCGGCCGTAGAAGCCCTCTCCCGAGCCATCCTCATCGTCCAGGGCGACGGCGACTACGACGGGGCCGCAGCCATGGTCGCCGACCTCGGCGTCATCGGCCCCACCCTGCAGGCGGACCTGGATCGCTTGACCGAGGCCGGCATCCCCGTCGATGTGGTTTTCGAGCAGGGAACTGCGGTGCTCGGCATCGACTAAGGCGGGAATGCCACTCTCGGGTGCAGTGCCATCTTGGCTGTTGTTCCGCAGTGAGGGGCGAGTCGCGCACGAGGGCATTCGCAGCAACGTGCCTGCGAATTCGGCGCTGCGAGTCCCCGCCCCACCCAATGGGAGGAGCAGTTCGGCAGGAGCTTCAGGCCTATTCCAGCGAAGCGCCCGGCTGCGGATCGACCGCGCCGGCGGGTAGCCAGCGCAGAATCGAAAGGCCCGAGACAAGCAGACCGGCTGAGATTGCGAGCTGGCCGAGATGGTACCTCTCCCCGAAGTCCACCTCGAACAGCACGACCCCCACCGTGTTGATCCCCGCGTGGAAAAGCACGGCAGGCCAGAGGCTCTTTGAGCGCAGGGTCAACCAGGCCATCCAGCCCGAAATTCCGATGGCGGCGATGGGAAAGTAGACCAGGGCGCCCAGGACGGGCGAGTTCGGGTAGTTGAAACCCGCCAGGATCAAGGGCAGATGCCACGCTGCCCAGACGAGGCCGAGGAACACCACGCTCGGCAGCAGCCGGTTGCGCTCGAGGAGTTGGCCCTGGAGAAAGCCCCGCCACCCGATCTCTTCGCCAAGCGTCATCAGCCCCATCACGAGGGAGAAGACGATGCCACTGAGCAGGAGGTTGAGCGCGAAGACCGGGCGCGTCATCGCTTCGCCGGAAAGCAGCAGGGGCAGTTCCGTCGACAGGCGATTCGCATCATCGATGTCGATGGAAGGCTGGAAGCCAAAGCCAGTGCCCTCGAAAACGGCCAGCCCCACGAGCACGATGCCGGCCGGTATCGTGGCCCCGAGCAGCAGGTCGCGCCAGGGGCCTCGCCTCCAGGGAAGGCTGCGCAAGCCCGCTCCCGTGCCCCGCAGGTGCAGGAACGTGAACAGCGCCGGCAGAAACATGGCGGCCCCCACCCAGATTGGGAATTCCGGTGACTCCTCCCCTCCCCGTGCGATCGCGATCCCCTGGAGGGCATACGTGACAAGGAACAAGCCGCCGAGCGTCCGCCAGACGTTGGGCTTCAGTCGAATCATAGGTAGCAAATGGGGCTGCGCGCAGAATCGACGGCCTGTCGAGACTCGGACTGCGGAGCAGGGCAGGGGACCTTTTGTGAATCGCGAGAAAACGCGAGATGCATTCGCGCCTCGAACGGCACCCGTCGCTGCTTCCTGCTCTAGTCGGGAATGATCGCGTCCGCCATGCCCTCACCCGCCACAAAGTAGCCGAGGGGATCGCCCCCTTTGGTCGTGACGAGCCAAACCTCGCCGGCTCGACTTCCGTAGGGCTTGAACCAGCCCTGCTCGAGGGTGCCAAAGGCCTCACGCTCGCCGCCGGGTGCCACGCGAAAGATGTCCACGGGCCGCTGGCTAGCGTTCTTGAAGTGAATGTCGAATGGCTCCCCCCCCGGACTGGAATCCGGCAGGTCGCCGCCCTCCCAGGCCTTCCAAGTGAGCTTTGGCAAGGTCCACTTCTTGGCGGGCACGTACTCCGCGAATTCCGTCGGGGCCAGCTTCCGCAGGGACTCCAGCCGGCCCGCGTGCTCGGGTTCCTGCGCCAGATTGTGCCACTCGAAGGGATCGGCATCGACGTGGTAGAGCTCCTGGCCGTCGTCGCCATAGCGGATGTAGCGCCAGCCTTTGCTGCTCACCGCGAGATTGCCGGGCCGGTCGAGGTGCGTGACGGCCACGTGGGGCCACTCCGCCCCTGCATTTTCCAGGAGGGGCACCAAACTCGGCCCGTCGTTGTTGGCCTTGGGGGGCAGGCCGGCCAGCTCAAGGAGGGTCGGGTAGAGACTGAGCAGGCTGACCGGCTCCGCGCACACGGTGCCCGGCGCAGTTCCCGCCTTCAGACCCTGGGTCCCCGGGGGCACGCGGAAGATCAACGGCACACGGGTGCTTGCCCGCCAGCCGGTGTACTTCTGCCAGTGCTCTTTCTCGCCGAGGTGCCAGCCGTGATCGCTCCACAGAACCACCAGCGTGTTGTCTGCGTTCGGCCCCTCCTGCAGGGCGTCAAGCACGCGCCCCACCATGGCGTCGGCGAAGGCGATGGAGGCTAGGTAACCCTGGATGGCGGGCTTCCACTGGTCGTGCTCTTGAATGTGGGCAAAGTACCGGTTCCGGCCGCGTCGCTGAGCGGCGGCGGGCAAATCCTCGAGGTCCCCCTCCAGGTATCCCGGGGGAAGCTGGATGCCCTCGAGCGGGAAGAGATCGAAGTACTTCTTGGGCACGAACCAGGGTTCATGGGGCCGGTAGATCCCACAGGCCAAGAAAAAGGGTTCCTCGTGGGTCCGGCCGAGTGCGTCGCCGATCCAAGCGGCCACGGAGCAGTCGCCTCCGAACTCCTCGTCGGTGACGTCCAGTGGCCCCCAATCCGTTTCGATGTACTGCCAGGCACCCGCCCGCGGCAAACCGACCGGGCGCTCCTGGGGATAGAGCGTGGATGGAAAGGGGTTCTCGGTCTCCTTGGGCGGGAAGTACTCGTCCCAGGAGGCGGCGTCGGTGAAGTAGTGCAGGATCTTGCCGGACCCGGCGGACCAGTAGCCGTGGTCCATGAAGTAACGGGGGATCAGCACCTCGTCCGGCATCAGCTCCCGCATCTTCTGGCGGTTGTCGTAGACACCGGACATGTTCGGCGAGCGGCCGGACAGGATCGAGGCCCGCGAAGGATTGCACGCCGGTGCCGAGCAGTGGGCGTTGGTGAATAGAACGCCGCTAGCCGCGAGGCGATCCAGGTTGGGCGTCCTGGCCTGGGGATGCCCTCCCATGCTCCCAATCCAGTCGTTCAGGTCGTCCATCGAGATGAACAGCACGTTCGGCCTGGGAATCTGAGCCGCCGTTTCACCCGCCGCAGTCTGGGTCGAAGCAAGCCTTGGGGCCCCCATCAAAGACAAGAGCAGCACCAACCCGCGCCACCATCCCATGTCGTTCACCATGCTGATTCCCCGAGTCACGTGTCGCCGCCGCTGCTGTTCGCCTGCGGCAGAGAGTACCGGATCCCGAGGGGATGGGGTGCCCGGCGCCGCTGGTGAAACTGGGCGTCGACACACCAGAGACCGCATCGCATTGCCAGGCCGGAACAGCGATCGGACCCAATTGAAGATCGAGTCCGCACAGCCCCGATTCGGCCGATCGACCTGCGAGCCGAGGATCGGTCCCTAGCCAGAGCAAGCTCTGCGGGAAAGCGGACCAACCTGGTTTTGACCGAGCAACTCCTCGATGCAGACCGGCCTCGCCGGAATCGACGCCGTCACGCGCCCCACCTCGAAGACCCCGCTGAATCCGCCTGGAAGACCCGCCCTGCTGGGAACGATGCCATAGCCATCCAAAGCTCCATCCCCCACCAGCCCATGCACACCCGACTCCTCGCGGTAGCACCAGGCCTCCCCGCCTCCACTGCGCCCGTGCTGGCTCACCATGTCCGGAGGCTCTTGTTTCAAAAAAAGACCGGCTCGACATCAGGTCGCCGAGGCGCACTCGAGCAGGAAGCGAAAAGAAACAACAGGTAGACAAGGAAATGGCGCTTCACTGGCCAAGAGGATCGAAATACTCGCTGCGCCCCTGCCGGACCCCAGAGCCGGCTCAACTTTTCGGGCGATTTCCCCCTCCCCCCTGGGGCTGGGCGGTGTCCTAGCTGCAGAACATGGAACCTCCCCTTCCGCTCGACATGCAGGACCTGGCGCTCTACCACGAGCGGCTGCGGGCGATGGCTAGCGCCATTCTGCGCGACGATCATGGCGCTGAGGATACGGTGCAAGAGACCTGGATCCGCGCCCTCGGCCATGGCCCCCGGGAGCCCAAAGCCCTGGGGGCTTGGCTTTGGACAACGGCCCGCAGAGTGGCACTGAACCGGCGGCGTGGAGAGCTTCGTCGCGGATGGCGCGAGACCGAGTTTGCCCGCCAGGAAATCGAAACGTCCTCAGAGGAACTGGCGCAGCGGGTTGAGCTGCAGCACCAGGTCTCCGGAGTGCTCCAGAACTTAGCTGAACCCCATCGCAGCCTGCTGCGGGAGCACTACATCGGGGGCAAGACCGTCGCGGAGCTGGCCGGCCACAGCGGCGTCAGTCTGTCGACCCAGAAAGAACGGCTGCGACTGGCCCGCGCGCACATGCGTCGAGCCCTCGAACGCGAGGGTATCGGAACACCAGGATCCGCCCATTGGAGCATTCTCGCCCTCGCCCTTCCCAAAGGTCAGGGGCCCGTCTGGATTGGAAGCCTGATCGCCATGAAAAAGTTCGCTGTGATCACCGTCGCGCTCGCTGTCGCGAGCGCTCTCCTGCTGTGGAAAGCACCCTGGCAAACGGGCTCGGCAGGGCCTGGTCCCCTGGAGCTTGCGGCTGAAGGCTCGGCCCCCTTGGCGAGCGTGGAGAGCCCGGGACTGAGCCCTCGACTGCAGGCACCCGAAGCCCAACAGCTCGAGCTGCGAAGTCCCTTGGAGGAGC
Source organism: uncultured Planctomycetaceae bacterium (assembly GCA_964459495.1). Lineage (GTDB taxonomy): Bacteria > Planctomycetota > UBA1135 > UBA1135 > CAYWNK01. The sequence continues at coordinate 8,979 of CAYWNK010000123.1, forward strand.
AGCCTAAAGTCGCCGCTCCCCTGGATTGGGTCGTCCGCGGACGATCCCAATGGATCGACGGGGCCGGGGGCGCGTTCCCCCGCGTGCACCTGCACCTCACCCTCCAGGAAGGAACCGAAGCCGACGGCCAGGTCCTGGACTCCATCGACCTTGAAACCGGCCCCGATGGTGCCTTCGAATGGGCCTTGGTGGACCCGGGCCGAACGGTCTCGATTGCGGCTGTCCTGGACAAGGTCGAGGGTTACAACGCGAGCGTCCAAGAGCGCACCATCGCGTTCCCCGACGACGGCCCGCCCCAGGGGATTCTGGTGCGCCTCGCTCCACGGGACGCTTGGGTCGAGGGAACCGTTCGCGCGGGCGACTCGGCTGTTCAGCCTGGTCTACCGATTGCGGGGGCTTTGGTGCACTTCAACGGGGCCCAGACCCACACGGACGAGAACGGGACCTACCGGCTCGCGGTGCCCTCACGCGGCTATGGCTCGGTGATCGTGAGCGCTGCCGGGTTTCGCAAAGGCGGCCTGACCCCCGGCAACCTGGTTGCCGGCGAAACCACCAAGATCCACATCGAACTCGAGCCCGAGCTGGGGATCGAGGGTCGGCTCTTTGGCTATGTGCGGGACGCCAGGGGTGCGGTGCTTGCGGGCGCGGAGGTTTCCTGCAACGTATCCCGTGAGGGAAGCGTGCTCAGCGACGCCACCGGGTACTACGAGCTAAGTGGCGTCGAGTGGGAGCCCGGGATTCACGTGGCCTGCAAGGCGAGCCACGCGGGCTTCGCGGCCACCGAAGAGCTCATTGGTCTGCCCCCTGGCGAGTCTGCCCCCGCGCTTGGGACCCAGCTCGACTTCGTTCTCGTCAAGGGCTCGCGCCTCGAGGGCCGGGTGACCGATAGCCAGGGCAATTCCGTTCAGGGTGCACGCCTCTGGATCGGTACAAATGCCAGGCTGGTTGCGAATCGCAAAGCCTACTCGGATGCGAATGGTGCCTTCGTATTCGAGCATGTAGCACCGGGTTCCATGCTGCTGGGCGCGCGCAAGCGAGGCCAGCCGGAGTTTCTGCGCCGCATCGAAGTGCCCAAGACCGGCGAGGATCTACGGATGGACGTGGTGCTCGAGCGCGGAACACCGCTGGTCGGCCAGGTCCTCGATCCATCGGGAGCAGCGGTCGCCGGCGCCACCGTCACGGCGCGTCGAGCGAGCAACAGCCCCTTGGCGGGTGGCGCCGGGATTGGGAGTAGTGGGCGCAGCGACGGGTCTGGCCGCTTTTCGATCGAGGGCGTTCCCAGCGGCGACCTGAACCTGCGCATCCGCGGCGAGGGCATCGTGTGGACGGAGCTCCAGCTCGAGCATGACGGAAGCGAGGTCCAGCTGGTCGTGAAACGCGCGAGTGGGATCGGAGGTCGGGTGATCGACGCGAAGACCGGCCGGCCGATCGAGACCTTCCGCATCCTGCTGGTACACCACGGGGATGACTCCCTGGGTCCCAGGGTGAGCGGAATCGACATCTCCTGGGTGATGGGAGGCGTCGCATTCAGCAGCCCCCTAGGGCGCTGGTCCAACAGCCCCAGGGACCTCTTCACCGGAGGCGTCTGGACCCGGGTGAAGGTGACGGCTGAGGGCTACCAGCCGCTCATCACCGATCCCCTGCAGATTCCGATCCCGGGCCAACCATGCGATTGGGTGTTCGAGCTGACGCCCGAATAAACCCGTGCAGCGTCAGGCACTGGTGCGTAGCGCCGAGCCGACTGCGCCCTAGCCCCTGCGATCGAGGGCCCGGCCAAGCAATCAGACCGAGGCTTGCAGCGTTGCCTTCCTAACCCGGGTTATTCATGAGGATTCGCACCAGAACGCCGGATCGGCTGCCTGCGGCAGCCTACAGGTCATTCGCGCCCGATCTCGTGCGCTGCGGGACTCGGGCCGGGCGAGACCCCGTCTCCGGGCGCAAGGCCCGAGATCGATGGAAGGGCTGTCATTCCCGAACACCAGTGACCTGTTCCGACGCCCAGGTGCGAATCCTCATGAATAACCTGGGCTAAGGGAAAGTCACGCCGATGCACTCACTGGTCTGCGCGCCAGAAGGCGCTCGAAACCAGGATTGAAAATACTGGGTCGTACCCGCGAAGGCGGGATCGTCGGGGATGCGATATGGGAGCCCGCCGACGGTCAGGCTGTCGGTGTAGCGCATGAATGCCGGGCTGGCCATGTCTAAGCAAACGCCGTTGGCCGGGACCATAGAGCTTGCCGCATCGCTCGTTAGCAGCAGGTTGAAGCTGGCCGGAACCCCGGCTTGGAGAAGCCAGAAGTTGTCGTAGTCGCCAGCCGCCGCCAGAGTGGCAGCACTGACGGAGTTCCCGGGGCAAACCACCTGGGCAGGCAGCGGATTGGGAACCCACTCGACCAAAACCGTACCCGTCACGGTGGCCTGGGCGGAAAGAACGGTGATCCAACTCTTAGGCACTGGTACACCCTCACCGAAGGTCAGCCCGGAAGAAGCTGTGGAGGCTCCGCCTAAGAGATGGACGTCGGGCCACGACCAGGCGCCGGATCCCCCACCAATGTCAAAGTCGGTGGCCGCGAACTGAAACGGGATCGATGTGCTCCCCCCGATCTGGGCCGTGTCGCCGGGAGCAACAGGACTCGAAATCGTCCCGAACCCTGAGCACTGATATGGATTGCAATTGCAGTTTTCGGAAGTCAGGCAGATCGCTGTTTCGTAGCGAAAGGTGTCTGCGAAGCTGGCGAGATTGGTCACTTCAATCTCGAAGAGCCAGTCAACCAGGAGGTCGATTTCCACGATGACGACCATGCCGTCCTGAGCCTCCGTAGGGCCGAGGGGGCCGACATCGATATCGAAGTCGTTGGCGTCAAGGCCTGCAAAAACCTCCTGATGGAACACCCGGGTTTCCACAACCGTCTGCTGGGACGAGGCGATCGCTGGCACGGAGATCGCAGCGAGTAGGATCGTGAGTGGCTTCATAGCGAGGTACGAGAGCTCAAGTGTTGGGACCAAGCAATGGTACCCCCAACGGTGTATCGGAACGGAAGTACTCATCCCATTCCGCTTCTCCCCGCACCCCTGTGCCCAGGACTGCTTCCCCTAAGCGGATCCCTGTGTCGTGGCACACATGAAGCCCTCCCTGCTGATTCCGTTGCTTCTCACCACGGCGGGCTCCCTTGGGGCCCAGGTACGAGTCGTCGTCGACCCAGGCCACGGGGGCAGTGATCGAGGAGCCATCGGCCAGGGCCTGGTTGAGAAAGACCTCAACCTCGTGGTGAGTCTGCGCCTCGCCCAGCTGCTCGAAGCCGACGCGACCGACTCCGCAGGCGGCGGCGACTGGGAAGTCCTGCTGACCCGTTCGGGAGACCAGACGGTCTCCCTTCAGGAGCGCGTGGATCTGGCCAACGCATGGCCCGCCGATCGTTTTGTCTCGATCCACCACAACGCTTTCCCGGATCCAGCCGCCAATGGCACCGAGACCTACTCCTTCCAGAATGGCACGTTCAGCGCAGCCCTGAGGAACCTCGTGCAGGAAGAGCTCATCGCCGGCGTGGGGCTGTTCGACCGTGGCCCCAAGACAGCGAACTTCTTTGTCCTGCGCGAGACGTTCATGCCCGCGGTGCTCTCCGAGGGAGGATTCGTGACGAGCCCAGTGGATGCCGCAGCGCTCAGCAGCCCCGGCTATGTGGAAACCGCCGCGCGTGCCCACCTCTTTGCCCTGCAGAGGCACTACGGACATGCTCCATACGTGCCTTCAGAAGGTCCCCAGGTCTATTGCAGCGCAAAGGTCAACTCGGCAGGTTGCACCCCAGCCATTGGGTTCCAAGGCGTCCCATCCCTGGCGGCCGGCTCCCCCTCTCGCCAGCGCTCCGTTCTATTCGGCTCGGCTCTTTGCGCCGCAGCTGCTCTCGAAAGGTAGGTCGCCACCCAAGGTCGATCGCGCCACCTAGGCTTACTGGAACGGCGCCCCATGCGCGGAACATCTCGGGTGAACCGGCCCCCCGAGAAACCAGGGCGGAAATCACTGGGGCGAGCGAGGCGTTCAGTCGCCGGGCGCCAGGCGCGGATCACCATGGCCAGCTGTGGGACGTCAGATGGGCCCCAGGGGCCATGCGAATCAACGCTTGGAACACCAATCGATAGAATCGCAACCATGGGTTCCCGCACGCTCGTCCTGCTTGCTTTGCTGGCCTTCGGTCTTCTCGGAAGCCTGTGGTGGTTCTTTTCGGAGAGTTCCGTAGGACCGGCCCCCATACTGGACGCCGCACAGCTCGATCCCGCAGGCTCGCTTGCGTCCCCCCTCGATCCGATCCATGGGGCGGATGGGAGTTCTGGATCGGAGGCGGACAAAATCGAGGCCCGTCGAGACATCACCCAAGCTCCATCCGAGGCTGTCGTTCAAGAGAGTCTCTTGCGTGGATGGGTCATCAGTGACGCCCTGGAGACGCCGCTAGCAGGAGCAGACGTCACGATCTCGTACCGCCTACATGGTGAGTACTCGAACCTCGATCTCTCCCACAGCCGGTCGAGTCGACCCGTTGCCAAGGTCGCCACCGACAGCGCGGGCCGCTTCGAGGTAGCCGTCCCCGAGGCGATTCCGCTCGACGTCGAGGTCTCGAAGCGAGCCTACGCGAGAGCACGCCGCAACCACGTATTTGCCGGTGACGAAGTCCTGCTGCGGCTAGCGCCCGCGGCAATCCTCGAGGGAAGCCTGAAGAGATCAGCCGACGGCAGCGCGATTGAGGGCGCGCTTGTACGGGGATGGAACAGCAATCGCGTCGAGCAATTCCTCGTACGAACCAACCCGGGGGGCATGTTCCTCATCGATGATCTGCAGGCGGGAGCTCTTACCGTGGCAATCGCGCCGAAGGCTGTAGCCTCACCACCATGGAAAAAGATCGAGCTGCGCGCCGGTGAACGCACTCGCCTCGACCTGCTGTTGGATACCGGCGTCAAAGTCCATGGCACCGTCAGCGACACCCGGGGCCGCCCAATCCCCGGGGCCGAGATCGGCGAGGGATGGACCTTTCGCAAGTCCGTCATCACCGACGCTCTCGGCTCCTACGAGCTCTTTGGCTTCGGAGGACCGGGCGTCTACGACATCCACGTTCGTGCTCCGGGCTTTGGGAGCGACCAGCACGAGTACCCCTCTGACGCGATGCCAAGCGAGGATACCCGTCTCGACTTCGTGCTTGCGCCCGCGCGTTCGGCGACAGGCCGGGTTCTGGATTCCAAGCAGGCGCCCCTTGGGGGTGTCTACGCCGCCGGTGTCGCGTCGCAGTTCATCGACGACACCCAGCACACGGACTGGGAATCGTCGCTGACTGGGGCCGATGGCCGCTTTTTCCTGATGAGCCTCGACGCCAAGCTCGGGCATCAGCTGTTCCTGCGCAAGGAAGGCTTCGGCACGCGCGTCTATGATTTCCCGGCCGACGAGTCGCGGCATGACCAAATCGACCTCGGCGATTTTGTGCTCTTGCCGGGCGTGCAGGTCGCGGGCACGCTCCGAACGCTCAGGGGCACCCCCATCCCCGACTACACCGTCAAGCTGAGGGGCGCCAACGGAGATATCAACCGGCTGCGTCCGGACACCGAGGCCACCAACGCGACCTGGTACACGACGGTGCGGGAGTCGCGCACGGATTCTCAGGGGCGTTTCCAGTTCGCGGACGTAGCTGCGGGGGAATTCGAGGTGACCGCAGCGGTCCGTGGAAACCGCGACTCAGCTGCATCCGTAGCGGTCCAGGTCCCGGGGAGCGGACGAGTCGAGGATCTTGAGCTGATCCTGGACCTGGGCACTCCCATCAGCGGTGTCGTCCTCAAACCCGATGGCAGCCCTGCGCTCGGTGTATTCGTTCAAGTGGTGGCCGAGAACCAAGAGGCAGGGGCCAACGCGGTTTCTGGAGCTGGTGGACGATTCGAGCTGCTCGGGATCTCCGAGGAGACAGGCGACTGCCAGCTTGTGACCACGCTCTCGTCCTACAACTGGGGAAACCCAAACGCACGGCTCGCCCCCAGTCTCCCCGTTGCCGCGCGAGCGGGCGACTCCGATCGTATCCTCACGCTGCGCGAACCCGCTGTTCTCACGGGCAAAGTTGTGGATGCAGCGGGACAGCCGGTCGCCGGCATCCTCGTGACTGCGTTTCGCTCCGGCATCACCCCAGTCCCTGGTGCAGAGCTTGCGACCACCCGGACCGACGATTCCGGAGAATTCAGCATCGATCTGGCGAAGGGAGACGTCGTCGACCTTGAAACGGGCACTCTCCAGCACGACGGCGAATCCATAGGATTCGCGCGGATCGGTGATGTGCCCCTACGCCTTGAGTCGATCGCAAGCAACACGAACGGCGTCGTGCTTCAGCTCCTCGACTGACCCGAAGAGGACTGGCCTAGAAGTCGATGAAGATGCCGTTGGAGAAGTTCACGACAGGCCCAGGATTCAAATCGCGGTACCAAAGCTGCAAGTACCAAGTCGACCCAGACTGAATACTGCCCCCCGGGGGCTTGGAAGCTGGGTGGGGAGCTCGAAGCCAAAGCCTGTGGACGATGTGCCCGCAAAGTTCTCGAAGTCGCCGACCGCAATGGCGCTCGTGATCTCGCTCGAGACGATGAAGTAGCCGAACCCGGAATTCGGGATCCGGGGCTCACCGGATGCATCCAGACGAATGCCGGCGCCCCCGGAGATAGAAGACAGGTCTAGAAGGACAGGGCTACCACTCGAGTTGACGCCAGCCGGCTCACAAAACGTCGTAGTAGGGTGACGGTCCAGCAGCTGAGGCCCCCATGGGGCTGACCGGCAGCGAAGGCGCTGTGATCGTGCCGGCGAGCGAGAAAGGACTCATGGGCGAAGTGCGCACCAGATCGCAGGGCTGGTACCCATCGTGGAGCTGAAACGTGATCCCGATCGAAGCGGCGGAGTCGGTGCAGTAGGAAAAGGCGATGCCCCCAACGATGGCGCCGGGGAAGTACTGGGCACCGGGCAAGTCGCTGTCGACCCCCGGCAGTCGCCCTTCGTCGATCCAAGACCAGTCGCCAGTGGCCGTGGCCATCCCCGCGGTCGTGAAGTAGCCAGACTCCGCCGTGTTGTCGCAGATGATGTCCGGCCCTATCCCGACCAACTGTTGGTTTCCCCGGGTCCAAGCCCCCGTGTCCACGTGGTCGCTACCCGCGTTGCGAACAGATCCGGGGATCCGCTGGGCAGAAACCTGGGACTGGGCGCACAAGCTACTAGCGCCGAATACGGCGACGCCGAAAGCGGCTGCGATTCGAAGCATGGAATTCCCTAGGAATGCAGGGGGGCGGGCGAACTCAACCCAACCTAAGTCCGGATCGCCAGTCCATGCGGGGCCTGGTGCCTAGGTTTCTGCGGCGACCGGCACCTCGGGCAATCCCCTTCTTGCTCCGGCTCGGATGCAATCTGGCCGTCGGCTTGCGGCGGGGCCGACCTGGTGTTGAACCACCACGGCGAGCGCGGCACGGTATTGGAATGCCTCTCATCTCCGTCGCACGCACGATCCAGGCTCCGCCCGAGGTGGTCTTTCAGGCGGTCACCGATATCGGGAACCTGCCCGCGACCAACCCGGAGATCCTTCGCGTCGAGTTCCTGAGCGAACAGCGCGCCGGCGCGGGCGCCCGCTTCCGCGAAACCCGGCTCATGGGCCGCAAAGAGATGGACACCGAGCTCGAGATGACCGAGTTCTCTCCCCCGATCAGCGCCCGCATGGTGTCGGATCAGGGCGGGACGGTCTGGGACACCACCTTCGTCGTACAGCCCTCCAGCTCCGGGGCCGAGCTTCAGATCCACATGGACGCCCGGGCCCATCGGCTCCTCGCGAAGATCATGAACCCGCTTCTCCAGGGCCTCTACCGCAAGGGCCTCCAAAAGCACCTCGACGCGGTTGCGGCATACTGCGAGGGAGCGCCGTTGAAAGCGCGAGAGAAGCGGGATTGACCCCGACGCCCTCAGCGGAACAGCAGAAACGCCACCGTGCCGAGCCAGCCAAGCGCGTTGGCGACGAACACCAGATCGCCGCCGAGGAGCACCTTCGTGGGGCTGCCGCCGCCCCGCTGGGTTTGAACCAGGAGCAGATAGCGCATCAGCCCGAATACGACAAAGGGCACCGTCCAGACCAGGCCGTGGCCCGAGCCGAACTTGTCGGTCGTCTCGTCCGCCACCGTGTACATCGTGTAGCAGAGGATGGCGCAGGCAGCGAGGATACCCACCGCCTGATCTAGGAACTCCGGGGTGTACTCACGAAGGATCTTGCGGTGCGCGCCGCGGTCCTCGCCCAATAGATCGATCTCTGCCTTGCGTTTGCACAGAGCCAGAAACAAGGCCAGAAACAGCGTGCACAGCATCAGCCAATGGGAGACTGGCGTCTCGGCGGCAAAGCCACCCGCGAGCACCCGCAGCAGGAACCCTGTCGCAATGCAGAAAGCGTCGAGAATCGCCACGTGCTTGAGCTTCCACGAGTAGAGGAAGTTCATCGTCATGTAGCAGCTGACGACCACGGCCACGTTCCCGACCGTCGAGCTCGCCTGCAAACCCAGGGTGACCGAGGCGGCGACGCACACCGCGCTGGTGACCAGCGCCGCGGGGACGCTCACCTCCCCGGCGGCGATTGGACGGTTGCGCTTGGTGGGGTGCTGCCGGTCCGACTCGACGTCCATCACGTCGTTGACCAGGTAGATCGCGCTCGAGCCCAGGCAAAAGGCCGCCACGGCGAACCCAACCTGCAGAAGAATTTTCGGCTCGGTGGCCATGCTGTGCGTCTCGCCAAGCGCGAATAGCAGGGCAGCCAGCACAAAGACGTTCTTGACCCACTGGTGGGGTCGCATGGCCTTGAGA
>CAYWNK010000124.1:0-17691 GCA_964459495.1 uncultured Planctomycetaceae bacterium
GATATCGCCCCCCCCCATGAGCGAAGCTCCCAGCAGCGCCACCATTCCGTCTCACCCCGATGGCCCCTTCGGGCAGCCGCGGGGACTCATGACGCTCTTCTTCACCGAGATGTGGGAGCGCTTCAGCTACTACGGGATGCGCGCGATCCTGCTGCTGTTCATGACCGCGGCGGTGGTCGACGGCGGCCTGGGCTTTAGCGCCGAGAAGGCCGGCCCGATCTATGCCATGTACACCTCGATGGTCTACATGGCGTCCGTGCCTGGCGGCTGGCTCGCCGATAAGTTCCTCGGGCAGCGCAAGTCGGTGCTTTGGGGCGGGATCATCATCATGATCGGCCACGTACTGCTGGCCCTACACGGCATAGCCTTCTTCTACTCGGGCTTGGCCCTGGTCGTCATCGGCACCGGACTGCTCAAGCCCAACATCAGCGTCATCGTCGGCCAGCTCTACAGCCCCGAAGACACGCGCAGGGATGCTGGTTTCTCGATCTTCTACATGGGCATCAACCTGGGTGCCTTCATCGCCCCCCTGATCTGCGGCGGTTTGGCCCAGAGCGAAGAGTTCAAGGAAACCCTCATCGGCTGGGGCCTGGACCCGACGCGCTCCTGGCACTGGGGCTTCGGTGCAGCGGCCGTCGGGATGTTCTTTGGCCTGATCCAGTACGTGCTGAGCGGCAACAAGCTCGGGCAGGCGGGCCTGAGGCCCTCCGTACCCCAAGACCCCGCCGACGCTGCGAAGGCGCGCAAGACCCTGAACATCGGGCTTGCTGTGGTCGCTGTGCTGGCCCTGGTCATCACCCTCATCGCCCTGAACAAGCCCGAGCTGATGACCAAGGACAACATCAACGGGGCCTTCACGACCCTGCTGCTGACCGTGGTGATCGGCTTCTTCGGCAAGCTGTTCTTTGCTGAGGAGTGGACCAAGAGTGAGCGCGCTCGCCTGATCACGATCTTCGTGCTGTTCTGTGGCGCCTCGATTTTCTGGGGCATCTTCGAACAGGCTGGGTCCACGCTGACCCTGTTTGCCGACCGCAGCACCAACAACTCCCTGTTTGGCTGGTCGTTCCCCTCGTCGTGGTGGCAGTCCGCGAACTCGATCTTGATCATCATCCTCGCCCCGCTTTTCGCTTGGCTGTGGGTGAGCATGGGAAAGAACAACCCCTCCTATCCCGCCAAGTTCGCCGTTGGCCTCGTGCTGGTTGGCCTTGGTTTCGCCCTCTTGGTTCTGCCGGCCAACGCGGCCGAGGCGGCCGCCGTCGACACGAACCCGGGCCCGAGGGTCAGTCCGCTCTGGCTGCTCGGCGTCTACTTCCTGCACACCATGGGCGAGCTCTGCCTCAGCCCGGTCGGCCTCTCCTCCATGACCAAGCTGGCGCCGGCCAAGGTGGTCAGCCTCATGATGGGTGTCTGGTTCCTGGCCACCTCCGTGGGCAACTTCATCGGCGGTACGGTCTCGAGCTACTACGAGAGCTTCTCGCTGCAGTCCCTCTTCGCCGTCGTCGCCGCGAGCGGCATCTTCATGGGCGTCGTCATGTTCGCTCTCGTGATTCCCATCCGGAAAATGATGGACCGTCACGCCGGTGGTGAGGAGTCCGCAGCATGAGCCCCGGCCTCGCCCCCGGCGCCTACCCCAGCCATGTGGCTGCCCGTCAAGCACAGGCAGAAGCTGTGCTCGAGGCGACCGGCTACGACGCGCTGGTGCTGCATAGCGGGCAGCCAATGCGATACTTTGCGGACGACACCGATGCGCCCCATCACCCCAATGCGCACTTTGCGTCCTGGGTGCCCGTCGAGGGCCCCCATCACCTGCTGCTGATTCGCCCGGGGGCCAGGCCCAAGCTGGTGCGCTTCGCTCCCGAAGACTTCTGGTACGAGCAGGCCCCCGTGGGTGAGCCCTACTGGCTGGAGCAATACGACTACTGCGAGGTGGCGAGCCAGGATCTCGCCTGGTCGGAGGTCTCCCTGCCCGGCAAGCTGGCCTACTGCGGCGACTCGCCCGAAGCCGCGGCCGCCAAGGGCCTAGACGCCAACCCCGCAGAGCTGCTCAGCCGCCTGGATTGGAACCGCAGCTACAAGACCGCCTACGAGGCGAGTTGCGTGGAAGAAGCCAATCGCAAGGCTGCGGTTGGCCACAAGGCGGCGAAGGAAGCATTCCAGGAGGGTGGCAGCGAGCTCGACATTCACCACGCCTACGTGGCTGCGGTCGGGGTCGTCGACCATGAGCTGCCCTATGGCAGCATCGTGGCCCTCGACAAGAACGGCGCGATTCTGCACTACGAGAAAAAGCGCACCGAGCGCAATGGCAAGGTCCTGCTGATCGATGCGGGAGCGGTTGTGGGCGGCTATGCCTCCGATATCACTCGGACCTGGGTCGCACCTGACTGCGACGAGGTCTTCCAGGAGCTGGCCTGTGGAGCGGACGCTCTGCAGACCAAACTCTGCGCGGCGGTCAAGCCCGGAATGACCTATCCCGAGCTGCACCATATGGCGCACGTCGAGATCGGCCTCCTGCTCCAGCGGCTGGGCATCCTGCACATCGGTGGTGAAGAGGCGGTCGAGCGCGGCATCACCCGCCCGTTCTTCCCCCACGGCCTGGGTCACTTCCTCGGAATTCAGGTCCACGACGTGGCCGGGCACCAAGCACAGCCCATCGGCGGCAACAATCCCCCGGACGCCAAGCACCCCCACCTGCGCACCACCCGGGCGATCGAGCCTGGCATGCTGTTCACCGTCGAGCCAGGCATCTACTTCATTCCGATGCTGCTGCGGGAACACCGCCAGAACGGAACGGCAGAGCTGTTCGACTGGGACCTGATCGATCGCCTCACGCCCCTCGGCGGTGTGCGCATCGAGGACAACCTCTTGGTCACAGAAGAAGGCTCCAGCAACCTGACGCGGCCCTACATCTAGTTTGTGCCTGCGGCGTGGCGTTCGCTGCTGGGCTTCCCCAGCAGCGACCCCCGCACCTTGTCCGGGCTAGAAGAAGGTGGCCCGGATGGCGTCGCTTGCGTTGAAGGTCGGGCCGGCGGGGTCGGTATCCCGGTAGATGTGTTGGAAGCGCCAGGTCTCGCCAGCTGCGATAGAGACCGCACCGCCGATCGCGCTCACGTCGAGGGGCAGATTCGCTGTGCCTCCGCCCGTGGAGAGCGTTACGCCGAGGCGACCCAGGCTACCGCCCAGGCACAACGATCCGGAACCGAGTGGGGTGAACGCCTGCTCACCGCCGATCACGTAGACGCCGAAGGTACCAGCGGGCAAGCCACCGGTTTCGAGCACGAGATCGTTCAGGACGAGGCTCGAACTGCCGGCCGTCGACATGAACGCGCCCGGCCCAACGGAGTTCGGGCTGGTTACGCACTCCGAGCGAACGAGCGGCAGCAGCCCCTCGCTCGCGGTCACGGTGCAGACCAGGCGGCTCTGGTTGGGCTCCCCGGTCGTACTCGTGATAAAGGGCCCCGAATCGCCTTGGGCGGTCCCTGGCAGCACAATCGAATAGGAGCTGTCGAGCTCGAAGGAGTACGAGAGCGGGCCGAGGCCGACAACATCGGGCTCAAAGATGACCCGCCTTGGATCGAGCACAGACACGCTCAAGCTACCCGAAGGTGAAGTCCCGTTCTGGGTGCCAGTGATGCGAAACGAACTCGAACTCAGACTCGCCGGATCGACCGGCAGGCTAAATCCGATCTCAATGAGCTCGTTTTCGTGGATGTTGACAAGGGTGCAGAAGACCTGGTTGCCACCGGCGCCACTCGTGCAGCCGAGCGAGCAGTCCGTGATGTAGAGATCCTGCGGAGCCGCTGCGGCGGGCGCGGAGAAAGACAGGAGCGCGAGGGCGGCGAGGGAGCCGCTTCGAGGAACCAGTGGAAAGCGGGCGAGCGAGGGGAAATTCACGGAGGTCGAGCAGTGGGTCGAGTGGATGTGCCCAAGATCCCGAGGAAGAGGTAGAGCACCAGGGCGACCGAGACTATCAGCCCTGCCAGCGGCGGTTTCGCCCCGGGGCGCATTCCGTCGCATTCCTAGAGCTCTGCTGCTTGGATCGTGAGCCCGTTCACCGAACGGAAAATCCCAAAAGAACTCCTTCCGGTTCCCCGGCCCCTGCCTCACCCCGCCGGTTCAGCAGGCTGCAGCAGTAGCGCGGCCAGGCCGATTTCCTCGACGGAGCCTTCCACCGTGTTGCCGTCGACGAGAACCGAAAGCTGCCCGTCCATGATGGTCACATGCCAACTGGTCTTGCGCGCAATGCTCTGGGCCAAACGCTCGACCAGGTCCACCGGAAGTCTGTAGACCAGGATGGACTCGGCCCTGTGGATCCGGCGAGTGCGCCACTCCTTGCGCAGCGCGGTCCCAGACTTGTGCGTGAAGACGAGGACGCGCTCGGCCCCCTTGCTGGCCCTGTGTAGGCGCTCCGCGCTGGGCAAGCCCACATCGATCCAGGTTCCGATCTCACCGGTCAGGGTGTGACTCCAGATGCCTGCATCCTCGGGATTCGAAAGGCCGCGACCAAACTGCAGACCCTCCTCGTGGGCGATGATGCGCGCCAGCACCCGCACGATCAGGCGCTCATCATCCTCAGAGGGATGCTGGGCAGCCCGCAAATCCAGCGTCTCGTAGATGCTGCGGTCGATGTCCGCAAACTCGACTTGGAAGCGGAAAAGGGTGGAGGCGATTCCCATGGCAGATCCCACCCCTCGGCAGGGGCTCGGATTCTCGTTTGAGCCGAGCACCTTAACTCCAGGGGCTCCCCATGGGGACATCGAGGGCCAAATCGGAAGACCAGGGCTGTCACCACTGCGGAGACCGGCCGTCCGGGCGACCGACTCCCTGGTCCAAGGACAGGCAGCTAGGAGGGCCTCGAAACCGGCTCCGAATGCATGCGTCGTCTCTTGCGTCCAGCACAGGGTGCACAGGGGAATGTCCCCTGCCATGGAAGTCCTTAGCCAATCCAGAGGCCCCGTTGCCATCGCGGCGGACCGCCGACCAAGAGTGAGATGGGGCACGCGGAGCCCAAGACCAATCCCGACCACCGGGCACCTGGACGAGTCGATGGCTGCATTTGCAACTGCCGACAATTGCACATCCCAACCCAAGCGCTTCCTTCTAGTATGGAATTGCGATGAAGCTGCGAAGAAGGGTCCTCGGCTGCACAATGGCGCTGCTTTTGCTTGCTGCTCTTTGTGAGTTCGGGGCATATGCGGGCTTGTGGATCTTGGGCAAGCGCGCCCCCTCGCGGGCAGTCTTGCTCAACACCCAACAGGAGTTGGCGGACCGCGTTCAAAGCAACAAGGAGCGAAAGAAGCCCCAGCTCAACGGCAAAGAGATCAGCCATCCTTTCCTCGGCTTCATCCCAAAGTCCGGCTCGGGCAAACGTCGCCCCGGAACGACCACCCTCAACCGCGATGAGCTGGCGGACCCACGGGACCCCGTGTTCTCCCCCCCGCCGGACACCTTCGTTCTGGCCATCGCAGGGGGGTCTGTTGCGGCCGGAATGTCCATGCAGGGGCTCAAGACGATCCGCAAGATTCTCGAGCGCAGCCCCTTCCTGGATGGCAAGCAGATCCACCTCCTGGTCCTCGCCTACCCGAGCTACCACCAGCCCCAACAGCTCATCGCCCTCAGCTATGCCCTATCGCTTGGGGCCAAGATCGACGCGGTTTGGAACCTGGATGGTTTCAACGAGGTCGCGCTACACGCGAGCGGCAACGGTCCCCAGGGGAGCTTCTTCCCCTACCCCCAGGCCTGGAAGCAGCGCATCAGCAAGCGGGGAGCCTCGGAGCTCGATTTCGGGGAGCTCAACTTCATCCGCCAGCAGCGCGCGGCGCTGGCCGCAAGGACCCTGGCCTCGCCATGGGCGTCGCGCTGGACAGCCCAAGCCCTGTGGGCCCTGCGTGATTCCCGCTGGAGGCGCGCCCAGGCCGAAGCCGAGCAGCGCGTCCTCGAGAGCGGAGAGAAGCGCCTCTCCGCTGGTTTCTCACGGATCGGAGGCCCCCAACGCCCGTTCGCCAACGATACGGAGATGTACGCGGAGCTCGCAGACCTTTGGATGCGCTCCTCCCTGCAGATGCACCATCTGTGCGAGGCCCAGGACATTCTTTACCTGCACTTCCTCCAGCCCAACCAGTACGTGGAAGGCAGCAAGCCCCTCTCAGAACAAGAGCTTGAGATCGCCTACCGCGAGGACCACACCTACCGGCCCGGAGTCCGCGAGGGCTACCCCCAGCTCCAGGCACGCGGCCAACTCATGCTTGAGCAGGGTGTCCGCTTCCATGACCTCACCGACTTGTTTCAGGAAGAAACCCGGTCGGTGTACAGCGACGCCTGCTGCCACTTCCTCGCCCTGGGCACCCAGCGCATTGCCAAGGCCATGGTCGAAGCGCAGTTGTCGTATTCCGAGTGAGTGGAGGAGCGCCGGGTTCACCGCTGCGGTTCAGCAACAGCGATCCGGCACAGTGTTCCCTAGCGCAGGGCCGCCTGCGCGGCGGCAAGGCGTTTGGAGACTCTTGCCGCCTCCTGCTTCGCTCGCTTGATCTTCTCTTCGATCGATACCTTCGGAGCACGCCTCTTCAGGGTCAGACCGAGCCGAGCCATGGATTCTGCTCGCTCCTCGATCTCGACCTGCGCTTTCTCCCACTCGACTTGCTGCTCGTAGAGGCTGCTCACCTTGTCGCTAAAATGACGTTGCGCGACCGTACGAGCGCATTCGAGGTACTCGCCGGCTGCATCCTGGAACCCCTTGTCGCTGAGGAGCATTCCGTAGACTTCGAACGGCCGGTAGGGTTCCCCACTGCACGC
Organism: uncultured Planctomycetaceae bacterium; assembly: GCA_964459495.1. Classification (GTDB taxonomy): domain Bacteria; phylum Planctomycetota; class UBA1135; order UBA1135; genus CAYWNK01. The sequence goes on from CAYWNK010000124.1 coordinate 6,790, forward strand.
GCGGCAGTGAGCCTGCTTGGTGTCCGAGCATAGGATGCAGGTGGAGACCTGCCCTTCCGTACACTCCTCGCATTTCACCGCCCCCTTCCTGCACTCGAGCTCGTGGCAGTCGAGTTGCCCCTTCCCATCGCACGCCTCGTGCTTTCTCACGCCAGCCTTGCCACCAAGCATCTCCTGGTAGCGCACCCTCCCCGTGCCGCCGCACTCTCCGCAGGGCCTTCGATCATGGCCCTTGCATCGGGTGCATAGCTTCGCACCCTCGCCCTCGCAGACCCAACAGTCCCGGGCTTTGGGTGGGCTAGTGCAGGCCTGACAACCGAGAGTAGACGACGACTTCGACCAGGGGCAAAGCTTGGGATTCGGCTTCGCCACGCAAAGTGGGCAGGGAAGCTCCCCGCTACCAACGCAGTCCCAGCAGGCGGCCTTCACCGCCCCCTTGCCCGAGCACGTGTTGCACCTGCGCTTTCCAGACGAGCAGGCCTTGCACTTCAACGTGCCTCGCTTCTTGCAGAACTTGCATGGATCCTTGTCAGGCTTCTTCTCTGCCTTCTTGCGGAACAAACTACTCGACCCCCAGGTCACCTTTCCGCCATCGCAGGGCCCAACAAGGCAGTCCACCTTCCCTTTCTCACATTCCTGACAATCGTAGCGGCCTTCCCCGTCGCAGCTCTTGCACGGCAAAGGAGCCACACGGGTTCCCCTGCACGTGGTGCACTCCACCGCGTGGCTGTCGCTGCACAAGCCGCAGTCCGGATCCTGGGCCTTTGGATCGCCCGGACAGCCGGCCGGCATGCCCCATGCGCTCGAAGCGCCTAGCCCCGAAGTCATGCAGAGCAAGCCAATCAAGAGCAGAGCATGGGCTCTGCTCGTCAACCCAACGACGGCGAATAGGAATCGTGTGAAGCGCATTGACCCTATGGTCCTTGGCCATGCCAGATCGAGCAAGAGCGAAAGTACGGGTAACACCTCTAAGCTGCACCCGCAGCGATCCCTCCCCCACCACCCGTGCTGACACAAGCGCAGTCTGCCGCTCGACTTGCCCGACGAAAAGGCGATGGGAACCAGCTGGGATCGCAAGCTGGCCCCCCCGCCGGCGTTAGCCGGCGAGGAGTAGGCCAGCGGAGAGCTGCCTGCCTTCGGTCCCGCTAGGGCCGCCTCACCCAAACGTCGAGGGCTTCACCGCCGGGAATCTCCCACACCTCTTGGGCGTACTGCGCGGCGAATTCTGGATGCGCGAACAGGTCCCGTTCCCATGGATTCACGGCCATGCGACCAGTGCGCGGGTCGCGGACGCCATTGCCCGGGATGACGTAGTCGGGCCGGCGCGCCAGGGTGAATTCAGCGCTGTAGCGCTGATGGCCCTTCATCGGAATCGAGAGGTCCGGCTCCACATCGCGCAAGTCGCCATTCGTGAGACCTAGCACGTCGACGACCGCAAGATTCGACTCCCAGCCGAAGGCTCCGATGGGCGAGAGGCAAACGGAGCTATCCGGCGGAACGCGCTCGGCAAACACCCGGCCAAGGGTCGCCCAGCGCTCTTCCTGGAATTCATGCAGCGTGGCGAGATACAGGCGGTTGTGCCCCCAGTAGGCCTCGGGCACCAAGGGGGTGGCGTGGGTCCAAAGGAAGCACAGCAGCAGTCCCGCATAGATCGCGATCGTTGCCCTGGAATGCACCATCCACACGGCCGCAAGCGCAGTCGCCAGCGGAAGCGTAGGCACGAAGAAGCGCGCGAGACCCAGGTAGTCCCCGCCGGCGGCGACCACGTAAACCGTGTGCGCCAAGAGCCCGATCGCTGCCACCGCAAAGACGCGGCGCCTCGGCCCGGCAGGCTGGAACAGGGGGGAGACCGCGGCAAGGGCAACGAAGAGGCCCACCCCGGCGACGATGGTGCTCGTCGCGAGGTAGCGCCAGCCGAACGCGAAGTCGTCCGCCAGGGGCAAGCGTTTGACGTGGAACGTCTGGGGCAGCCACTCGCCGTAGTACGCCAACCGAAATCCGGTCCAGCCGACCAAGCTCAAGATCGGCAGCCAGGCCCAGGCGCTGCGGCGAGCCGCGAGTGCGAAAGGTAGGGCGAAGACCGCCGTCTCCTGACGCAGCAGGCATGCGAGGGCCAGCAAAATCCCGGCCGCCCGAGGGGCCCGTTGCTCGCGTTCACTCTCCAGCCAGTGGGCAAACCAGCCGAGGATCAGAGCCGCTAACAAGGCCGTCCCCAAGCCCGCGGCCGCATGGAACGCCAGGGCCGGGCAGAGCGCGATCCCGAACATGGCGAAGATCGGACCGACCGACTCTCCGAGCCCCTTGCGCAAGTGGTAGGCCCAAACGAGGCACGCGCTCAGCGAAGCTAGCCCGAGCCAAAACGTCAGCACCACCGGCACCGTGCCGAGCGCTAGCCCCGCGGCGTGGACCAGGACCCACAGCGGGTTGGTGAAACCCTCGACCCGCTCCCCCTCCTGGTAGACCAGCCCCAGGCCGCGCACCAGGTTGCGTGCATAGCGATAGCTGATGAAATCGTCGTCGAGCGGCCCCGCGTGACGAAAGATCGAGTAGTGAAAGCCCGCTAGCAGCGCGGCGACAATCCCGATCCTCGCGTACGGGTAGCTCGACGAGCGCGACACTTGGATGCCCTAGGGCAAGCGGGTGTAGCGCACCACGAAATCGTTGGTGTCGCCATCCCCGTTGAGATCGGCGCCGGTCGTTCCCTGCTGGCCCTCTTGGACCACCCAGCCGATGCCGAATGCAGTCGAACTGGGTCCCGGCTCGACCGCGGGCCGAACCAGATTCTGCAGCAAGCCCATGAAGGTCGTCGGCTCCGACCCCGAAAGGTTGATCCGCAGCAGGGCAAAATCGTCGAGGTCGCCGTCGCTGTTGAAGTCGGTACCTTGGCTCGACTCGCGGGCTCGATAGAAGCCAAAGCCGTCCGCCGTCAGGATGCCGGCGTTGGTCTCGGACACGGCCACATTCGCGCCTGGGAAGTTGAGTTCCCGGGGAGCAGCCTCGAACGGGAACGTGGCCACGCTGTCGTTCTGTACCCCGTCGCCATTGTTGTCCGTCCCCACCGATCGCTCGGTCAAGGCCATGGTGAAGCGCGACGGAGTGCGCCGGTCAGCGGCCAACCAGGTGGGTTCGGCGAAGACGCCGTTGCCCTGGTCGAAATTGAAATCGGTTCCGGTCAGCAAGGGATCGAGTACTCCCACGAGGGTGCGATCCTCGGCGCTATCCCCGTTCAGGTCACGACCGTCTTCGCCCTCGTCCACCGCGATCACCCAAAGCCCACCGTTCAACTCGATGACGCCCCCGCTTCCGCCGGGCATGCCCGCGTCCACCGCGTGCAGGCGCGATGCGCTGCCGGGGGGATTCGCGCCGGCCTGCACCTGCACCCAGCGGAAGATGCGATCGTCGGAGTCCCCGTCCCCGTTGAGGTCGCAGCCGCCGCCGCTACCCTCGTCCACCTCGAACGACACGGTTCCAACGTAGTCATCGTTCAGGGAATAGACCTGGCCGGTGCCGACCAGACCGGTGTTCTCCGGAGCGCTGCCGATCGGGTCGGCCACGAAGTCATCCAGGTACACCCAGTGCAGGACTTCATCCAGCTCGTCGCCATCGTCCTGGCTGGTGCACTGGGGCGGCTGCCAGGCCGAGCCCAGCACCGCGGGGGTGTTGAAGTTCTGCTCCATCGAGGCTTCGTCCACCAGGAACGCGGCCCACACACCAGCGCTGGTCTGCAGGGCGCGCACGCTTGGCGACGGACCGGAAACCGTCATGCCTGTCGAGACGAGCAGACCATCGGCCAGCGAACCATCCAGCAGAGCCAGCGTGTAGTCGTCGTCGGCGCTTCCGTCTCCGTTGAGCTCGCCCTCAAGCCCCTCGTCCAACAGGGCGGAAACCACTCCGTCTTCGCTGGCCACGAGGTTCGCAAAAACCCCGTCGTCGTCCATGTCCAGCAGGGCGGTGGACACCTGCACTGGCGTAGCCGGCGCCGCGCCGAACGCGGCCACCGCGACGCGGTAGAGATTCGTCAGGCCAGAGCCCGGTGCGGTTTCGCTGGTCTGGTAGACGAGATGGGTCGAGCTGGTGACCATGGGCTGGATCGCCGCGAAGTCCAAGTCCGCCAGGTAGGTCGCTCCCGTCGCGCCGGGCTGGGCGAAGACAAGCACCCGGTCGTCGGTGTCCGAATCCCCGTTCCAGTCCCGCGCGTCGGCGGCCTCGGAGACCACGATGAACAGGGTGCCGTTCACGAATGCCAGCGTGCGCTCCGCCGCCAGGGCCGGGTCGGCTGCGACCGCCAGACTGGCAACGACATCGGTGTCCATCCCCACAAGGAAGGCGATATCGTCGCCCGTGTCGCTGTCGCCGTTGGCGGCGTTGTAGTTGGTGCCGCCCGCGCCCGTCTCGCTCTCCGAGGCGAGGAAGGCCATCTGCTGGCCCGAGACCACGATTGGGGTGCTGCCGATCACCGCCGGAGTCAGGGTGGTGATGACAAAGGGCCGCGGTCCGTCTTCGTCGTCCGAGCTGCACCCGGTTCCGATGGCGAGCAGGGTCGAGCAGGCGAGGAGGGTCCAGCGGGAAGGATCGATCTGCATGGGATTCAGCAAGGGGCTACGAAAGGGGGAGGGCGCAGACGGGACGGACGGGGACTGGGCGAAGGAAGTCCTGGCATAGTGGGACAAGCGCGGGGGCGGGGCCAGCGAAACCGCGCGATCGACAGAACCGTCAGTTCCCTCGGTTCCCATGCTCACGCCCACGAGTCCGGGCCGTAGCCTGTGGTCGTGAAGGTCCTCATCGCCTCCGCACCCCACGCCGATACGTTTGGCTACTCGATGCCTCCGCCCGGACTCCTGCGCCTGGGCGGCGCCTTGGAGGCCACTGGGCATGGGCCGCTGCTCGACGACCTGGCCTACGCGCTGGCTTGCGGGGAGCTGCCCGCCGGGGACGAGATGTGCCCCCAAGCGGCTGAGCGGCTAGTCCGGCGTGTAGCGGAAGAGGGTCCGGTCGGCCTCGTGGGCCTCTCCACCATGGGCGCCACCCTGCCCGCAGCCTTGGCCATCGCCCGGGGCGTGCGCGCCGCCCTGCCCGGTGTGCCCATCGTGCTCGGCGGTCCGGGGGTCGGCGGCGTGGAGCACGCTGTCCTCGAGCGCTTCCCCTACATCGACGCGGTGCTGCACGGCGAGGCGGAGCGCACGCTGCCTGAGCTCCTGGCACAGATCCGTGACGGCGCAATCACCGCCCCGGTCCCCGGCCTGACCTGGCGGCCCGCCCCAGGCGAAATCGAAACCAGCGCGGGGCCCCAGTACCTGCGCGATCTGAATGAGCTGCCAGCGCCCGCTTGGCACCTGCTGCCCCCGCTCGCGCGCTACAAGGAGATCACCGGCGAAGACGAAGGTCTCGTACCCATCGACTCGGGTCGCGGCTGCGTCTACGACTGCTCGTTTTGCTCCATCGGCCGCTACTGGGGCCGGCGCTCCAGGCCCCTGCCCCCGGCGCGCCTGGTCGGCGAAATTCGCGCCGCTCTAGCGCTGCCCGGGGCCCGCAACGCCTACCTATGCCACGACCTGTTCGGGGCCGACCGCGCCGGCGCCATGGAGTTCTGCGAGCGACTCAGCGCTGGGGGCCCCGTGCCCTGGGAGGCTCGCGCACGCGTTGATCATCTCGATCCCGAGCTGCTGCTCGCCATGGGGCGTGCCGGCTGCTATCGCGTTCTACTCGGTGTCGAATCCGCAGATCCCGCCGTGCGCAAGCGCAACAACAAGGCCACCGCCGAAAACCTCGACGTGCTCGCCTGCGTCGACGCCTGCGCCGCCGCTGGCATCACCCCCATCCTCTCGCTGATCCTAGGCTTGCCCGGTGAGGACGACGTAGCCTTGGACGCGAGCCTAGACCTCTGCGCCGACGCGGCCCTGCGGGCGGGCGTCAACCTATCCCTGCACCTGGCCAACCCCCAGCCCGGCTGCGCCCTCGGCGATGAGTTCGCCGCCGGCTCGGAGCCGGTCGAGGGCATTCCCCCCGACATGGCCTTCGGCACCGGCCGCACGGTGCCCGAGCGCGAGCTGATCGAGGCGCACCCCGACCTGTTCACCACCTGGAACCAGCTGCCGCTGCCCGCCGGCCGCCTGATCGAATTGGCGCGCATGGCCAAGGAGCTGCCCCCCGCGCTGATGCGCTACCCGCGCACATGGGCCCTGCTACGCCGCTGCGTCGCGGGCACCACCCGCGCGGTGTGGACCGCCTGGAAGGCATCGGGCATCAGCCTTGACGGCTTCGTACGCGCCCAGCGCAACCCGCGGCTGGACGACGTACTCGCCTGGGAACAGGCCCAGCTGCGCGCCGCCGCGGCGGGGGCTCCGTCCGACCACGGCCCGGCCTCCGAGCACCGGCCCCGGGCTGCCGGCGAGGTGCTGAACTGCGCCCACGATCTGACCGAGCTCACCCCGGCCCTCATGGCGAGCCCGCCGCCCCCGCTGGCCCCGCAGCCCACAGCGCCGGATCCGGACGCAGCCCTCAGCGCCCACCTGGCCCAACGCGACACCTCCCTGCTGGTGACGCCTGCACCGCGGCCTGGCATCAGCGGCGTGCGCACCCTGCGCATCTCCAGCGACCTCGCTCGCCTTCTCGAGGGCCTGGACGGTACCGTTTCCCTGGCCGACCTCGAGCAAACGCGCCCCGGCGTCAGCGCCGCACTCACCGCCCTCCATGGGCGTGGACTGGTCTCCTTCGACGCTCCCCGATGATCCAAAGCACCGCCTTCCCCGTCAGCCTCGTCTTCCCGCCCCAGGGCCACTTCACCCAGCCCTACCTGGCCCTGCCCTGCCTGAAGGCCTGGCTCCAGGACAAGGGCTTCGACGACGTGGAGCTGCGCGACCTCTCCGTCGAGGCCTACGACCACTTCCTTTCGCCGGAGTACCTGGCATGGGCCAAGGATCGCGTGGCAGAGCGGCTCCCCCTGGCCGAGTTGGAAAGCGGAGAATCCCTGCCCTTCCGCGACATGCGCGCCTGGCGCGCCGCCGCCGAAAGCGCCGTCAGCGCGGACGCCCTCATCGAGCGCATCGACGAGGCCAAGAACGTTCTGCGCAGCGAGGCCTTCTACGACCGCGACCGCTACGTGCCAGCCGTGCGCGCCCTGTACCACGGGCTGCGCCTGGTCAGCGCCGCCCACTATCCCTCCGAGCTCACCCCCCACAACTTCACGATGCGGTACGCCAACGACCGCTCGAACGAAGTGCTGGCCGCCACTATCGACGGAGAGGAGAACCCCTTCGTGCGCTTCTTTGCCGAACAGGTATTGCCCGACCTGGTCAAGCGAAGGCCGCGGGTGCTGGGCCTGTCGGTGATCTACGGCAGCCAGCTGGTCCCGGCGCTCACGCTCGGCCGCATGGTGAAGGAAGCCCTCCCGGACTGCCACGTCACCGCTGGCGGCGGGTTCCTGGCCTACATCGGCGAGAAGCTCATGAACGCACCGGGCATGGACGCGTGCCTAGACTCGATGATCTTCCACGAGGGAGAGGCCCCCCTCGAGAAGCTCTGCGTCGCGCTACGGGCGGGCGAAAGCGACCTCTCCGAGATCGGCTCCCTCACCTGGTTCGATCGCCGCGGAGGAAAAGCCACGGCCGTGGCGAACCCCTCCGGCCACCCGGTCAAGCTCGACTCCGCCCCGGTCCCCGACTTCGACGGGCTGCCCTGGGACAAGTACTTCAGCCCCGAGGTCGTGGTGCCCTACGACATCAACCGGGGCTGCTACTACGGCGAGTGCACCTTCTGCACCCTGCCCACGGTGATCGGACCCGGCTACCGCACACGCAAGGCCAGCACGATCGCCGAACACGTCGTCCAGCTGCGCGACGCGGTCGGGGCGAAGCACGTCAATTTCATCACCGACTGCATGCCCCCCGGCATGATCCAGGATCTGCCCGATCAGCTGATCGAGGCCGAGGCGAACGTGACCTGGTGGAGCGATGCCCGCGTGGAGCCGCGGGCCTACACCACCGAAGGCGCCAAGAAGCTCTACGACTCCGGCTGCCGCAAGCTGCTCTTCGGCTTTGAGACCGTGACGCCGCGGCTGCTCAAGATGATGAAGAAGGGCCAGAGCCTCAAATCCACCATCGAGGTGGCCAGCAACTGCGCGGACGCCGGCATCAGCGTCACCTTTTACGCCATGGTCGGCTTCCCGTCCGAGACGCGCGCCGAGGCCCAGGCCACGCTGGCCTTCCTCCAGGAGCACTCCAACGTCGTGCGCGAGGTCTCCCTGCAGACCTTCCACATCGACGAGGTCGCCCAGACCTACCGCGAGCCAGAGAAGTTCGGCATCCGGATCCTCGACGACCCCGCCGCCGACCTGCAGCTCTACCACGACTACGAGTCCGAGGTCGGGATGACGTCGGAGGAAGCGGCGGAGATGTTCGAGGAGATGATGGCCGGCCTGCGCGCCAGCCTGCCGCTGTTCAGCGGCGACAACATCTTCTACTTCATGCAGAAGAGCCACTACTTCCTGCACCTGGCCAAGGGCACGCTGCCCGACGATTTCGTCGCCGCCTGCCGCGAGCGCGCGAGTGCCCGTGAAGCCCGCGGGGCACGCCCCGATCTGGCTCCCTCACCGGGCCTGACCTCGATCGGCATCGCCTACCCCTACGGCAAGGTCGTCGAGACGCTCGGGCACCCGCTGGCACGGGCCGCGCGTCCCGACTTCCTCACAGGCCGCTTCGTGGCTGATGCTGAAGGCCTAGCCGAGAGCCGGCTGGAGCCCGTGGCCGCCGGCCAGCGCGTGCTGTGCTACGACGCGATCGCCTGCGACTTTGTCGAGCTCGCCCCCGACGGCCTGCGCGCCCTCGACGCGCTGCGCCAAGCGGGCACGCTCGGGGTCCTGACCGACTCCCTCGGCGCGAAATCCAGCGCCGCCCGCGACAATCTGGAGGCATTCGCCGCCAGGCTCTACCAGCACGACCTGCTCGTGCCCACACTGGTGCCCGCGTCGCGCTCCGCGACCCCAGCCGAGACCGCAACCCAAACCGACCCCAGCCATGCCCACTAAGGAAAACGAGAACGAGCACAAGGACGCACAAGCCCGCGAAGCCGACGCCGAGAAGGCTGCAGGCGCTGAGAAAGCCAACGCAGCCGAAGGCTTGGACTTCGCCAACATGGACCTCTCCGTCGAGTCTGTCGAGGAGCGCATCAGCCCCTCGGAGACCAACGTCTTCGACAAGTGACCCGGCCGCGCAGTCCGCGCCGGATCCTCGGCGTTGCTCTCGTCCTCACCTGGCTCGGGGCCGCGCTCAGCGGCGCGCAGCCGACCGGCCAGGAGCCCACAGATCGCCACGCCGAATGGCGCGGTCGACTCATCGACGACGGCCGCAGCGTCGCCCTCGAGGACAGCAGCGGCAACGACTGCCTGCGCTGTCATCAGGCGATCGGTGAAGAGTGGCGCCACAGCACCCACGCCACCGCCTGGCAGGACGAGCACTACCGCAAGGCCCTCAAGAAGATCCGGCGCAAGCAGGGCTGCTGGGGCTGCCATGCCCCAGAACCCCTGGCCGCCGCGGGCTGGCCCCAGAGTCCGAAGGTCCGTGAAGCCGACCGTCACCTGGGCGTGACCTGCACGACCTGTCACCTGGCCGCCGACGGCGAGACGATGCTCGGCCCCGCAGGCCACGACAACCCGGCCCACCCGAGCCAAGCCGACGTACGCTTCGATGAGGCCCAATCCAACGAGCTGTGCATCAGCTGCCACGCCACCACCATCGGCCCGGTCATCGGGATCGCCAAGGACTTCGTGGCAAGCGACCAAGCAGGACTCGGTAGTTCCTGCGTCGACTGCCACATGGGACGCGTCACCCGCGCCTGGTCCGAGCCATGGGAGACTGGCATCGAACCCAGCCCCGAACGCCGCGGGCGCAGCCATCGCATCAAGACCCCGCGGGATCCGAAGTTCCTGGCCAGCGCCTTCCTGCTCGAGGCCCGGGGCACTGAGGGCGGCGCCGAGCTCGTCCTCTCCAATCAAACCGGTCACCGGGTTCCGGGTCTGGTGGACCGAACGATCGCGTTCAAGGTCTCTCTGCTGGACGCGGACGGCGAGGAGCTCGCGAAGGTCGAACGCACCTTCGACACCCGCGCGTTCCTGCCGGTCGAGGAAGAAGTGATCCTCGAACTCGAAGCCAGCGGCTCCGCCAAGGGCAAGGGCGTTCAACTCCGTGTGCGCGGTTTGCACAGCCCACCCGGCGCGAAGGACACCCAGGTGTTCCTCGAGCGCAGCTACCAGCTAGAGCAGCGCTGACGCGTCCTTGGGACTCGAGCCTTCGGACGCCCGGCCCCGGTCGACCGAGTCGCCAACCCTGGGCTCGCGCTCGCCCCCGTGGGAACCAGCAGCCGGGCCTCCCCCGAGGGCAGCCTCGGCGTCGGTGGTCCAACCCACCAGCACGATCGCCTGCTCAGCGCCGCTTTCGGAGACGATGCGCACACGGGCAGGCGCGCCTTCGGCCCGATCCACCCGGCATTCCGCCACCAGTCCGCCGCAGCCGGGCCGCAGGACCTCCAGGTTGAGACTTGTGACGTGGGCTGTCTCGCCCGCTGTGAGCCCCGCGTTGATCGCAAGTAACCCGGTGTACTCCCCCAGCGTCATCACGGCCGATGGCGAGATCTGTCCCAAATGGTTGTGGATGGCTCGACGGTCGGACACCCGGACCATGGCCCGGCCGGCGTCTAGCTCGAGCACCATCGGCTTCAGCCGCATCACAAAGGGCACGACGCGCGCCAGGGCGTGGCTAAAAAGCCGACGGCCGCCGGGCAGGCGCTGCTGGCGTCGCCAGCGTTCGAGAAGGGTAGAGGTATTCATGGGTGCGGTCCGGGAAGAAGAGGATAGCCCCATCCGAGGGCGAAACGCCCCTTCCCCGAACGAAACCATCGACCGATCTGCCG
>CAYWNK010000125.1:0-17406 GCA_964459495.1 uncultured Planctomycetaceae bacterium
GACGTGACGGATGAGGGGCAGCGGACCCGCTTGCTCTGATTCCCGATCCGAGGTCCCTGCAGACCCTCGCACCCAAGCCCGGCCCAAGCACCCTCACCGCCGCACAACCCTACAAGCGGCACGCCACATGACCTCCAGAGGCGCCCCAGCCGCCGACCTCTCCGTCATGACCATCTCCGCGGCAGCCCCACTCACCCGTAGCAAATGAGCCCATGACCAGGACCGCGCTTCTGGGCCTCCAGAGGGGTACAGCCGAAGCCGGCCGAGGGTCCCCTACACGCTGGAGCGATTCGATCGATGGCAGCACATACGGACCGAATGCGGAGTGCAAGTGGCGTCTATCTGGGCGCTATAGGTAGGTGCGATGCCTTTGGGTCCGAACGCACAAGCCCAGCGCAAGCCCCCAAACCCAGCGCAAGCCCCGCGCAAGCCCCGCACAAGCAACAGGCCATAGGACGCGGGAGCTGTCTCCGGGCTGCCAGGCCCCGGGGAGCTGCCTGGGCGTCCTCGAAGGGGTAGGCTAGGGGCCTCTTCTCCGCCACCGGTCCCCAGATTTGTAGTTTGCAGCAACCTAATACGGATGACGCCATGTGCGTTGCGGGCCTCTTCGCAGTCGATGGGACGGTGGTCTCGGTCGAGTCGCTTGAGCGGGGCCACATTCATCACACCTTTATCGTCTCATGGGAGACGGCAGAGGGCCCGGTTCGGACCCTGGTGCAACGGATCAACGATCACGTCTTTCAAGACGTGCCTGGGCTGATGCACAACGTCGAACAGGTTACCGGACACCTGCGCCAGGCAAGTTGGCGTGCGGTTGGTGACATCGAGACCCTGACGCTGATTCCCTCCCGCAAGGGGCGGGCGTACGTGAGGGACGAGCTGGGCTGCTGGCGCTGCTACCGATTCGTGGAAGGCACGCGCACCTTCGATCGCTGCGTAGGCCCGGATCAGGCCTACGCGGCTGCCTTCGCTTTCGGCAACTTCCAGGCGCGGCTGCTCGATCTCGATCCGCGCGGGCTCGTGGAAACCATTCCGGACTTCTTTTCAGCACCCTTCCGGCTGCGGCAGTTCGATGCCGCTCTCTGGGCCGATCCCGAGGAGCGCGCTGCCGAGGCCAAGGCCTCGATCGAGTTCGTCCAGGAGCGCCGCCGCGATGTCGACGTGATGGAGCACGGTTTAACGCAGGGACGCATTCCCCTGCGGGCGATTCACGGAGACACCAAGCTGAACAACATTCTCTTCGATGAGGTCAGCGGCCAACCCCGCTGCATCGTCGATTTGGATACCTGCATGCCCGGCTGGTCGCTGTACGACTTCGGGGATCTGGTGCGCTTCACCGCGGCGACAGCGGCGGAGGACGAACCCGACCTTTCCCTCGTCGGGGTCGACATGGGTCTCTATCAGGCCCTGTCGGAGGGCTGGCTGGAGAGCACCAACGCGTTCATGACCCACGACGAGGTTGAGCTGATGCCCTTTGCGGCGCGGCTCGTCACGTTGACCATCGGGATTCGGTTCCTGACCGACCACCTCGCCGGCGATACCTACTTCCGGGTGCACCGGCGGGGACACAACCTGGATCGTGCCCGGGTGCAGTTCGAGATGGTGCGCCAGATGGAGTCCCGCTTCAAAACGGCCGGCGGGTCGGCGGCGAGTGCCTGAGCAGCCAGAAACCGAAGCTCGGGTTTTCCGATCAGCGCAATAGCCCCATTCTTGAGGGGCAGCGGTGATTTCTGCTTGGCGACGCTTCAGATATGGTCCAGGATTCGGCTCGATTCGCACGCTATCTCTCCGACCCAGAACCCGATGAGCTCCCAAGAAACCACCGCCAAGGCACTCGGCCAGCTACTCGCCGATTCTTACACGCTGTACCTCAAGACCCACAACTACCACTGGAACGTGCGGGGTCCGATGTTCACGACTCTCCATACGCTGTTCGAGGTCGAGTACACCGAGCTCGCGCTTGCCGTCGATGAGATCGCGGAGCGCATCCGAGCCCTGGGCTTCCCCGCTCCTGCGACCTACCGCGAGTTCAGTGCCATGACCAAGATCGTGGAGCCGACCGGTCCGGTGAAGGCCACCGATATGATCACCGATCTCGGCAACGATCAGGACACCATCGTCGCGGCGGCCAAGGCCCTGTTCCAGGCCGCCGAGGACGCGGGCGATCCGGCTAGCGCGGACCTCGCGGTCCGGCGCATGGAGACGCACCAGAAGAACGCTTGGATGCTGCGCAGCCACCTCGAGTAGGCGCAATCCATCCACAGGAAAGAACCCCGCCCGGACGCGCCATTGGCGCCCGGCCGGGGTTCTTTTCTTGGGATCGCTTTGCCTAGGGTTCCGGGTCAGCCCCCACGGTGTGAATCAGGAAGGCGTAGTTGAGGGCTGTGTTGCGGTATCGGTCATAGCGACCTGACGCGCCCCCGTGTCCGGCCTCCATCTCGCAGCGCATCAGGAGCAGATTGTCGTCGGTTTTCAGCTCGCGCAGTTTGGCGGCCCACTTGGCAGGCTCGAAGTACTGCACCTGGCTGTCGTGCAAACCCGTCGTGATCAACAGGTGCGGGTAGTCCTTGGCCTCGACCTGGTCGTAGGGCGAATAAGACAGCATGTACTCGTAGTACTCAGGATCTGCCGGGTTGCCCCATTCGTCCCATTCGAAGGTGGTCAATGGGATGGTCGCGTCGAGCATCGTCGTCACCACGTCGACGAAAGGCACGGCCGCGACCGCTGAGTGGAACAGGTCGGGTCGCATGTTGATGATGGCGCCAATCAAGAGGCCGCCAGCGCTCCCACCCATGCACGACATGCGCTCGGGGGATGTGTAGCCCTGGCTGACCAGGTGCTCGCCACACGCGATGAAATCGGTGAATGTGTTGCGCTTGTTCAGGAGCTTGCCCTCTTCATACCAGTGCCGGCCCATCTCCTGTCCGCCGCGGACGTGGGCGGTGGCGTAGACGAAGCCGCGGTCGAGTAGCGAGAGAATGTTGGGGTTGAAGCGCGCGTTGATGCTGCTGCCGTAGGAGCCGTAGCCGTACAGGAGCAGGGGTTGAGTGCCGTCCTTGGCAAATGGCTTGGCGTACACCAGGCTGATGGGGACCTGGGTGCCGTCACCGGCGGTGGCCCAGATTCGCTCGCATGCGTAGTCCTTGGGGTCGTAGTCCCCCAGGATGTCCTGGCGCTTCACGACCTCCTGGGACCGGGTAGCCATGTCGAAGTCGATGACCGATTGGGGCGTAACCGGGGAGCTGTAGCTGAAGCGATAGGTCGTGGTGTCGAACTCGGGGTTGGCGGAGCCACTGACCGCGTAGGTCGGATCGTCGAAGGGGATCGAGTAGGTCTTGCCATCGGCCATCGCGCGCACCCTCCGGCGTGGCAGGCCCCCTTCGCGCTCGATGATCACCATGTAGTCCCGGAACAGGTCAACGTCTTCGAGCAGCACGTCGGGCCGATGGGGGAGGATCTCCACCCAGCTGTCCATCGAAGGCGTGTCGACCGGCGCCCGCATCAACTTGAAATTGGGGGACTCGTGGTTGGTGACGAAGATCAAGTTGTCGCCGTGATGGTCGACGTGATATTCGTGGCCGCGCTGGCGGGGCAGCACAACTCGGAAGTCGCCCGTGGGGTTGCCGGCCTCGAGGATCCGGGACTCGGTCGCCAGCGTCTGCTCGGAAGAGATCACGAGGTAGCCCTTCGAGCGGGTCTTGGAGATGTTGCAGGAGTACTCCTGGTCGGTCTCCTCAAACACCAGGATGTCCCGGCTGGCGGGGGCGCCCAGCTCATGACGCCAGATCTGGAATGCGCGCAGGGTTTGGGGATCTCGTCGGGTGTAGAAGAGGTGCTTGCCGTCTTCCGCCCAAACCACCGCGCCGGTGCAGCCCTCGATGCGGTCGCTGAGCACCCCGGTGGCGAGGTCCATCACCTGCAGATCGTAGATCCTGCGTCCGACATCATCGGTGCTGTAGGCCAGCAAGGTGTGGTCCGGGCTGGGCTCGCTGTCTCCCACCGAGAAGTAGCCGTGACCCTCCGCCAAGCTGTTGACGTTGAGCAGAATCTGTTCATCCGCGCTCAGGAAACCACGCTTGCGGCAGAGGATCGGATAGGACTGGCCCTCTTCGAACCGCGTGTAGTACCAGAAGCCGCCGTTGCGAACGGGAGCGGTGGAGTCGTCCTGGGAAACCCGGTTCACCATCTCGCCGAAGAGCTGCTCTTGGAGCTCTTCGGTCGGCGCAAGCTCAGCTTTGAGGTAAGCGTTTTCGGCTTCGAGGTAGGCAAGAACCTCGGGGTCCTCGCGCTGGTTGAGCCAGTAGTAGTTGTCGATCCGAACGTCCCCGTGGATTTCCTGGGGAGCGGGGCGCATGGCGGCACGGGGCGCTTGCATATCGGCAACCGAGCTGGTTCCAGCCGATTGGCAGCCTGCGAGGAGCAGGGCAAGCCAGACGGCATCGGGTGAATGAAAGAGTCGCATGGGGGCAGTCATACCCCCACCGCCCCATTCACGCTAGCGGGCGCGGGGTGTGGGCCGCTCGCTCAGCAGTCCGGAGACTCCGGGCCACAGATCCGCCCACATGTCGTGCGGGGCACGTCGTCCCGCCGAGTCGTAGCGCAGACGGAAATTGCGGTCTACGAGCTGCAGGCCAGGGATCATGGACTTGGTCTTGCTGCTCAGCATCTGGGGGGTGCCGACGAGAACAAGGTGGTTGCTCTTTTCGTGCAAGCCGTAGTGCTGCTCCCATCGGGCCGCATCCGCGAGGCTCGGCGCCTTGCCGTCCAGTCCGTAGAGCAGCAGGTGCACGGTTACGAAATCCAGAAGGCCCGGGTCGATCTGGCCATAGTCGAGCGCGGCGAGCTCGAGGGACGGCATTCCGACCTGAGCGTGCTGTCCCGGAAAGGGCTCCATGCCGGGATCGTTCGCACCTGCGAACGCATTGCATGCGCCTCAGGTCATTCCGACCGGCTCGATGAGCAGGACCTTCCCGCGCAGGGAGGCCAATTCAAAGGGCTGTCCTTGGGCGTCGCTCAGCTGCAGGTTGGGGTATTGCTGCCCGAGCACCGGGGGCCAAGCGAAGGGGAGAGCAGCCTCCTCCTCGGGGGTGGAGCTGGAGGCAGGGGCGGAGCCCGGGGCGCAGCCAGTGGCGGCGACGCAGGCGACTAGGGTCAGAGCGGTGAGGGGAATGCGCATGGAATCAGGCTGGTCTCCAGCTTTCTTCGGCCCTACAGCTAGTCGAAGCGAAGCGATTCCATCCGACCCACCGTCGTGATCTACTCTGCGGCATGTCTCATCCCAAGCCCTTGCAGGTCCCCGGCATGAATCCCGCCGGTCACTACTCACCCGGCGTCGTCCATGGCGGGCTGGTCTATGTCTCGGGCCAGCTGTCGATTCGCCCAGGTGATGCCGAGCGCCGGCTGGGGACAGTGGAAGAACAAACCGAAGTCGCCCTAGGCAACGTCGAGGCCGTCTTGCGTGCGGCGGGAAGCAGCATGGACCGCGTGATTCAGATGACGATCTATGTCAGCGACGTGGCTCACTGGCCGCTGGTCAATACGGCATACGCACGGATCATGGGCGACCACAAACCGGCACGCGCGATCGTCCCCGTGCCCGCCTTGAACCATGGTTGCGCTCTGGAGATCCAGGCCATCGCAGCCGTCGGTTGAGGGTGGTCCCTATTCGTCGGTTGGGACAGCGAGGGCGACCGCGGAATCCGGCTCGAACCGCAGGCGAAAGGTGCGTGCCGTGCTCTTCGCTGAGCGGAGTGTGACGGAGTACTCCAGGTCGTCCAACGGATAGCCCGGTCCAATCATCTGGCCCTCGGCCAGGTTGAGCATGCCCTCGTGAATTCGATCCTTGCCCCTCTCCATGGTGTTGGCATAGCGCCCATCTTGGACGTTGCTGGAGAAGCGGATGAGGCGGAGCGCATGGGATTTCTGCGGGAGCTCGATGACCTGGTAGGGGGGGATTTCCGGCCTCGTGTGTGATGGTCAGGCTCCCGTGGAGCCCAACGTATTCGGCAAGTTGGACCGCGTAGGCCCCGGCCGCAGTGGCCCAGCTCGCGCAATCGCAGCTCGATCTGCTTTTCTGAGATGGCAGGCAGCTCGCGGGCCATCGAACTCCCGTGCTCCAGATGTGCGGCGTACAGCCAAGACGGCATTCAAGCCACGGAAACCTGCCGTTTGCATCCACGTGGCCGAGGAATGCCGGTTCTTCTGAGCGTGGACTCGCGAGGCGGAAGATGCCGGCGCCCGGTAGGGGCTGACCGTCCGGGCGGGTCACCGAGAACACGATACCGGTGATTGTGGGGGATCGATCAGTCGCTGCAGTCGTTCTCTTTGACCCGCTGGCTTGCTCAAGCTGAGGGTTGTGTGCTGTTTCTACGAGAGCAGCCAAGGCGACGGGCCGGACCCCGCCAGGGGCCAGCTAGGCCGCTCCCGCCGCAACAGGTTCATCGCGACTCGACGGGCCAGCGGCGCCATTCAGTAGGAACGATCGGGCTGCAGCTTCGGGGCGTGGCGGAGCACTGAGACCAAAGTCTGCTGCATGACGTCGTCGGCTGCACTGAAGCCCGTGGCCCGCCGCGCAGCCTCCAATGCGAACCGAATGCCGTTCTGCGAGATGTCGCCCTGTCGCCCTGGGTCTTGGCTGTCTGGCTGCATCGCCAGTCCAGTGCTATCCCGTCGACTGCATCGCGGATAGCCCCGGTCTTGGGTCGAGAATCCAGACGCGTGTACGTTCGAAGAGTATGGGATCCGGAGGCCCACTACGATTAGTCGAGGTGCGCTCTGTCGGAGTCGCCCATTTCGACCTTGCCGCCGGGGAAGTACTCGGCCCAGCGTCTATCGACCTTATTAGCCGTGGTTTCGTCGCAGAACAGCTCCTCGGGATAAGAGGGGCGCATGCGCGCGTCGATCACCATCGGTGGGGTCAAAGCGGAGTGGTGATGAATCAGCTCGAGCTTTCGGCCGTGGATGTCGGATGCCGGGTCAAAGCGCGTGAAGGTGCTCCACAGGAAGTTCGCTGCGCTCTTGGTCGCGCGGGCTGCGTCATCCGAGAGGACGACCATGGGCCAGTCGGCAAAGGCGGGATCTTCGGCGACCGCCTGCGGGATGCCGTCGCCATCGGCGTAGGCGGCGGTCTGCACCACGAGGCAGCCGGCCGTGAAGACGCGTACGTCCTCTACCCCGGGGCGCGGGGTACCGTGAAATTCGCTCGGAAGGTCGCGGCGCTTGTCTCCAACCCCGAGCAGCACTCCCTTGGAACCGCGGTCGATGCGCGGTCCCGCATAGTCCAGCGAGTCCATCGAGAGGTTGGCGAAGACGAACAGGTCCGTCTGTAGGTCGGCCCGTTCGAGGACTGTGCGCAGCAACCGGGGGAAATCCTTGAGGTCGACCTTTTGGTCGGTGAGCAGGAGAAACTTGGTGAGCGACAGCTGGCCTTCACCGAGGATGCGGAAGGCACTGGCCATCGCCTCGCGCTTGTACCGCTCGGCCACCACCGCGGCGGAGAGGGAGTGGTAGCCGGTCTCTCCATAGCTCCACAGGTCCAGCACCGCCGGCATGACGACCGGGAAGAGGGGGGAAAGCAGCTCCTGCAGGTAGTCGCCGAGAAAGAAGTCCTCTTGGCGCGGCTTGCCGACGACCGTGGCGGGCCAGATGGGATCCTTGCGACGCAGCAGCGCGTCGACCTGCATAAAGGGGTAGTCGTGGGTCTCGGAGTAGTAGCCGTAGTGATCACCGAAGGGGCCCTCGGGGCGGCGGGCGCCCGGCTGAATCTTGCCTGCGAGGACGAACTCGGCGGTGGCGACCACGTCGGGACCACCCGCGGGATTCTTGGCCATCGGCAGCCGGCCGCCCAGCGCAAGGCTCGCGAGCAAGAGCTCGGGAACGTTCTCGGGCAGGGGCGCGATCGCCGCGAGGATCAGGGCCGGTGGGCCGCCAACGTGTAGGGCCACGGGCAGGGCTTGATTGAGCTCTTCGGCGCGCGCCAGATGGAAGCCACCGCCCTTGCCGATTTGGACGTGCACGCCCGCGTGGTCGTCGTCAAAGATCTGGCTGCGGTACATACCCAGGTTCGGTCCACCGTTGTCCGGGTGCTCGGTGAGAACCAGGGGCAGCGTGACAAAGGGACCGCCGTCCCTGGCCCAGGTCTTCAGGGCGGGCAGGCGGGTCAGCCGCGGGGGGCTGTCGACGACCTCGGTGACGGGACCCTTGCCCCGGCGCTTCATTCCGACCTTGGCCAGGGATCCGAAGAGGCCGCGCTTGGACCAGAGTTTGCCTAGGCTGGGTGGGACAAGTTCCTCCGGCAGCTTCGCGGCCTGGGCGATCACCTCGCCGGGGCGGTTGCCGAAAGCCAGCTCAACTCGCCGCGCGGTCCCAAAAAGGTTGGTGACGACCGGGAAGTCCCGGCCGATCGGGTTCGTGAAGAGCACCGCTGGGCCGCCAGCGGCGATCACGCGGCGGTGCACCTCGGCGAGCTCCAGATCGGGATCGATGGGCGCGGAAACCTCCACCAGTTCGCCGCATGAGCGCAGCTGGTCCAGGAAGGAGCGCAGGTCGTGGGGGGCGTGTGCCATGGTGGGGAAGGGCCGAGTAGTATGGGGATGGAATGCTCCGGTGTGCACCGGAACCCGGTCCCTCTCCTTGGGTTTGAGGGACTTCCGGAACGCGGGCTCCGATGGGCCCGTACCCCTGTCGAGGACTTTCCATGCACTTCGCTACCCGATCGCTGCTGCGCATCTTCGCCCTGGGCGGGCTCTTGGTTGCACCAACCTCTGCTCAGCACATCCCTACAGGCCAGGCTGAATCCGGACAGCCAGCCCGGAGCACAAGGGGGACCGGGCCTGCGGCCGGAAGGAGCGCTGCGCGCAGGGCCGCCCGCCGAGCGGTTCCGAAGGCGCCGGCTGCCCTGGCGGCCGAGTGGAGTGGACGCCACGTGGAGCACCTGCTGAACCGCGCTGGCTTTGGAGCCACCTCTGCGGAGGTGCGGCGCTGGACCGAGGCGGGTCCGGATGCGCTCGTCGATTCCCTCTTCGCCGACTACCCGACCCTCGCCAGATTTCCCCACGAGAAGCACAGTGTGGATCGGCGCAAGCTGATTGGGGCATCCGAGGAGACGCGCCGCAAACTGATCAACGCAGAGCGCCGGGCGGACCGGGACCAAACCCGCGATTTCGTGGACTGGTGGACGACGCGCATGGCCGCCGGCGAGGACCCGCTGGTGGAGCGCATGACCCTCTTCTGGCACGGTCACTTCACGAGCTCGGCCCGCACCGTCAGGAGGAGCGCGCCGATGATTCGTCAGAACGACAAGCTGCGCCGGCACGCCCTCGGAAGCTTCGAGGACCTACTGGCCGACATGCTGGTGGATCCCGCCCTGTTGATCTACCTCGACAACGACGCCAACAAAAAGAGCAGCCCCAACGAGAACCTGGCCCGTGAGGTCATGGAGCTGTTCACCCTCGGCGTCGGCAACTACAGCGAGACGGATGTCACCGAGGCGGCTCGTGCTTTGACCGGGTACACGATCGGTGATCAGGAATTTCTGTTCCGTAAGTCCAACCACGACCAAGGGCGCAAGGAGATCCTCGGAATCCGCGGGCGGCACGACGCCAAGGACTTGGCTGAGATCTTGTTGGCACAGCCGGCGTGTGCTGAGCACCTGGCGGGCCGCATCATCGAGTACTTCGAGGGCTTGCCGCCGGCGCCGGAACGCGTGCAGATTTTCGCCCACATCCTGCGGGAGGCGGACTACGAGATCGGCGTGATGGTGCGAGCCCTTCTGCTCGACCTCGATTTCTATTCGCCGGACGTCATCGGCGCAAAGGTCGCTTCTCCAGTCGACTTCGTCATCGGAACCTGCCGTCGCTTGGGCATTCAGCCCTCGGGAGATGTCCTGAATCTTGCGACCACGATTCTCGGTCAGCAGCTTCTTTCGCCACCGAACGTGAAGGGTTGGGAGGGCGGCATGGCTTGGTTGACGACGGCGTCGATGATGCAGCGCGGCAACCTAGCCGGCGCGTTGTTGGGGGTCGTGGAGCGGGAGGACGTATACGCCGACGACGAAGCCCTAGCGGCGCTGGGAGACATCGACGAGTTGGACGAGGTGTTGATGGACGGCATGCTTTCGATGGATGAGGTGATGGAGTCCATGGAGGAGGGCGAGATGCAGACCGACACGTTGCGCTCGCTGTCGATTAGCCAGCTGCTGCGGGCGATGCGCCGGCGCGGCTACGAAGCACAGTTTTCCCTCGTCGATGCGCTGCAGCCCGTACTCCACGGCAGCGATGAAGAGGTGGTCGCTGCGTTGAGCGCCAAGCTACTCGCCATCGAGCCGCCGGCCGAGACCCGTGCGATGCTGGTGCGCAATCTCGCCAAGGAACGCGCTGAGCGGGATCTGGCTGAGGGTGCAATGGCGAGCGATCGGCGCCGATCCGAGTACCTACTGCGCCGGTTGGCGCACCTGATCCTATCCCTTCCCGAAGCGCAGCTCGGCTAGTCCGGAGGCATCGTCATGCAATTCAACAACATGGACGGACGAATCGATCGGCGTGGATTCCTGGCGGGTGCTGGTGCGTTCGCCGGGCTCGCGAGCACTTCGCTTGCGGGCGGGTCCGTGGCGCCTAAGGACCCGGGCTTCAACCTTGTGATGCTCCAGCTTTCCGGTGGTAACGACGGTCTTTCCATGGTCGTTCCCCACGCGGACGACATCTATCACAGCCTGCGGCCGAAGACCCGTCATGAGGCCTCGACGGTTCTGCGCCTCGATGACTACCGCGGCTTGCATCCTGGCTTGCGCTCCCTGCGCAGCATCTGGGATGACGGCAAACTCGCCATCGTGGAGGGTCTTGGTTACGCGAATCCGCTACGTTCGCACTTCAAGTCGATGGACGTTTGGCACACCGGCCACCTGGATGGGCGAAACTCTGGTCCGGGCTGGATTGGGCGGCTGTCGGCTTCCAAGTGGGGACTGAATGCGGTTCCTGAGCTTGCGATACACCTGGGGGCAAACACGCCCTACTCGGTGGACTCCCCGACGCACCCCGCGATCAGCGTGGAGTCTCCGACGGGCTACCGCTGGTTCGCAGACAGCGCCGGCGTCGACGCCTACGCGGCGGCCGCGGAGCTGGAGACCGCAACCGACGAGCCCCATCACCGAGGGAGAAACCGGGCCCTGGCTCAGATCCGCGGGCTGCTGCACAACGCCCAAGAATCGAGCGTCAGCATTCGTGCGACATCCATGCGCTACACCACCTCCGTTGCATACCCGCGCACCAAGCTGGGCGCCAGCCTGCGCGACGCTGCAGCGATCCTGCAGGGGGGGCTCGGCACCCGCATCATCAGCGTCGAACTCGCCGGGTTTGACACCCACGCGGACCAGCGCGGCAGACACGCCAATTTGATGGAGACGTTGGATGAAGCGCTCGGCGCGTTCCTGCGCGACCTCGAGCGCAGCGAGGTTGGGCGCCGTACGGTGGTGATGGCTTTCAGCGAGTTTGGCCGGCGTGCCCACGAGAATGGATCCAGGGGCACCGATCACGGCAAGGCCGGGCCCGCGTTGGTGCTGGGTCCGCTGGTGAAGGGCGGGCTGTACGGCCGTCACCCCTCGCTCTCCGAGCTCGATAGCCAGGGAGACCTCGCCTACACGACCGACTTCCGGTCGGTCTATGGCACGATCCTGGAGCGCGGCCTCGGCGCGTCACAGGAGAGCGTGCTGGGCGCAAGCTACCCCCTGCTGCGATTCTTGGGCTGATGGAATCGGTGGCGCCTTCCCGCTAGGCCGCTTCCAATCGGGTATGGAGGCGCAGAATGGCCTGCCGGTCGAACTCCAGCCCTAGGCAGGGGTAGGCTCCTTCAAAGCCGGACCAACGGTGGGCGGCCCAGTGGGAGCTCAGGGTTTCCTCGTTGGGTTCTCCTAGGCAGTGAAGGCCAAAGTTCCATTCGACGATGTGCTCGTCGCCAATGGACCACTGGCTGGCCAGGTCGAGGTCGATGAGCTCGCCGGGCACCTCGACCCCGGCGTCGTTGCGCACATGGAAACGGATCGCCGACTCCAATTTCTCACCGAAGCCTAGCTCGGACTGCAACGGACCCCACAGCGCTTCAATGCCCTGGTCGGGCTTCAAGAGCAGGTACTCGGGTCGGTCGCCAGTGTGTCGGTAGAGGAACACTTTGAGGCGGTGGAGGATCTCACTCATGGACGTTTCCGTTCGGGGGCCATGGATGGAGCCGGGTGCGGGGCCGGATCCGAATCCATTTAGGAGTATCGGGCGTCGAGCTAAGCTGGCCTGATCCCAGTCCGATTCTCATGGTCCCGAAACGAGATCTCGCCTTGTCCAACGAAGTCCCCGCCCTGTCCCCTCGCCTGTCTGCCGTGATGGCTCGGATGGGGGAACGTGTGGATTGGGAAAAACGTCGGCGCCGGGATGCGATGCGGGTGAATGTGGACCCGGCGCGGGATCTCCTCGACAGGCTGGGTAGCCCAGATGGACGCCTGCGGGTGATTCACGTCGCCGGGACCAAGGGCAAGGGGTCGGTGGCGATGCGCCTGGCGGAGGGGTTGGTGGCGGCGGGGCGCAGCGTGGGGGTGTATTCCTCACCCCACGTCGAACGTGTCACGGAGAGGGTGCGGATCGCTGAGAAGGAGGTGGAGGACGACGCATTGGCGGAAGGGCTAGAACGGGCCCTCGCCTGCCAAGCCGCGGCGGAGCAGGACGGGACCCAGGCCGGTCAGGCCTCCTGGTTCGACCTCATGACGGCTGCAGGCCTGTGGTGCATGGCCGAGGCGGGGGTGGAGTGGGCGGTGCTTGAGGTCGGGCTTGGGGGCCGGCTTGACTCGACCAACGCCGCTGACGGGGAGCTTGCGATCCTCACCAGCATCGATTTGGAGCACACCGAGATTTTGGGTTCGACACGCGTGGCGATCGCCACGGAGAAGGCAGGCGTGCTGCGGCGAGGCCGGGCGCTGGTGTGCGGTGTCGTGCCTGACGAGAGCCGGGGGCCGGAGGAGAATGCGGGTGCGCGCATCGCTAAGTTGGCGCAGGACCTCGACTGTCCCCTGACCCTGGTGCCTCCGAGCGGCAGCCTGGTCGAGACCAACCGCTCGCTCGCCGGTGCTGCCCTTGGACTGCTCGGTGCGGCCGGGGAGCTCGATGCAGCCGGGCGCCCACTGGACGCGGCACTGCTCAGCCCCGGGGCGGGTTGGAGTCTTCCAGGTCGCCAAGAACATTTTTCCGTCGACGGCACGCCGGTGCTGCTGGACGGCGCGCATGTGGGATCGAGTCTCACGGCGGTTCTAGACGACCAAAATGCCACGGAGGGGTTCCAGGGGCCGATTGTGGTGGTGCTGGCAATGGCGGAGAGCAAACCAGTCCAATCGTTCCTCAAGGCGCTGGATGGTCGAGTCGATACGGTTGTTTGCACGTCTGTGCCGAGCGGTATCCACCGTTCCTGCGATGACCTCGCTGCCGCATTGGCCCCGGGGAACTTCAGGATCCTGGCTATCGCAGAGCCCCAGGCGGCGATCGCTGCGGCACTGCTGCGGGTTCCGGTCGGTGGGTGGGTCCTGGTTACGGGCTCGCTCTACCTGGTTGGGGCCGTGCGTGCGTCCATCGCGGCAAATGCAACCCCGTCCTGAACGCATGCTCACCCTCTGCTCCGACCTGTTCCTTACCGATGCATTCCTGATCAAGGGAACGGTCGAAGGGAAATACGCCCGGTTGTCGAAGTTGATGGACGAGCACGAGCGGACCTTCCTCAAGGTGCGCGATGTGACGTTGATCGATCTCAATTCGAGGGATCGCATCAAGACGCCGCTGCTGCACATGAACATGGACCAGGTCTTGCTGGCGCATGAGTTCCTGGACGAAGCGGGTGACGGCACCCGGGCCGAGATGGCCCGGGAGCAAACCGATTCCCTGCAAAAGGTCCGGGTGTTTTACACCGGCGCCCTCAACGTTGAGCTTTGCGGCGAGATCCGCCCCCGCGCCTACGAGAATTCGGATACGGCCACCCGCCGGTTCTTCGTCATGCGCGACGTGAACCTACGCGGCTTCAAGCATCACGGCGATCCCGAGCTGCAGTCGATCATCAACCTGCCGTACGCGATTCTGAACAAGCAGCGCCTGTCGTACATCTACGACTTCAACTAGGCGAAGCGGAGGGAGCAGGTCCAGGCTGCTTGCCTGGTTCGTATTGCATCGCGCCGACCGTGTTGCCCTCGGTATCGAGGAACATCAGAAGCGTTCCTACGGTTTCCAGTTCCATGGGCGGCATCGTGATCGTGCCCCCTGCGGCCTCGATCTTGGCCTGGATCGCGGAGACGTCCTCCACGGCGATGGTGCACTCGAAGCCCCGGCAGCCGGCCCCCGAAAGGGGCTCCCGGCGTTCCTGGAGCGCTCCCAGGATGGCGTCCGGACCCGTCCTGATGAGCCAGAAACCGGGAGGTCCCCATGGCTCGAAGGTCCAGTTGAACGCCTCCTCGTAGAAGCGCTTGGCGCGGAGGCAGTCGTCGGCGTGGATAGCGAAATGGACAACGTCGTTGGTCATGCTGGATCGGTGTTGGGGCGTGTGCCATTCAACCTAGGCGCTCGATCCGCACCGTGCTCATCCGATGTTGCCAACGAATCCAGAGAGCTTGCCAAAGTCGTTGCCAGGACCCTGGGGCGGGATGGCGTAAGCTCGGATCGGCATGGAAAGCACGGCGCAGAGGCGAAACGGCGAAGAGGACTTCCTGGTCCGCTCGCTTTCCGTTGGACTACGGCCCGGTCACGCTTTCGAGTCCCATACCCACGGTTGGGAGCAGGTGGTCTTTGCGAGCTCGGGGCTTCTCGAGGTGCGCACGGAGGACGCGTGCTGGGTCGTGCCCCCGCAGCGTGCAATCTGGGTGCCTGCGCATCTGCCCCACAGGGTGCGCAGCATCGGTCGCACGCGCATGCGTACGATCTACCTACACCCTTCCCTAGGGCTGGACAGGGGCCCGACCTGCGTCCTGCTCGAGGTGCAGCCGCTCGCCCGCGAATTGATCCTGCATGTGGCGCAGCGGGGAATGTTGAGCCGATCCGATCCCGTTGAGTACAGTCTCGCCGTAGTGCTCCGCGATCGACTGGATGCCCAAGCCCGGGCGCCATTCGGACTGCCATGGCCCGCCGATGCCCGAGCCCGGAAGGTGGCGGATCGCGTGGTCGCGAACGCCGGCGCCGACCTCGCCATCGCAGAGCTGGTAGAAGGATCGGGAGCGAGCCGCCGCACGATCGAGCGCCTGTTTGTGGACGAGACCGGCCTGGCCTTCGGGCGCTGGCGCCAACAGGCCCGCCTGCAGGAGGCTTTCCGCCGGCTCGCGGGGGGAGAGTCCGTGACCCAGGTCGCACTGGCGGTTGGATACGACAGCGCGAGTTCCTTCATCGCCATGTTCAAGCGCCAGGTCGGCTGCACCCCTGGCAGGCTATTTGACTAGCGATCTCTGCTCAGGGCTCCGCGTCGTACTGTGTGGAGAACGAGACCACCTTCCAGTGCTCGCCGTCGCGCACGAATGCGATGCTATCGACGCCGCGCGTACGAACTTCGCCGGTCGTGGGGAGATAGCCTTCGAAGCGAACCCAGGCGTGGGCGATGTGCCCGGCGTGGTGAATCGAGCGTTCGAGGATGCGTTCGTAGAGCCCCGACTCGCTGTACTCGCCCGTGCGGCTCCAGGCCTGGAAGCCGCTGAGGAAGGCCTCCGCGTCTTCTCCGCTGGGAGGGCGCGCTGGGTTCACGGGGGCGACAAACGTGGCGCCGGGCAGAAACAGGTCGCGCATCGCACCCCAGTCCGCTTCGCCGTCAGTGTCGAAGTCGAAGGCCGCGTAGAGCTCGTCCAGGGCCCTGTTGAGGGCAGGAGGGCCAGTGGCGAGCGGAGCCTGGCAGGCGGAGAGGGATAGCGCGAGCAGGGCGGAGGCGATGGGGCGCAGCATGGCTAGGACTGGGGCGGAGTGGGCTCGTCCTCCGGGGCTTCCTCGAGCAGTTCCCCGAGATCCGGCGCGAGGTCCGGCTGCATCTCGTCCAGGAGTTCGACGTAGCTGGCGTAGCGCGTCGCGGCTAGGTCGCCGGTCTCCACCGCGTCGGCAACCGCGCAGTCGGGCTCGTGATCGTGGCTGCAGCTCTTGAAGTGACAGTTCTCTGCGAACGGGGCGAAGTCCGGGTAGAGGTCCCGCAGTTCACTGGTCTTGATGTCGTAGAGGCGAAAGACGCGAATGCCGGGCGTGTCGACGACGTAGCCACCCATGTCGAGGCGATGCAGCAGACTGAATGAGGTCGTGTGCCGGCCCTGACTCCAGTAGGCGCTGACCTTGCCCTCCTTGATGTTGAGCCCGGGCTGAATCGCGTTGAGTAGCGTCGACTTGCCCGCGCCGGAAGGGCCGTAGAAGACGCTGACGCGACCGCGCATGAGGTCGATGAGTCCGTCGAGGCCGCGGCCGTCTTTGGCGCAGGTCTCAAGCACGGTGATGGGGATGTCGCGGTAGGTCTCGGCGATCTGTTGCATCTCGTCGCCGCGCGCGAGGTCCATCTTGTTCAGAACGAGGACGGCGGGGATCTCGTGCCATTGGCAGGCGGCCAAGATGCGGTCGGTGCGATTGGAGGAAAACCCGGGCTTCGACACCGAGCCGATCAGGAAGAGCTGGTCAACGTTGGCTACGAGCACTTGCTCGCGGGGGTCGTGGGCGGAGGCCACCCGGCCGAGGTAGTTCTTGCGCGGCAGCACCTCCTCGACAGCGACCGGATCTCCGTCCAGGGAGACCCTGACGAGGTCCCCTACGGCGATGGGGTTCTTGCGGCCCTCGAGTTTCTCGAACAGGCTGCCGCGGGGGCTGGCATGGATGATCTCGTCGCCCACGTCCACGTGCACGATCTTGGCATCGACGCGCACGATGCGGCCCTCCCGTAGGGTGCTCATCGGGTGCGGGCTGCGGTTGAATTCATTCTCATAGGGGGCTAGAGCCTACCCCCTCCGGCGGACGCCAGGGCCAACGACATGATTCAGATCCGACGCTCCGAGGAACGTGGCCACGTCGATCACGGCTGGCTGGACAGCTTCCACACCTTCTCCTTTGCCGGCTACTCCGACCCTCGATTCATGGGGTTCAGCGAGCTGCGTGTCCTCAACCAGGACCGGGTGGCGGCCGGTCGTGGTTTTGGGACCCACGGCCACCAGGACATGGAGATTGTCTCCTACGTTCTAGACGGCGTGCTGGAACACAAGGACAGCATGGGGATGGGCTCCAGCATGCGAGCCGGGGAGGTGCAGCTGATGTCGGCGGGCAGGGGGCTGACCCACTCGGAATTCAACGGCTCTGCGGACGTTCCGCTGCACTTCCTGCAGATGTGGATCTTGCCCGCCGAGCGCGGGACCGAGCCTCGCTACGAGCAAGCGATTTATCCGGAGGC
>CAYWNK010000126.1:0-17387 GCA_964459495.1 uncultured Planctomycetaceae bacterium
CCCCATTCCCCGCGGCCGGCACCCGGCCCGACTCCTTTCTCTCTGGGAGCCGGGCCGGTTCTATTCCGGGCAGCGAGCGCGTGGGAGAATCTGCAGGGCGCAGATCCCCAGCGGGCAGTGACGGCTGTGGCGGGGCAGCCCCTGTCCTCGAAGCGGTCGTCGTGCGCGATAGCTTCTCCGGCCGTGGGGGTAGCGTCGCTGTCCTGAGCGGCAGTCTCACCATGATCGACTGCGCGGTCCGCGACAGCACCGGCCAGGGCGGAGGGGGCGGAATCCGAGGGGGCACGGCGGTGGACTGCCTGATCGAGGGGAACAGCACCAGCGATGAGTTCGGTGTCTTCGGCGGCGGCGCAGCGTTCGCGGTTCTGACCCGCTGCATTGTCCGGGGCAACATCGCCGGCATCGGCGGCGGCGTATATGGCTGCACCCTCGACCGCTGCAAGGTAGCCCATAGCCTGGCCGCTGGCTTGTTCGGTGAGTTCGGTGGCGGCGGTGCCAATTCCTCTTTGAAGAACTCGGTGGTCTGGGGCTACGCTCCCGACCAGGTCACGGGCGGTAGTGTGGCCGACATGGGCGCGATTCCCTTTGAGCCCCTCCATCGCCGCGAAGACGCCACTTTCTGCGCGGGCTCGCAGCCGCTCGAGATCAAAGGCACCTTGTCGTTGAGAGGCGGCGTCGACGCGTTGGTGCTGCCCTAGCCCAGGGGCGCGGCCCGCAGGGCGTGCGAGACGCGGACTTTCTCCAGGATTCCCGCATCCTCTGACGGTCCGCGCGCAACGGTGGGGGTGAACCATGAGTCGCCCCGAGACCCATTCCACCGAAGCCCTACTCGCCCAGTTCGCCTGGGTTCAACGGCTGGCCTATCGACTGTGCGCGGATGCGGACTTGGCCCAGGACATCTCCCAGGAGGCGATCCTGGCGGGAATCCAGCGCCCCCCCCACCGCAGCAAGTCTCTGCGAGCCTGGCTGAGTGCCGTCGTGCGCAACCAGCTGCATATGGCCGGTCGCCGGCAGGCACTACGCCGTGAGCTAGAGAAGCTGGCGGATGCTCCGGTGGAGTCGCCCTCGCCTGCCTCCCTGCTCGAGTCCGTTGCAACCCAGCGACTCGTGGTCGATGCTGTGATGGACTTGGTCGAGCCCTACCGGACGACCATCTTGCGTCGCTACTTCGAGGACCTGAGCCCCGCGGAAATCGCCACGCGGCAGGGGCTGTCACCGGCGACGGTCAAATCCAGACTCGCGCGGGCACGGGCTCAACTCGAGCAGGTCTTGGCTTCCCGCCTGGGGCATGACCATTCGGACGGTGCTGGCTGGCAGCGTGCACTCCTGCCCCTTGCGGCCCAAGGGGCGCTGCGGCTGGCGGAACCTGCGGCAAGTGGACTGCCTTTGCCCCCTTCGCCCCCCCTCCCCGGGCCCTGGCCCTCCATCGTAGTGATGAGCACTCAGAAAGCCGTTCTCTTCGGAGCCCTCACCCTGGTCCTGGTCCTGTGCGGAATCCAGCTATGGAATAGCGCAGACAACACGGATCCACTGGCTCCAGGAGCCTTGTCTTCGCCCCGGCTCGCTGCCGCCGAGCTGGCACCAAGCGCCGAGGAACAGACTGGCCCCCACAGCGAGGCCCCGCGCACGGGCCTTGTTGGCATCCATGCTCAGGAGGCCGAAACAGACCCTCCGCCCCCCGAGGCGCCGAACGAAATCCGGGTTCGTGCGCTGGTCATCGATCTTCAGGGAGAGCCCGTGCCCGGGGCCACGGTCCTCCGTATCCAGCCTGACCAACCACGTGAACAGGCCCAGGCCCTGGGTGCCACCAACTCCCAAGGCGTGCTCGAGTTTGTGCAACAGTTCGAAGCGGCGTTCCTCTTTGTGCGGTCCCCGACTGCCATCACCCTGATCGATGGGACCGTCCAGCCGGTAGGCTCCAGCGCATCTCCGACCATCGTGGTCGCCCCACCGCGCTCGGTGCACGGCATCGTCACCGCTGCCGACGGCCAGCCGGTCGTCGGAGCAAAGGTCAGCTACCTGTCGACGGTCGACCCACGCACCCTGCTCGACCGGCCCTTGGACCGTGGGTCCCGCCTGCAGTGGCTTGCCGAGAGCGGACCCGGTGGGGTCTTCCACATGGATCTCGTTCCCGAGCTGCCAGGGGGCATCCTGAGCGCAAACCACGTGGAGCACATGGAGGCAAGCCTCTCCGTGCCCCAGGCCGGCGACCAGCGCGTGGAGATTCGCCTTGGCGATCTGGCGGATGCTGCGGACATCCTGGTTGGTCGCGTCCTGGACGGAGCGGACTCCCCGGTCCCAGGGGCTTTCGTCTCCTTGGGGTTCGGTTCGGCCCAGAGCCAAGCGGACGGGCGCTTCCAGCTGAACACTGCCGGCGAGCCCGGTACCACCCTGCGCGCTGTCGTCCGCGGTCTGGCGCCGGCGGTGCTGGTGAGAGAGGAGGGCGAAGACTGGCCGGAGTTCATTGTGCTTCGCCTGGGTCAACCGGCCCTGACGATTGCCGGCCGGGTCCTCGATGGGGATGACGCTCCGGTGCCTGGCGTTCATTTGTCCCTGCTGGACCCCGAGGTGTTTGGTGCGGTTCCCCTCGGCCCCGATCGCTTGCAAACCATGGTGGTTCCGGTCGAAGCCGTGATGGCGGGAGGCGACCTGGGAACGGAAACCGACGGAGAGGGGCGCTTTGTAATTCAAGGCCTGCAGCCACGGCGGTATCGCATTGGTCTGGAAAGCAAGAGCGACCTGCGCATCGGACGCAGCGCTTGGATCGAAGCCGGCTCCAAAGGAGTCCTGCTGCGGCTTCCGTCGGCCTCGGAACCCGTCGAGTTGATGGGAGTCATTGTCGACGACCAGAACCAACCCATCCCCCGGCTGCGATTGTCGGTGGATCGCACGCTGGCTGGCGATGCGGGAGCCGATCTGCCCGAAATCACGGCCTTGGGTTCCTCTGTCCTGACCGAGCTTGACGGCACCTTCCGCTTCGCCCCCGTCCAGCCCGGCGGTCTACGTCTCAGCGTTTACGGCGGCGCCGAATACGACTTCACCATGCTGGACGTCGACGCATTCGACGATCCAAGCGAAATTCGCATCGAGCTGCCCCGGAGCGCAGCCTTCTTCGTCGAAGCGACCGATGAAGGCCCCCACGCCTTAAACGTCCTAGACGACGATGGAGAGGAGGTAGGGATGCTGCAGATCGAGGGCCAAGGGCTCTTCCGAACACGCCGGGGCCTGTTTACCGGTCGGCGCTCACCGGTGTACCGGCTCCCCCCCGGCGACTACACGCTCGTGCTGTCTACAGATGGCGAAGAGACGACCCGTGCTCCGCTCACCTTGGTCTCAGGCCAGGTCAAGGCGGTGGACCTCTAGGCCCTTCGAACAACACTGCCGGGGCCACCGATCGCCGGATATCCATCGGAATGGGAGCGCATCGCGTGCGGTAGCATTCCCCCATGGCTCTCCTCATGCACGACGTCTACTTCCGATTGAAAGACCCTTCCACCTCCGCCGCTGAAGGGCTCATGGACTCCGCACTTCGGCACCTGGCGCCCCACGCTGGCGTCGTGTTCTTTGCTACGGGACGCCGTGAGCGGAGCCACCAGAGAGAGGTCAACGACCTAGACTTCGATGTTTCCTTGAGCGTGTGCTTCGAATCCAAGGAGGCCCATGACGCCTACCAGGCTACGCAGGAGCACCTGGCGTTCATCGAGGAGAACCAGGGCAACTGGCAAGCCGTCCGCGTGTTTGACTCCACTGCCCAGCGCCCCTAGCCGCGCAGCCGGGCCTTAGAACCCTCGCTGCCCTCCCGAAGGAGACGGGAGCGGCAGCGCGCGCCCCGTGGCTGTACTCTGGCCTGTGATGAAGACTCCGCTCATCGTGGCCTTGGTCCTGCTAGCGGCCGGGTATGGCTTCGGTTTCGCCCGGGCCCAGCGCCGTGCTAGCCACCAACAGCCCGGTGGCCATTGGATGCCAAGCCCGCATCAGATGTTGGTCGGGCTCGTGACCAACTTCTTCGACGCACTGGGGATCGGGAACTTTGCGCCGACCACCGCTTGGTTTCGCGCCTCGCGAATGGTCCCCGACCGGCTGATTCCCGGCACGATGAACGTGGGACACACTCTCCCCGTGATGCTGATGGGCCTGCTCTTCATCCAAAGCGTGGACATCGAACCGATCACGTTGCTCAGCATGATCGGGGCCTCCACGGGCGGGGCTTGGCTCGGGGCAGGCTGGGTCAGCGGGATGCAGTCCAAGCACGTCCAAATCGGCATGGGCGCGGCGCTGCTCGTCGCCGCCCTGTTCCTAGGCGGCTTTCAAGCCCTTGGGAAACCGGCGGGCTCCGACGCCCTGTCGCTCGGCGGAATCCAGCTGGGACTTGCCTGTCTGGGCATCGCCGTTTTGGGCGCGCTGATGACCATTGGCGTTGGTCTATACGCACCGTGCATGGTGCTCGTGAGCCTTCTGGGCATGAATCCCATCGCCGCCTTCCCCATCATGATGGGCTCCTGCGCCTTTCTCATGCCCGTCGCAAGCGCGCGCTTCTTGCGGGACCGCGGCTGCGCACTGCGGCCAAGCATGGGCCTCACCCTAGGGGGCATTCCCGGGGTGCTCTTGGCCGTACTGGTGGTCAAGTCCTTGCCCCTCGACACCCTGCGCTGGCTCGTGGTCCTGATCGTTCTTTGGACCGCCGTATCGTTGCTCCGCACTGGATTTGGGGACAAGCCCTCCGCCACGCCGACCGAAGCCCTAGCCCCAGGGACTCCCCGGAAGTTTCCGAGCGGCCCTGAGCGTCTCTGAGCGACACTGAGCCTGGCTGAAACCCGAGACGACGGGGCCGTCCCTTCGACACGGCGAAACGGTGGGCCTGGCATCACAGGCTCACCGTCTCCCGCTCTTCTACACCCTGTCGAACGCTAGCCGCCGGTTCGGCCGCCGCGTTCACCCTTCACTCGGGCAGGTGGGCCTCGATGGCTTCGGAGGTGATCGCCCCGTGGCTGTCGTGCCACTCGAGCTCCCCGTCGACGAAGAGCAGGGCCTGGGGGGACTCGTGCTTCACGCCCAGTTCGGCGACCAATCCCCGGGCCAAGGGCTTCTCCGCGATGACGTCGATGTGGGCGTAACGGACGCCCGCCTCGGGATCCACATCACCGAGCCAACCGTGGAAACGGTCGTTGGCGGCGGCGCTGATGGGACAGATGGGACTGTGCTTGAACACGAGCACGGGACCCTCCTCGGAGGCCTTGCGCAGGGCAACGAGGGCCGCCTTTGGCTCAGCGGGAAGGCTCAGGATCGGGGGGAGTCCGGTTTCGGAGGGCATGGGAGTTTCCATCTGTTCGGCCTTGGCGGCCATTTCGGTCCCCGGGGCGCTCTCGCTCTCCGATGGGGTCGATGCCTGGCCAGGGGACCCGGCGCTGCAGGCAAACAGCAGGGGCAGGCAGCCCAGGAGCAGGGCCTTGGACGATGACAGGGCTTGGGAGGAGATCATGCTGACGATTGGAATCCGGGGAAGCGGGAGCTTGGTTCTTGGACCATTCGATGGGCCTGGTCAAGCGTGACGGGTTCGCTGCTGTTCTCTGGCAGAATATGCGGCCGCGATGCTCGGCACGGAGCCAGCCTGGCGCAGTCCCCTGGATTCTAAGAGACTTACGAATCTCAGCGAATCGCTGAATCCGGT
Organism: uncultured Planctomycetaceae bacterium; assembly: GCA_964459495.1. Lineage (GTDB taxonomy): Bacteria > Planctomycetota > UBA1135 > UBA1135 > CAYWNK01. The sequence goes on from CAYWNK010000126.1 coordinate 5,669, forward strand.
CGGGCTCCGTGTGCATGGAACGGAGTCTGGTGGCTGGAAATGACCCCCAGACCTGGGACCTGGACGCCCAAATCTCGCACGCGGACTGGGTACGCGGACTGGCTCGGCGCTTGGCGTCTGATGCGGCGACGGCCGGCGACGTTCTCTGGCTCCTCTCCGACGAGCGACGGAATGGAGGCCGCTCATCGATCCGTACCGCTCAGGGTCAGCCCGATGTGACGATCGACGAACACCTGGCTCCGCGTACCATCGAGCTGGCTCCGAATCCAGAAGCCCTACGATGAGCCATCCAGGACGCCAATCGGGACTAGGTACGGGGCTCCGCTTTCAACGCCCCTCAAGCACTTCCGCGTAACCCAAGCCGCGGAGAGCTTCCAGCTGATCCTTCGAAACGGTTCGCTCCCCAGCCGGCGTCCAGGCCCCCTGCAGCTGGGAGCTTTGCCATTCGTCGATCATTCGGGCCAGAACATCCGGCTCCAGGCCAGCCAGCTCACTCTGCTCGACTGAGTCATCTGGTAGATGGAAGAGCTGCGCCTGGGGACCGCCATCCTGGCCCGGGTCGAAGGGGCGCCAGGGTGCGTCCGGGTCAACGGGCCAGCGGACGATCAGCTTCCAGGGCTGGCGCACGTAGGCTGCCAGGTGCTGACCGCGCAGCAGAAAGCGTCTAGAAGCGACCGGAGGAAGGGTGCTCCATTCTTCCTCGCCGGTGAGCCAAGGCAGCCTGGTCGAGCCGCAGCCCGGCTGCGGCGCGAACTTGGGCAGGCCCAAAAGATCGAGCACCGTCGGGGCGAGGTCGACGAGCCCGATGGGGCCGCGCACAAGATGGTTCGCCCTCAGCCGTCCAGGCCAGCGCAGGATCAGCGGCACGCTGAGTAGTTCCGCGTGCAGCGTATGCCCGTGGTGCAGGCCGCCGTGGTCGAAGAGTTCCTCACCGTGGTCCGCTGTGACGACGACCAGGGTGTCCCGGTCGATCTCTAGCCGATCCAGGCAGGCGAGCACGCGCCCCACCTCAGCATCCACGGCCGCCGCCTCGCTCCTGTAAAGCGCGACAATGCGCTGTTTGTCCTCGTCGGCAAAGTTCACGGCGCCGGCTAGTTCGGCAGCCTGCAGTTGCTCGTTGGAAATCCGCCCGTAGGGCCCGTCGTAGCCCGGGCTCCAGCGATCGATCCAGGGCGAGCGCGGCTCATAGGGTCCGTGGGCCCCAAAGAGGTGGATGTGGCAGTAGAAGCGCTCAGCGGAACCGTCCGCGGCGGCCGCCGATTCCTCGAGCCAATCCACCGCCGCGCTCGCCGGATCCCGGCCCGACACGCCGCCCACGAAGGTCTCGAAGCCCTGGTCGAAGCCGAATTCCCTCGTCATCCAGGGATTCTCGAAGAAACCCGCCGTCCGGTAGCCGCAGCGGCGCAGATGCTCGGCGAGCGTCGACAGGGAAGGATCCAGGTGCGGCCGCCCCACGACCGAGCCGTGGGCCCCGGGAACCAGCCCCGTGAGAATCGTGGCCATCGACGGATGGGTGTGGGGCGCGGGCGCAATCGCATGCCCAATCCGAGTACCCTCCCGCACGAAGCGGTCCAGATGGGGCGTCCCGTCGCCCGTCGACCCAAAGGCCTCCAATAGGTCCGGTCGGAAGGTGTCGAGCGTGATCAGAAGCAAGTTGGCACGGCCGCGCGCGTCGAAGGGTTCAGCCAGCCCCCCCGTCGGCCTGCGCCCGGAAAGCCCGGCGGCCCCCGCGGCAACCAGCGCCCAAAGAAGGGCCGCCGCGCAACTACGCCCGAGCCCTGGCCGTGAGTCCGGCACCCGCTCCACTCCGCCCAAGCGGCGCAGCAGCCCGTCACCAATCGCTACGTACAGACTGAGCGCAGCAACCAGCAGCACCTGCCTGCGCAGGGCCAGGGGCTCCTCTGCCAGCAGAACCGCGCCGGCCGCCAACAGCGGCGCGAGCCAACGCAGGCGTCCACCCAAGGGCAAGACCGCGAGCAGCGGCAGCGCGAAGTAGACCGGCGAAGCGTCCGCCAACCAAGGTCCCAGCGTCCGCCCCAAGACCGACGGCAACGAGCCCAGCACGCGCACGATCGCCGCGAGAGCAGCGAGGTGCGCAAGTGCCCTCAAGCTCGCCCAAGCAGGGCCCACGGCCTCACTCCCACTCGATCGTGCTGGGCGGCTTGCTCGACACGTCGAGCACGACCCGGTTGATGCCCTGGACCTCGTTGATGATGCGCGTCGAGATGCGCTGCAGCACCTCGCGCGGCGGGTAGGCCCAGTCCGCTGTCATCCCGTCGACCGACTCCACCAGGCGCAGGGCGCAGGCGTCCTCGTAGGTGCGCGCATCCCCCATCACCCCAACCGAACGGACAGGCAGCAGCACCGCGAAGTACTGCCACAGGTGCGTGTGTGCCCCGGCGGCCTCCATCTCGGTGGTCGTGATGTGGTCGGCCTCGCGCAGAATCGCCAGGCGCTCCGGAGTGACCTCCCCCACGATGCGCACGGCCAGTCCCGGCCCGGGGAAGGGCTGACGGTGCAGGATACGATCGTCGAGGCCCAGGTGGCGACCGACCGCCCGTACCTCGTCCTTGAACAGCTCGCGCAGGGGCTCGACGAGGGTCATGTCCATGTCGTCGGGCAGGCCGCCGACGTTGTGGTGGGACTTGATCACCGCCGTTGTGCCGCCATGGGCGGCCACCGACTCGATCACATCCGGGTACAGGGTGCCCTGCCCCAGGAACGAGGCGTTTTGGAAGCGCGCCGCTTCCTCGCGGAAGATGTCGATGAACTCGTGGCCGATGCGCTTGCGTTTGATCTCGGGGTCGGTAACCCCGGCCAGCTTCGACACGAAACGCTCAGCGGCGTCGACGGTGGTCAGGTCCATGCCGAGGTGCTCGGCAAAGGCCTCCTCGACCACGGTCCGCTCACCTTTGCGCAGCAGCCCGTTGTCGACAAAAATACAGTGCAGCCGCTTGCCGATCGCCTTGTGCACGATCATCGCGGCGACCGCGCTGTCCACGCCGCCAGACAGGCCCAGGATCACTTCGCCGGTCTCGCCAACGATCTTCTTGACCTTGGCGATCTCCCTGTCGGCGATCGAATCCGCCTGCCAGTCGCCCGGCATCTCACAAACCTTGTGAACGAAGTTGGCGATGAGCGTCGAGCCGAGCTCGGTGTGGCTGACCTCCGGGTGGAATTGCACGCCCCACAGATTGCGCGCGACGTCGGCTACGGCGGCTTCCGGGCAGGTCTCCGATGAGGCCACGCGAGCAAAACCGTCCGGCAGCTTCTCCACACGGTCCCCGTGACTCATCCAGACCGTGCTGCGGCCCGGCATGCCCTCGAAGAGCCCCTCGGCGCTGGTGACGTCGATCTGCGCGCGGCCGAACTCGCGTTCGCCGCTGCCCACGACCTCTCCTCCGAGGGTCCGACACATCCACTGCATGCCGTAGCAAATGCCCAGCACCGGCACGCCGAGCTCGAGCAGCTCCGCCGGTACATCGGGCGCATCGGCCGCGTACACCGAGGCTGGACCGCCGGACAGAATGACCCCGCCCAGGTCCATTTCAGACGCTCCGGCCAGGGCCTTGGAGGCGGGGTGGATCTCGCACCACGCCCCTGCTTCGCGCACCCGGCGCGCGATGAGCTGGGCGTACTGCGTACCCAGGTCGACGATCAGAATGCCTCGTGCGTGCTGGCTCATTCGGGGGCGTAGTTGCTGGATTCCTTGGTGATCGTGACGTCGTGGGGGTGACTCTCCCGGACGCCGGCAGGCGTGATGCGCATGAATTTGGCGCGCTCCCAGAGACTTGGAATGTTCTTGGCCCCGCAGTAGCCCAGACCGGCGCGCACGCCGCCCGAGATTTGGTAGACGAACGGAGACAGGCGGCCGCGGTAGGCCACCCGGCCTTCGATGCCCTCGGGGACGAGCTTGTTCACGTCATCGACGTCACCCTGGCGGTAGCGTTCCTTCGAGCCTCGCTGCATGGCGCCAAGCGAGCCCATGCCGCGCACGGACTTGTAGGTCCGGCCCTGGCTGATGAACGTCTCGCCCGGGCTCTCGTCCAGACCGGCAAAGAGGCTGCCGACCATCGTGCAGGAGGCTCCCGCGCCCAGGGCCTTGGTGATGTCGCCGGAATAGCGGATGCCGCCGTCTGCGATCACCGGCACTCCGCTGCCCTCGAGCTCCACGGCCACGTCACGGACAGCGGTGAACTGCGGAACCCCGATGCCGGCGACGATCCGAGTGGTGCAGATCGAACCTGGCCCGATCCCGACCTTGACGCCGTCCACTCCCGCATCGACGAGCGCCCGCGCCGCTTGGGCGGTGGCCACGTTGCCCGCCACCACGTCGACGTCGAGGCGTTTCTTCAGCTCCCGCACCGACTGGATCACCCCGTCGGTGTGGCCATGGGCCGTGTCGACGACGATCACGTCCACGCCGGCTTCCTCCAGACCGGCGCAGCGCTCGTAGTCGCGCACGCCCACCGCAGCCCCCACGCGCAGTCGCCCCCGGGGGTCGAAGGCGGACTGGGGGTAGGCCCCGAGCATCTCCAGGTCCTTCATCGTGATCAGACCTTTGAGGGCCCGGTTCGCGTCGACGATGATGAGCTTCTCCACCTTGTTGCGGTGCAGCAGGACGCGCGCTTCCTGGAGGGTGGTGTCCGGCGGCGCCGTAACCAGGTCCTCGGAGGTCATCACCGAGGAGACCAGAACGTCGTCTTCCTCGCTGAAGGAACAGTCCCGGCGCGTGAGAATTCCCACCAGCCGGTCCCCGTCGAGCACGGGAAGCCCCGAGATGCTCTTGGTGCGCATGATCTCACGCGCTTCCCGCAAGGTGGCATCAGGACGCAAGGTCACCGGGTCGAGGATGACCCCGTTCGCCGACCGCTTCACCTTGTCCACCTGGGCGACCTGCTCCTCGATGGAGAGATTGCGGTGGATGATGCCGATCCCGCCCTCACGGGCGAGGGCCACCGCCATCCGCCATTCCGTGACCGTGTCCATGGCCGAGGAGGCCACGGGTAGGTTGACTTCGACGTTGCGGCTGAAGCGCGTCGTCAGGGAGACGTCGCTGGGCAACACCTCGGAGTGCTGCGGCACGAGCAGCACGTCGTCAAAGGTGAGTCCGAGGGTCAATTCGTCCGGCATGACCATGAATGGAGGGTGTGGGGCACGCTCCGAAAGAAGCCGGATGCGGTGCGAGGAATCCGGCCAGGCTACCGGCGCCCTCGCCCCAAGCCAAGCACGCTGGGGCCAAAGCCGTGTGAAGCCCTGGGATTCCGAGCACCCCCGGCGCTAAGCTGAATCGCCCTCCATGCCCACTTCCGCCCAGCCCCACCTTCTGCACGTCTTCCCGAGCTTTGAAGCGGCCGGTGCCCAGGCTCGCACGGCGGCTCTGATGGGCGGGTTTGGGGATCGCTACCGGCACACCCTCGTCGCGCTGGATGGGGTTTGGGAAGCGCTGGCCTGGGTGCCCGACGAAGTCGAGCTGGCGCGCGCTGATGTGCCGCACCGCCGCGGCCCCCTGGCCACCGCCCGCGGGCTGGCCCGGCTCCTCCGTGAGCGGCGGCCGGATCTGCTTTGCACCTACAACTGGGGCAGCTTTGACGCCGTGCTCGCAGCGCGCATGACCGGCCAGGCAGCCCACGTGCACCACGAGGACGGCTTCCACGCCGCCGAAGCTGAGCGCCCGATCGAACGCCGCGTCTGGGCCCGACGCCTGGGCCTGCGGCGCGCTAGCGCGGTCGCGGTGCCGTCCTCCAAGCTCGCCAGCATGGCCTCTGTGCTGTGGCGGCTGCCCGAGGAGCAGATTCACTGGATCCCCAATGGGGTCGACACCGAGCGCTTCCACCCGGCCCAAAAGTCCGCCCTGCGCGCGGCGAGCGACGGCCTCCTGGCCGAGCTGGGGCTGCCCCCCCACGCCCGCGTGATCGGTGCCGTCGGCCGGCTGAATCCCGTCAAGCGCTTCGACCGGCTGATCCGCGCCTGCGCCCGACTCCAGCCCGGCGAGGCCCCCGTGCACCTGGTCATTGCGGGCGTGGGCGATGAGCTCCCGGCGCTGCAGGCCCTGGCCACCCAGCACCGGCCGCCCGGTGGATCGGTCCACTTCCTGGGCTACCGCAGCGATCTGCCCGTCCTCTATGGGGCGATGGACGCCTTCGTGATCAGCTCCGACTCCGAGCAGCAGCCCGTCAGCCAGCTCGAGGCCATGGCCGCGGGGGTGCCCCTGGTGGCCACCGCCGTGGGCGACGTGCCGGGCACCCTGCCCGAGATCGCCCGGCAGCTTGTCATCGAGCTATCCGCAGCGGACGTGGAGGGAGAGCTCGCCCGAGGCCTCGACAAGCTCCTGGCGAGCGCCGACCTGTGCGCCGACCTCGCTCGGAGGGGTCGCGCCAGGGTGGAGGAGCGCTACTCCCGCGCCGCCATGCTCGAGGCCTACGGGCAGCTCTACGCCAGCGCCCTCGCCACCGCGAAGTCCTAGCTCAGGACCGCTCCTGCGGATGCGCGCCTGAACGGCGGACTGGCCGCGCTCGGCAGCCGGTCCGGCGTTCTCATGGGAATCCCCAGGGAAGATTCTGGCTCGTCTTCTTCCCGCCCAGGGGCGCCGCGCAGCCGGTCCGCTCGATACACTGGACCCCTCACGCATTCCCTCGCGTGCAGCCCGAGCCAGCCAGCATGATCACCGAGTCCACCCCCACAACACCCCAAAGCTCCGTCCAGGATCGCATCGCTTACCGCGCCTTTGCCCAGGCGGTGGCCATGATTCACCTGGCGAACAATCGCAAGACCAAGGACAAGGGCGACCCCAAGGTCGGCGGTCACCCGGCGAGCTGCGCCAGCTCGCTGCACATCCTGAGCGCGCTGCACCTCGAGGTGCGCGATCCCGGCGACTTCGTGTGCTGCAAACCGCACACCTCCCCGGTGGATCACGCCCTGCACAACCTGCTTCAGCTGTTCCGTCACAACGACAAGGTCGACTGGTTCGCCGGCTCCGATGGCATGGGCTGGTTCAGCGAGGAAGAGTCCGGCAAGGCGATGGAGATGCTGCGCGAGTTCCCGCGCGAGGATCGCCCCCACACCTTCCAGAGCTACCACGCCGCGAGCGATCCGGACAACTTCCACTTCCTGCCGTCCGGAACCGTTGGGATTCCGCCGGTGTCCTCGGGCTACCTGGCCCTGGCATACCGCTACGCCGAAGACCACGGCTGGGAGGTGCCCGAGAAGGCCCACTTCTGGAGCCTGATGGGCGACTCGGAGTTCCGGGAGGGTTCCCTCTTCGAGGCGATGCCCGACTTTGCCGAGCGCCAGCTGGGCAACGTCACCTGGATCGTCGACTACAACCGCCAAAACCTCGACGGCACGCGCATCAACAACGAGGCCGGCCTCGAGCTGCACGACTGCGACCGCATCGAGCAGACGGCGATCGCCAACGGCTGGCGCACAATTCAAGTGCGCCACGGCAAGCTGCGCGAGGCTGCATTCGCAGGCAAGGGCGGCAAGGCCCTGAGGGAAGTCTTCGAGGGCGGGCTAACCGACTACGAGTTCCAGATGCTCGCGCTCAAGCGGGACCCGAAGGCGATCGCGGCGGCCTGCAAGCGCGCCGTGCCCGCCTGCGAACCTGCCCTTGAGGCGCTCCAGGGAGATGACATCGTCAAGGTGCTCCTCGACATGGGCGGCCACTGCTACGAGACGATCAAGGCTGCGCTGCAGGCTTCCAAGCAGGATCCCGATGAGCCCTACATGCTCGTCGTGCACACGATGAAGGGCTGGGGCCTGAGCTGCCTGGCCGACCCCGCCAATCACTCGACCCTGCCCAAGAAGGCCGAGGTGGAAGAGGTCCTGGAGCGCTGCGGGCTCAGCCTTGAGACGCCCTTCTCCTGGTTCCCCGAGGATAGCCCCGAGGCGGCGTTCCTGGCCGCGCGACGGGACGAGATGCGCGACGGTCAGGACCAGCAGCGGGCGCTCGTCGAGCGCAACAGGGCCAAGCTCTCCGCGTCGCTTGAGGAACAGGGCGAGCTGCCCGAAAGTCTCGGGATCAACCTCTCGATGATGCGCTACGCCCACACCCAGTGGGCCTGGGGCCAGCTGGCGGCCAAGCTGGTGCGCATCGGCTCGAACGCGACGGAAGGCTCCGACCAGAGCCCCCTCAGCCCTGAGGAGCAGGCCTGGGCTGTTCCGGCGGAGTACTTCCTGACCATGTCCCCGGACGTGGGCTCATCGACCAACATCTCGGGCGCGATGAACAAGCGTGTCTACGGGATCGAGGCGCCCGACCCGGAGCTCGAGGACAAGCTTGGAATCGAATACAAGCACCCCGAGATGGCCGCCACCCAGCAGTCCAGCACCCGCCACATCCGCTTTGAGATCGCCGAAGCCAACGCCATGTGCGCGGTGGGTTCCTTCGGGATGATGGGCCGCTACACGGGTCTGCCCGTGTTCCCTGTGATGACGGTGTACGACTTCTTCTTGAAGCGCGCCCTCGACCAGCTCTACTACAACATCTACTGGGGCGGCGAGTTCGTCATCCTCGGTACGCCATCGGGCGTGACGCTATCCCCGGAAGGTGCCCAGCATTCCTGGAAGTCCGACATCCAGATGCCGAATCTGATTACCTGGGAGCCCGCGTTCGCGCGCGAGGTGGACTGGGTTCTCTCCGATGCACTGGCGCGCCAGGTCCGCGGGGACAACGCAGGCCGCAGCGGCGTGCTCATCCGCGGCGTGACGCGGGAGCTTCCCCAGGCTCTGATGCTGGATCGCGTGCGGGCCCAGGTTGCGTCCAAAGCCAGCCCCCCCACCGACGCACTGAAACCCGCTGGGGCTGGTGACGACTGGGGCTCAGCCGTGGACGAGTCCAGCCTGCCGGCCCTGGCCGACGGGGCGCTTGAAGCCCGCATCCGCGAGCACTGCCTCCGCGGGGCTTGGCGCCTCGTGCACTACGCCGGCTACGCGGGCTACGAGCCTGGCGACAACGTCGTTCAGCTCATTGTGATGGGCGCCTTGACCCCGGAGGCCGTCGAGGCCTCGGATGCCCTGCTCGAGCGAGGCATCTTCTGCGATGTGACCGTGATCAGCTCGCCGGAGCTCCTGCTCGGCATCCTCGGCGAGCAGGACGACTACACGCACCTGACCGAAACCCTCGGGTTCTCCGGCGACCTGTTTGCGGTGGCAGGAGCCGAAGGCTCCGATGCAGGGCTGGTCAGCGTGGCTGCACGGCGGGTGCCCATCGTCGCGGTCTGCGACGGCGAGGCCGGCCTGGTCGACAACGCGGGCTCGATCCTAGGCGTCCCCCAGCGCACCCTTGCCATCCGCAAGTTCAGCAAGTGCGGCAAGCCTGCCGACGTCTACCGCTACCACCACCTGGACGCCGAGTCCATCGCGGAGGCATGCATGCGCACTTTGGCGGAGACAGCGACGACGAACCTGCGTGTGGGCCCCTCGTTGCTCGAGCGCCAGGCCGGCCGCGCGCCCGCCCAACGCCGCGACTGGCGCGCCCTCCTGCCTGATTCGACGTCCCATTGATGGGCGCTGATCCCAGCTCGGGGGCACAGGCTGTCCCCGACGACCCGGTACCTTTCCCGCCCTTCGGGGTGCACGAATCGCGACACGTCTACGAAAGCCCCTGGTGCAGCCTGCGGCGGGACGAGGTTGTTCTCCCCGGGGGAACGCTGCAGGAGTACCACGTCTTTGAGATCGGGCCTGCGGTCAGCGTAGTGCCTGTCCTCGAGGACGGACGGGTCGTGATGATTGGCCAGTATCGCTACCCCACCGGCCGGACCCAGTGGGAGCTTCCCGCGGGCCGGATCAACGAAGGCGAGACACCCCAAGCCGCCGCCATCCGTGAGCTCTATGAGGAGACCGGCCACACAGCTGGAGACCTCGAGGCCTTGCCCGGGTTCTATCCAACCGGCGGCATCAGCTCCCACTACGCCCATGCATTCGTGGCCACCGGCTGCGTGCGTACCGGTGCCGGGGATCTCGATCCTTCGGAGCAAATCGTGGTGCGCGTCTTTGAGCGCGGCGAGGTTGAAGCGCTCCTGGACGGCGGACGTCTACTCGATGCATTCGCTGCGCTGCCCCTGATGTATTGGCTGCGCCGCTCGCGGGCGGAGGGCCCGCGATGAGCCCCACCCAGCGACGCTTGAAGGCCCGCCAGCGCCTCGGTCAGTACCGCATCGAAGCGCGACTGGCGGAGGGTGGATTTGCGGAGGTTTACCGTGCCTACGACACGGTCGAGGGAATCCGGGTGGCTCTCAAGCTCCCCCATGCCCACCTCGCGGACAAGGCAACACAGACCGCCTTTCGCAACGAGGTCCGCATGGTCGCTCAGCTCGACCATCCCAACATCTTGCCGATCAAGACGGCCGGAACGGTGGACGGCCACTTCGTGGTTATCACGCCGCTGGCGGTCGAGAACCTCGAGGAGCGGCTCGCGCGGCGCGTGGGCACGAACCAGCTCTTCTCGATGGCCGACCAGCTACTGGATGCCCTGGCCTACGCTCACCGCAGGCGCATCATCCACTGCGATGTGAAGCCGGAAAACGTGCTCCTCTTCGCGGACGGCCGGCTGAGGCTCGCCGACTTCGGCCTTGCCAGGGTCGCGCGGCGGGCCGGCCTCGCTTCGGGTTCAGGCACCGTCGGCTACCTCGCCCCCGAGCAGGCACTCGGCAAGCCGAGCCTGCGCTCGGACGTATTCGCTGCGGGGCTCGTGCTCTATCGCATGCTCACGGGCCGCGTCCCCGAGTGGCCCTTCGAATGGCCCTACCCTAGACACGAGCGCGCCCTGCGCCGCGGCAACCCGGCCATCCTGAAAGTCATCGCCAAGGCCACCGAGGTCGATGAGCGCCAGCGCTACAAGAACGCGGCCGAACTGCTGCGTGCCTTCCGGGCGGCGAGGCCTCCTATCCCACCAGGGAGTGCCAGGTGACCGGAGTCGCCCAGATCTGGTGCGATGCGGATTTCGACGAGCCCGACGAGGTCAGTACCTCTCTGGGCAGCCTGACCTTGGTGAGTCGGCGGGGCCCCGGCAAGGCCATCAACGAGGACTCTTGCCTGCTGGTGGACGCGGGAGACGCGGTGCTCCTGGCCGTCGCCGACGGCATCGGCGGCCACGCCGCCGGTGAGCACGCCTCGCGGGAGGCGCTGATCTGTTTGGCCGCTGCATTCCCTGGGGATGGAGCGCCCATGTCGGTCTTGTTGGAGGCGATCGTCCAGGCCAACCAGGCGGTGATCGATCTACGCCTGGGTGCCGGCACGACCCTCGCCTGCGCCCTCCTCGAACGGGTCGGTGAGGACGTCACCATGCGGGCACTCCATGCGGGAGACTCGAACATCTATCTCGTCGGCCAGCGCGGCCGAGTGGGCTACCGCAGCCTCTCCCACGCTCCCACGGCCTACGGACAAGAGGCTGGCTTTCTGACCGAAGCCGAGGCCCTCTTCCATGACGAGCGCCACGTGGTCTACAACGCCCTAGGTGGTGCAGCCATGCACGTAACCGTAGGCCCCGCCTGCCCCATGGCCGCCAAGGACACGCTCCTCCTCTGCAGCGACGGCCTTTCCGACAACCTCTGGGAAGCCGAGATCCTCGACGGAGCCCGCCGCGGCGGCATGCGAGCCGCGACGCAGGAACTCGGCAACTTGGCAACCAGCCGCATGACCGAATACCAGAAGGGCCGCCCGGGCAAGCCGGATGACCTGGCCCTGATGTTGTTCCGCCGAGGGTGAGGGGGATTGGGGG